>JBOFBL010000434.1:0-6105 GCA_051645545.1 Casimicrobium sp. | reverse complement strand
GCCGTATGACTTGACACGGGCACGGATTACATTCCGCGCCAAATAAATCTAAACAGGAAACGACCATGAAAGTAAGTGCATCGGTGAAGAAAATTTGCCGCAACTGCAAAATCATCCGCCGTCATGGCGTGGTTCGTGTCATTTGCACGGACCCGCGTCATAAGCAGCGTCAGGGCTAATTGGGAAGGAGACTAGACAATGGCACGTATCGCCGGGGTCAACATCCCCAACCAAAAACATGCATGGGTCGCGATGACCGCGATCTTTGGCATCGGTCACACACGCGCTAAAGCGGTTTGCGATCACGCAGGTGTTTCGCGCAGCAAGAAGGTCAAAGATTTGACCGACGCGGAACTCGACAAACTGCGCGAGCAAGTCGGCAAGTTCGTCGTCGAAGGTGACCTTCGTCGCGAAATCACGATGAGCATCAAGCGCTTGATCGACTTGGGCTGCTATCGCGGCACCCGTCATCGCAAGGGCCTGCCCGCACGCGGTCAGCGCACGCGCACCAATGCGCGCACGCGCAAAGGCCCGCGCAAGGCCATCGCAGGTAAGAAAGGCTAAGTACTAAATCATGGCTCAATCATCTGCAAAGAACGCCGCAGCAGCGCGCGCTCGTAAGAAAGTCAAGAAGAACGTCTCCGAGGCAATTTGCCACGTACACGCTTCGTTTAACAACACGATTATCACCATCACCGATCGCCAAGGTAACGCTATCTCCTGGGCAACGGCTGGTGGTGCGGGTTTCAAAGGTTCGCGTAAATCCACCCCGTTTGCAGCGCAGGTCGCAGCAGAGGCCGCAGGCAAAGTTGCGGTCGAAAACGGCGTGAAGAACATCGAAATCCAAATCAAGGGCCCAGGCCCTGGTCGTGAGAGCTGCGTGCGTGCATTGAACGCACTCGGTATTAAAGTAACCAGCATCGCTGACGTGACCCCGGTACCACACAATGGTTGCCGCCCACCCAAGCGTCGCCGCATGTAATCACGAAGGAGAAAACTGATGGCTCGTTATACAGGCCCCAAGTGCAAGCTCTCCCGTCGTGAGGGCACCGATTTATTTTTAAAGAGCGCACGTCGCTCGCTCGACAGCAAGTGCAAACTGGCTGCAGCGCCTGGTCAGCATGGCGCGAAGAGCGGTCAGCGTACGTCGGACTACGGTCTGCAATTGCGCGAAAAGCAAAAGCTGCGTCGTATCTACGGCGTGCTCGAGCGTCAATTCCGCCGCACGTTTGCCGAGGCATCGCGTCGCAAAGGCTCAACTGGTGAGAACCTGTTGAAGCTGCTCGAATCGCGTCTTGATAACGTTGTGTATCGCATGGGCTTCGGCTCTACGCGTGCGGAAGCCCGTCAACTCGTGAGCCACAAGGCGATCACAGTGAACGGTCAGATGTGCAACATTCCTTCGGCCATTGTTCCGGCTAACGCAGTCGTTGCGATTGTCGACAAATCGAAGGCACAAGCACGCATCATCGACGCATTGGCACTCGCCGAGCGTATCGGATTCCCAGGTTGGGTCGATGTCAACGCGAAAGAAATGAAAGGCACGTTCAAGCACGCGCCGGATCGCACCGAGTTCGCCTCAGACATCAACGAAAGCTTGGTCGTCGAGTTGTACTCGAAGTAATCGCCAGAACCTCACACATAAAGGAAATGTATGCAGAGTACAGCTTTTTTGAAGCCCCGCAACATTGAGGTTCAAGCAACCAGCCCATCCTCGGCTCGCGTCGTGATGGAGCCGTTCGAGCGTGGCTACGGCCATACGCTTGGCAACGCGCTTCGTCGCGTGCTGCTCTCCTCGATGCCTGGCTACGCACCCACCGAGGTGTCGATTGCCGGTGTCGTGCATGAGTATTCGACGCTGGAAGGTGTGCAGGAAGACGTCGTCGATCTGCTGCTCAATCTCAAAGGTGTGGTGATCAAGCTGCACAATCGCGATTCAGCCGTGCTGACACTCAAGAAAGAAGGCGCCGGTCCAGTGACCGCTGCCGATATCGAATCGACGCACGAGGTTGAGATCATCAACCCCGAGCACGTCATTGCGAACCTCACGCAAGGCGGCAAACTCGATCTCGAAATTAAGGTTGAGCGTGGCCGTGGTTACGTGCCGGCAACGGTTCGCACCGCAGCAGGTCACACCGCAAACCGCAAGGTTGGCTCGATCCTGCTCGACGCATCGTTTAGCCCGGTCAAGCGCGTGAGCTACATCGTGGAATCGGCTCGCGTCGAACAGCGCACCGATCTCGACAAACTCGTGCTCGACATCGAAACCAACGGCGCGATTGAGCCCGAAGGTGCAGTGCGCTACGCCGCAAGCATCCTCGTGGATCAGCTTTCGTCGTTCGCGGATCTGCAAGGCACCGACATGCCCGCGCTCGAGCGTGCATCGGCCTCGTTCGATCCGATTCTCTTGAAGCCAGTTGACGATCTCGAACTCACCGTTCGCTCGGCCAACTGCCTCAAAGCGGAAAACATTCATTACATCGGCGATTTGGTTCAACGCTCGGAGACGGAGCTTCTTAAAACTCCGAACCTCGGTCGCAAATCGCTCAACGAAATTAAGGAAGTGCTCTCGCAGCGCGGTCTCGCGCTCGGTACTAAGCTCGATAACTGGCCTCCGGCCGGTCTCGATCGCGGTAACTAAGCGAAGCCAGGAGAAATATCATGCGTCACGGAAGTGGACTTCGCAAATTAAACCGCACCAGCGCCCATCGTCAGGCTCTGTTGCGCAATCTATCAACTGCATTGCTTCGCTATGAAGTGATTCGCACAACGCTGCCGAAGGCCAAAGAGCTTCGTCGCGTGGTCGAGCCGCTCATTACGCTTGGCAAAAAGCCATCGCTCGCAAACCGGCGCCTTGCTTTCGATCGCATCCGCGATCGCGAGATCGTTGGCAAAGTGTTCAACGAGTTGGGCCCGCGCTACGCCAACCGTAACGGTGGTTACGTGCAAATCCTCAAGTACGGTTTCCGTCAGGGCGACAATGCTCCGATGGCACTCGTCTCCTTGATGGATCGCCCAGCCCCGGCTGCGGAAGAGGCTGCACCTGAAGCCGCGAACGCCGAGTAAAGCGATACGCGTCACTCGCGTACCGCAAAAAAAGCCGACGAATCGTCGGCTTTTTTGTTATTTCAGTCTTTCCAGCTTGATTCGTTAACGCCCAATTACATCGGGCGTTCAAGCTATTTTTGATATTTATTGAAATTAGTAGTTTATTAATGTTCGCCCCAATAAAATTGGGGGTTCAATCAATAAGTTGGAGAACTACGCAGTGTCGGACTTTTTAGTCAACAAGCTGTAGATGAACACCACGATGATTGCACCCACGATCGAGGCGATCCAGTGAGTACCTGCTTTCGCTGAAACGATTCCCAGTTGCTGCCCGCCGTAGGTGCCAACAAGCGATCCGATACAGCCCAAGATCGCAGTCATAATGATGCCGCCGCCTTGCTTGCCTGGGATCACAAATTTGGCGATTGCCCCCACGACCAATCCAACCAGTGCAAAGATGATGTATTCCATGTTTTTCTTCCTCCAAAGTGAAAACTCACGTACTGTACACCAACTAGGGTTAGCCCGCGTTCTGTTGGCGGTCTGAAGCAATGAATCGTTCGTTCACAAGCTCACTTACGATTTAGATTGCGTGCGTGCCGCACGTCTATAGAACGTTACAACGACGGTCGCGGTGATTCACAAGATTGAGCGTTCATAATCCGTATGAGGTTGCAGCCTTTGGATCGATTCATAAGTGACCGAATCGCTCCTGTGGTCGCGATTCACCCCAGGCATTTAGGAGAGTTGTCATGGAATGGTTCCAGAATCATTTAGCGGAATTGGCGATGTCCCTGGCAATGGCCTGGGGCGCTGGAATTCGGCTATACCTTGTCGTCTTCATAGTGGGATTGCTAGGCAAATTCGGCTACGTGCCACTGCCAGAGGCAATGAAAATCATCGCGAATCCGATCGTGCTTGGCGCGGCGGGTTTCATGACCTTCATCGAATTTTTCGCCGACAAGATTCCGTGGCTCGATAGCGCCTGGGACGCAGTGCACACGTTCCTGCGCATCCCTGCGGGTGCCGCAATGGCCGCAGGCATGATGGGCGACACGGGTGAAGGCGTTGCCATGGCCGCAGCACTGATTGGTGGCACCTTGGCCGCAGGTACCCACTTCGGCAAAGCCGGCACTCGCGCTGCTGTGAACACCTCGCCCGAGCCGTTTAGCAATGTCGCCGTCTCACTCGCAGAAGACGTCACGGTGGCAGGCGGCCTCGCGCTCGCGATCGCCAACCCGTGGATTTTTCTCGCGTTGCTTTTGGTGTTCGTGATCTTGCTCGTGCTGCTTTTGCGGCTGCTCATCAAAGGCATTCGCGCGATCTTTCGCAAGGTGTCGAATTGGATGTCACCCGCACCGAGCTCCGCGTGACGAGCTCTCGCTAGAACTCGAGTTCGCCTGAAATCTTCGCAAGCAATTCGCTCTTCGGGTTAATGCGCCATTGCTCGCCCAAGTCGATGCGGCCACTGTAGCCGTCTTTGCGCAAATCGATTGAAACAGGCACTGGGCCGCCGACATAGGGCTTGAGGATTCCCAGCAATGCGCCCGCTTCTTTATCTGCGCTCTTGCCATTGAGTTTCACGACGAGGCGGCGCGCGTATTGCGCGCGCGCTTGATCGATGGTGAGCAATTGATCGGCGATGACGCGCGTGCCCATGCCTTCGCGACCGGCGGAGACTTTCGCCTCGATCACGATCGGAATGTCTTCTTTGAGCCATGCGCGATGCGCTTCAAATTGCGTTGCGGGAATCATCACCTCAAAGACGCTCGTGCGATCGTCGAGCGTCAGGAAACACATGCGACCGTTTCGTGAATTAATCGTGCGCACAGCGTTCACGATGCCCGCGAGGCGTTGCTTCGAGTCCGAGGGTTCGATACGAGCGAGCGACATCGTGGTTACCGCGCTCAGCTCTTTTCTGTAGGCCTCGTAAGGGTGGCCGCTCAAGTACAAACCGAGTGCCGTCTTTTCGTTGGCAAGCGTCTCGAGCAGATCCCACGGGCGTGCATCGATCAATGCGACACCATTCACACTCGGATCGTCGCCAAACAAACTATTTTGTGCGATGTTGGCTTGTGCACGCTCCGCCTCGGACAGCGCGGCACCAACGCTCGCGAAGCTACTGGCTCGATTGGGATGTAACTTGTCGAATGCCCCACATTTAATGAGCGCTTCAACAGTGCGTCGGTTAACCGTTTGCGTGTTGACGCGTTTACAAAAATCGAAGAGATCCTTGAACGCACCACCTTCTTCGCGCGCGCGAAGAATTTCGATGACTGCGCCTTCACCAGTGCCTTTCACGCCACCGAGTCCGTAGCGTATCGTTTTGCGATCGACGGGCACGAAGCGATATTCGCCCGCGTTCACATCTGGTGCTTCGAACGTAATACCGATCTCGCGCGCATCGTCGAGCAGAATGCGCACCTTATCGGTATCGCTCATCACGGCGCTCATGTTGGCCGCCATGAACGCTGCAGTGTGATGTTTCTTGAAGTACGCAGTTTGATAGGCGAGCAGTGCATATGCCGCCGAGTGCGACTTATTAAAGCCGTAGCCCGCGAACTTTTCCATGTCATCGAAGAGCCGCTTTGCCAGTTCTTCGGACACACCGTTTTTGATCGCGCCTTCGACGAAGATGATGCGATGTTTCGCCATCTCTTCGGGTTTCTTTTTGCCCATCGCACGACGCAATAAATCTGCGCCACCGAGCGAATAGCCGCCGATGATTTGCGCCGCCTGCATCACCTGTTCTTGATAGACCATGATGCCGAGCGTTTCCTCAAGCATCGGCTTCAGGCGATCGTCGTAATACTCAACCGCCTGCTTGTTATCTTTGCGCGCGATGTAATCGGGAATCAGCTCCATCGGCCCTGGTCGATAGAGCGCATTCAACGCCGTTAGATCTTCAAGCCGCTTCGGTCGCGTCTTCAAAATCAAATCTTGCATGCCGCTCGATTCAAACTGGAAGATGGCGACCGGTTTTCTTTCGCGAATGAGTTGATACACGCTTGCATCATCAAGCGGTAGCGTTTGCAAATCGATCTCAAACGTCGGATC
>JBOFBL010000433.1:0-1308 GCA_051645545.1 Casimicrobium sp. | reverse complement strand
GCGCGATTCGTTCCAATCGGCACGGCGAAGAGATCGAAGGGATCGATCGCTTCGGGGCGCGACGTGCACGTAAACCGAAAAATCGATTGTTGAAAGTGCCAATCCATCGGCGGCGCTTCGAAGAGAAGTTCGTAGCTCTCTTCTTCATTGCTCATCGCTCTGCGCGCATTGCATTGTGTGAGCGTCGCGTCGAGCTGCGTCCGCTCAGCCGTCAAATCATCAAGCCTCGCGATCGCAAACGTTTCGTTTTGAAGCGCACTGATCTGAACAAACGCGGGAACGAAGTCGGTGGGCATAGAGCGGGTATCGAAACAATGAGCAGAGGTGACGCAGGCAAGTGTAGCGAGCGCAGAGCTTCGATCAACCGGCAATGCGAACCCAGCGCCGTGCGACGTGAAACCGGTTGACTACCGCGTGGTTAGCGGCAGCAAACAACAATTCCAGCACTAAATAGAAACGCCCAATTTAATTGGGCGTTAACCTAATTTTTTCTACTTTTCGAAAAGTATATTTTTTAAGCGTATCGCCCAATTAAATTGGGCGATTAGAGAAAGTGCCAATGCGCGATTTAAGTACGAAATTTGATCACTTCGCAGGCGTGCGCAAACGTTTCACATCGTCATCCGTCGGCTGCACGCTCTTGCCATCGACGTAGCGCCAATCCACCATCACGCCTTTGCCGTCCTTCTTCGCGAGCTTGCCGACATACGCGCCCATCGTCGATTGATGGTCTTGCGCACGCCACACAATCTTGCCGAACGGCGACATTACTTCAAGATTCTTCATTGCGGCTTGCATCTTCGCAACGTCGGTTGAGTTCGCTTTCTTCAACATCGCAGCGATCGATTTCACCGTTGCGTAACCGACGACTGAGCCCAAACGCGGATAGTCGTTGAATTTCTTTTGATACGCGTCGCGAAATGCTTTGTGCTCTGGCGTGTTGATTTCGGCCCACGGGTAACCTGTGACGATCCAGCCTGCGGGCGTTTCGTCTTTGAGCGTATCGAGATACTCAGGCTCGCCTGAAAGCAAACTCACCACAGGACGGTTCGTAAAGAGCCCGCGCGTGTTGCCCTCGCGCACGAACTTCTGCAAATCGGCGCCGAAGGTTACGTTGAACACAGCGTCCACTTTCGCATCGAGCATCGCTTGCACAACCGAGCCCGCATCGATCTTGCCAAGCGGTGCTGCTTGCTCGACAAACTCAACGCCCGTCGGTGACTGAGCTGTCAAATATTTCTTGAACCAGTTCGCAGCGGATTGACCATATTCGTAGTTCGGATACACGATGCCCCAGCGACGCTTGCC
>JBOFBL010000432.1:0-2584 GCA_051645545.1 Casimicrobium sp. | reverse complement strand
ACTTCACTTCGAGTTCACGCACTTCGTTTACGCTTCTTGATCGAGTACAACGTACATGAAACACTTTTTGAGACCCGTAAATCGTTTCCCGACAATGCTTCGAATCGCCACAACGCTTGTCGCAAGCTTGCTTTGCATCTGCATTGCGGGCTCCCCCGCGCAAGCGAAACCAACGCTCGCCGAAGGCATGTATCGCGTCGACTGGAATCGTAAGGTGCGCGATTTATGCGTCGATTTCTATACGGCAGAGGATCTCTCGGCGCGCGATTGGCAGGGCGTTCTTGCGGCGCAAGGCCCGATTTGCACGTTGCGCGACATCAAAGAAACGAAAACCGAAGCAAGCTGGATTGGACGCTGCAACCAACCGCTCATGGGACGGGTGATCGATGTTGAGCATCGCGTGCGCATCAAAACCGAGAAAGACGGCAGTTTTGAAATTGTGACCGTGATGTCGGGTGGCCAGCAGGCGACGATTCCGATTCGTGGCATACCGATCAGGGATGAAAAGGGAAAGATCGCGAAGTGCAGCGAGAAAACCGAGTTCTTTCGCCCCTGGCAATAGTTCGATCCCACGAGGCTACGACCGTAAAATTGGCACGTTAACCGTTTGCAATCGACTCAATGGCAAAAGCCGCACCGAAAACCTTTGAATCCGCGCTCGAAGAGCTTGAAAAGCTCGTCGATTCGCTCGAAAGCGGCGAATTGCCGCTCGCGGATTCGCTCGCGGCGTATAAGCGCGGCGCGGAATTGCTCAAGTATGCGCAGGGCGAACTCGCGCAGGTGGAGCAGCAAGTGAAGATTCTCGAAGGCGATGTGCTGAAACCGTTTCAGCAGGAAACCTGATCTCGCGATGCAATCGATGACTTTTGACGAATGGGCCGCCGCGCATCGTGCGCGCGCCGAACTCGCGCTTGAGCGATTCTTGCCTAGCGATGAATTGAGTTCCGGTCGCATGCTCGAAGCGATGCGCTACAGCGCGCTCGGTGGCGGTAAGCGATTGCGCGCCTTGCTCGCGTACGCGGCTGCCGAATCGCTTGGCACTACGGCCGAACTTGCCGATCACGCGGCAGCAGCGGTCGAAATGATTCATGCGTATTCGCTCATTCACGACGATATGCCCTGCATGGATAACGACGCGATGCGTCGCGGCAAACCGACCAATCACGTGGTGTTCGGCGAGGCGACCGCGATGCTTGCAGGCGATGCGCTGCAACCGCTCGCGTTTCGCGTGTTGCTTGACGCGCCCGCTACTGCAAGTGGCATCGTCGCTGCGAGCAGATTCCTCGCCGATGCCTCGGGCGCGCTCGGCATGGCGGGTGGACAAGCGATTGATCTCGCGAACGTGGGCAACGCGATGACGCAAGCCGCGCTCGAAGAAATGCACACGATGAAAACCGGAGCGATGTTCAAGGCCGCACTCATGCTGCCCGCGCTCATGATCGAAGCGGAACAAGCGCGCATCGATGCGCTTGAACTCTTCGCGGAAAACATCGGGCTCGCGTTTCAAGTAGTCGACGATGTACTCGACGCCACTGCCGATAGCGAAACGCTCGGCAAAACCGCGGGCAAAGACGCTGAGAACGACAAACCAACGTTTGTTTCACTCATGGGCATCGAACCCGCACAGGCCTACGCGCGTGCGCTCACTCGCCAAGCAATCGCGGCGCTTGACTCGCCTCACGCGCCGAACGCGAGATCACAACGCTTGATCGATCTCGCCTTCGTGATGGCGGAGCGCAAATCATGATGCGCTTAACGCCCGCAGAAAGCAGTGTGCTCAAATGAATTCTTCCAGTTTCGTTTCGTCGTCAGCTCAGTCAAAGAACGACGCCGATACATCGGTTCGCGCCACTAACAAGAAAACGCCTGTGTCACTCCTCGAATCGATCAATTTCCCCGCGCAATTGCGCGAGCAACCGCCTTCGAACTTGAAGGTAATCTGCGATGAGCTGCGCGCCTTCGTGCTCGATTCAGTGTCGAAAACGGGCGGACATCTTTCGTCGAACTTGGGCGTCGTCGAACTCACCGTGGCGCTTCACTATTGCTACAACACGCCGCACGATCGCCTGGTGTGGGACGTGGGTCATCAGTGCTACCCGCACAAAATTTTGACGGGGCGACGCGACCGCATGGCGAGTCTTCGTCAATGGCAAGGGCTCGCCGGGTTTCCGAAGCGCGACGAGAGCGAGTACGACACGTTTGGAGTCGCGCATTCATCAACCAGTATTTCCGCTGCATTGGGAATGGCGATTGCCGCGCAAGCGAAGAAGGAATCGCGACGCGTAGTCGCGATCATCGGCGATGGCTCGATGAGCGCGGGTATGGCCTTCGAAGCGCTCAACAATGCAGGCGCGTCGGATGCGAACATGCTCGTGATTCTGAACGACAATGAAATGTCGATCAGTGAACCGGTCGGCGCATTGAACAAATATCTTTCACGACTCCTCGCAAGCCGCACTTACGGTGCAGTTCGAAGTGCGAGCAAGAGCATGCTCTCCGCGATTCCGCCCGTCGCACGCTTTGCGCGACGCTGGGAAGAACACATGAAGGGCATGGTTCTTCCGGGCACGATGTGGGAAGAATT
>JBOFBL010000431.1:0-2319 GCA_051645545.1 Casimicrobium sp. | reverse complement strand
TGTCGTACATCGGCTGCATGCCTTCGGCAAGTGCCGCAGCGCGAATTTCGCTCGCGTTGGCTTTCTTCATGATGAGTCGACGCAGCGGCTCAGTCATCGGCATCATTTCGACGATACAAATTCGCCCAGTGAAACCCGTATTACCGCAATGCGAGCAGCCAACGGGTTTGTACACCGTCGGTGTTGGGTTATCGGTCACGCGATGAAAACCGAATTCGCGCGCGCTCACGGCATCGAGTTCATGCGGCGCCTTGCAATGCGGGCAGAGCGTACGTACCAGGCGTTGCGCGAGCACACCCACGAGCGTACTGGTGAGCAAATAATCTTCAACGCCCATATCGAGCAGGCGACTCACGGAAGCCGGCGCGTCGTTCGTGTGCAACGTAGACAAAACCAAGTGACCCGTGAGCGCTGCTTGCACGGCGATCTCCGCCGTTTCCAGATCGCGAATCTCACCGATCATGATGATGTCGGGGTCTTGACGAACGATGGAGCGCAGCGCGTTCGCAAAGGTCAAATCGATTTGCGGTTTGACTTGAATCTGATTGATGCCCGGCATCTGATATTCAACCGGGTCTTCAACCGTGAGAATCTTTACGTCGGGCTGATTGAGTTGATCGAGTGCGGTGTAGAGCGTGGTCGTTTTGCCGGAACCAGTCGGGCCGGTGACAAGCAAGATGCCGTTAGGTTGCGCGAGTGCGTGCTGAAATTTTTCGAGCACTGTGCCATCGAATCCGAGCTTATCGAAGTTAAGCGTAACGCCACCCTTGTCCAAGATACGCATTACGACCGATTCGCCGTGCATCGTCGGCACGGTCGAAACACGCAAATCGATTTCTTTGCCTTGGATGCGCAAACGAATGCGGCCGTCTTGCGGCAGGCGGCGCTCAGCAATATCGAGGCTCGCCATGATCTTCACGCGCGAAATCACTGCGGCGGAAAGTCGCTTCGGCGGCGATTCGATTTCATGCAAGACGCCGTCAATGCGGTAGCGCACGATCAAACGATTTTCGAATGGCTCGATGTGAATGTCCGACGCGCGCGCTTCAAGCGCATTGGTGATGATTAAGCTCACCAAACGAATAACCGGCGCCTCAGATGCAAGATCTTTGAGCTGTTGCACATCGGCGCCAACCGCTTCGCCATCGAACTGCGCTTCGAGTCCGCCGTCGGTCAGCTGCGCGACCTGCGTGCGCCCGGAACCGTACAAACGCTCGATCGCCGAATCGACTTCAGAGCCCACCGCAACGACACGGTGCACGCGACGATTGGTAACCAGCTCGAACGATTGCACGAGAAATTGATCGTAGGGATCGGCGACCGCGAGCGTGAGCGCTTCCTCGTTTTCCTCGATCGGCAAGGCGCGCGCATCGCGCAAGAAGCGCGCAGAAATACGCTCTTCGAGAATCGGCATTTCAGGGAATGCCGAAGCATCGATGAACGGCAGATTAGCCTGCACCGCGAGCGCTTGTGTTACGTCGCGGGCAGAGACCACACCAAGCGTTGTGAGCAGCGAACCAATGCGCTCGCGCGTTGAGCTCGTCGCTTGCAAACGCAGCACGCGCTCAAGCTCCGCAGGATCGATTTTGCCGCGCTCAACGAGGATTTGTCCGAGCGGAGTGCGCACGCCAAGGTTGGGCATCGTTCGTGATTCGGCAGTAGGGGTTTCGGCGACGGCTTCCACGCTCAAAGTCTCGTGTCTTCTTGGTTTCGGGACAACCCTAGGATTGTAAGGGGCGGGCTTTAGTTCACCTAAAATCGCTGCTTTGCTCGATTTTCAATTTAAAACAATGAAAAAGTACATGTGCCTCATCTGCGGTTGGATTTACGATGAGGCGACCGGGGCGCCCGAAGACGGCATTGCCGCTGGCACCCAATGGGACGATGTTCCGATGAATTGGACTTGCCCCGAATGCGGCGCGCGCAAGGACGATTTTGAGATGGTGGAGATTTAGCCTAGGTTCTTAGGCGCGAATCGCAAAGACAAGTATCCGCGGCGATTCAAGTAGCGTTGCGCGAAGACATCATGCAAATTTCTTTCGCTTAACGTCGGGCGCTTGCGTTCGCGGGAAGCGCGAGCCACTCGCGCCAGCGCGCATAGCCCATCTTTCGCAATTCGCAGGCCGGGCATTCGCCGCAACCGTAACCCCACGCATGCTTTTGATCGCGAACGCCCTGATAGCAAGTGTGAGTGTCGTTAACGACGATCTCGGTGAGTGCGTCACCGCCGAGCGTTCGCGCAAGCTGCCAGGTTTCGGCTTTGTCGATCCACATGAGTGGTGTCTCAAACGTGAAACGTTGCCCCATGCCGAGCGAGAC
>JBOFBL010000430.1:0-3845 GCA_051645545.1 Casimicrobium sp. | reverse complement strand
CACGCGCCCGAGGGTTCGAGCACGATCTTCATTCGCTCGAACGCAAAACGCATCGCCTCGATCACCGCTGCATCCGACGTGGTCAACACGCCACTGACGTGTGTGCGAATCACTTCAAACGGATGCACGCCGACCGCCTGCGTCTGCTGTCCATCGCAAATGGTTTTCGGCACGTCGATAGAAACAATCTCGCCTTTGGCGAGTGATTGTTGGACATCATTGCCCGCTTCGGGCTCCGCGCCATAACACTTCACATTCGGTTGCACGCCTTTCGCAGCCACGGTACACCCTGAAAGAAATCCGCCACCGCCTAAGCAGACGATCAGGGCGTCAAGATTAGGTACCTCTTCGGCAATCTCCAAACCGCACGTGCCTTGCCCTGCCATGACGGGCAAGTAATCGAACGGCGGAATCAAAGCACAGCCCTTCTCGCCCGCAATGCGGGCACCGATCGCTGCACGATCTTCCTTGTAACGATCATAGAGCACGACACTCGCGCCGTAGCCTTTCGTGGCCTCAATCTTCAACGGTGGCGCATCGCTCGGCATCACAATCGTTGCCTCAATCTCATGCAGGCGCGCCGCAAGCGCAACCGCCTGCGCGTGATTGCCGGAGGAGAAGGCAACGACCCCTTTCGCGCGCACATCCGGCGCAAGCGACGCAATCGCGTTGTAGCCGCCGCGAAACTTAAACGCACCCATGCGTTGAAAGTTTTCCGCTTTCATGAACACGTCGCAACCGAGCATTGCGTTCAACGTGCGATTGGTGAGGATCGGTGTGCGGTGTGCAACGCCTTTAATTCGTTGCGCGGCAGATTGGATATCGGAGAATGAAAGCATGAAGCGATTCTATTCGGCACAGCATCGTTGTACCGAATAGCAACACTTCGCTAGCAAAAAGAATCGAGGCAAATCATGGCAATGAAAGCCCACAGCTTGTATTAGCGAAGACACGAATGTCGTTCCACGTTGTTCGTGTCGCCGCGCCAGGGAACTGAACACCATCGATTACTGCGTCGCCCAGGAAACCAAGCGTAAGACGTGCCTGAATGATCACGTCGGTTTCTGCAAGCACCCGGCCGTCGCCGTCGAAATCGTTGGTGTTCACGCGCAGGTATTCGCGAATTAAAGGCCAGTTTTTTCGTGTTGCGTCGTTTGGAAACTCGATGCCAGCAGTGAGCGTTGCGCCATAGAGCCCAAGTGATGTGCGTATTTGAAGCAAAGCATCGCTCATGGCACTCGCACGACCGTCGCCATCGACGTCAAGTGAACACGCACTTGGCGTCGGTAAGCCGCCGTCGTATCGGATCGCGCAGAAGTCTACGTTGAGGCCACCGCCGCAATAACCGCCCATCACGATTCTTCCATCGCTTTGGATCGCAACTGCTGTCGCACCATCGCCGGCGCCCATCGCCGTTGCGGCAAATCCCGTGCCGCGCCACGAAAGATCGGGCTTGCCATCGGAGAGGTAGCGAAGTGAACAAAAACTATTGGAAATACCCGCACTGCAGCTACCAGCTATCACGATCTTGCCATCGGGTTGTTGCGCAATAGCATTGCCCGAACCTGCTCCCGCGCCACCGGTGGCGATTGTGTAGCCCAGTTGATTCCACGTATTGTCGATGCCACCACCGCTCAAATAGCGCACAGAACAAATGCCGTTGACCGATCCGCCAAAGCAGTCACCCGTCACCACCACTCGTTGATCGGCTTGAACCAATACTGCGTTGGCGCCACTTTGATTGTCGGCAATTGTCGTGACAACAACGCCGTTGCCACCCCATCCACTATCTAGTTGACCGAGTGCGTCATAGCGTACCGAACATATCTTTGATGGACTACCGCAATAACCAGCCACAATGATTCGGCCATCGTTTGTTACCGCCGCCGCGGTTGCAACGTTGATCGCGTTGAGAATGGGTGTGGTGAACGTCGTGCCGCTATCGCCCCACGACGTATCAAGCGTGCCGTTGGCGTTATAGCGCACGGTACAAAATGCTGTTACGCCAAAATCGATCGTGCAATACCCGACAACGATCACTTTGTCGTCCGGTCGCACGAGAACCGCACGAGCAGTTGCGCCGCTCGTAAAAAAAGTGGCAATGGCAACGCCCGTGCCACCCCATGTCGAATCCAAGCTGCCGTTACTTCCATAGCGTACGGTGCAAAGCGTTGCCCTGGATGCAGAGGTTTCGTTGCAATCTCCTGCGACGATCACACTGCCATCGCTTTGTAGCGCGACTGCATTTGCCTCGGAGCTTGCCGCGCCGACGGTTGTCTGCACCTTACCCGTTTGGTTCCAAGACGTGTCGAGTAGGCCATCAGTGGTGTAGCGTACGACGCAAAACGAAGTCCCAGTGCTGCTGTCACACTCGCCCGCCAAGAGAAATTTGCCGTCGCTTTGCAGCGCTCCCGCGCGCCCATAGTCGCCACCACGCCCCACGGGCGTTCTCACTTTCCCAGCACCCTGCGCGCTATCGGTTGCAAAAGATTGGTCGAGCGTTCCAGGCTGCCCAACGATCGCGTGCGACACGCTCGCGTGAAGGGCGCACAACGCGCTCAATAGCGCGACATACATTTGTGGTTTCATTGTTTCGAAGACGAGTTCAAGGTAGGCGCGTAAATGTAGCGAGCAAACGCGCGAAAACTACCGTTTTCATCTGGAAAAAATGCTCGAACTCGCAAAAAATTTTGCGAATATGCGCTATGACTTCAAGGCGCTATTTCAGAGAGCAAATACAACTATCGTATCGGCACTCACGGCGCTACTTCGCAAAAAGGGAATCGATGTTTTCGAACGCTTTGAACTCGATCGCGTTACCCGATGGATCGAGAAAAAACATCGTGGCTTGTTCGCCTGGCTCACCTTTGAAACGAACATGCGGCTCGATAATAAATTCGGTGTTTGCCGCTTTCAGTCGATCGGCGAGTGCGTGCCACTGCCTCATCGTTAGCACAACACCGAAATGACGACAGGGTACGTCGTCGCCATCCACATCGCTCGTTTTCGCCATTGAGCATTCGTCGGGCGCAAGATGCGCGACGATCTGATGCCCGTAGAAATCAAAATCAACCCAATGCGGCGACGAACGCCCCTCTTTGCAGCCAAGCAGATCGAGATAGAACTTGCGCGAAGCGTCGAGATCGTGAGTTGGGAACGCAAGATGAAAGGGTTGAATCGACATGGCGATGGCAAGAAAATTGATGCGAGATGTGGCGCTGATTCTATGCGCTGGATAATTGCTCGATGAGTTCTCCGTTTCAACTCAACAATTGCTCGATGAGCTGTCCCTACTTGAGACACACCATTCCGCGTCTAACGGTCGTGGCAAATGCCATCGCGATCAGCATCGCGATCGTTTACTTCGACGCATGCGCTCATCTGGCTCTGTGGCGCGCTGCTGCTGCCTGGCGGCGCAAACGCCGACATGCTGAATTCGCTTAGCACAATCGTAGCGCGTGTTTCAACTGCTCTCTAACCAAGCGTAACGGCTACACTCGCGCCTTCGTTTTTCGAGCTCGATTCCATAGCTCGTACTTATTGTTTCTTCTTATTCAAAAGTCCCATGCCTGAGTCACTGATCGTCCGTCTTGCGCGCGAAGTCGCGATTTCCACTCAACAGGCCCAGTCCGCTGTCGAGTTACTCGATGGCGGTGCGACCGTGCCCTTCATCGCTCGCTACCGCAAGGAAGCAACGCAAGGGCTTGACGATATTCAACTTCGTTTACTCGACGAGCGCTTGGTGTACCTGCGCGAGCTCGACGAGCGGCGCGATTCGGTACTCGCCTCCATCAAAGAGCAAGGCAAATTGAGCGACGATCTTGCACTCGCACTTGATCGTGCGA
>JBOFBL010000429.1:0-7082 GCA_051645545.1 Casimicrobium sp. | reverse complement strand
GTGTTCGGCTTTCAAATCGATCCTGACTTTGTTGCCTTCGCCTTGCCGTACATGCGTACTGTCTGCGGCTTGGCGTCGCGTCATGATCGATTTGAAAACCGAACACGACTCGCGATAGTTACAAAGACAACAAAAAAGCCACGCGTCGCACTGCCTCACGCGGCATCAATCGATGCCGCAGGTGATGTTGCAGGGAAGCGTGGCTAAAGGAACATTGCCGTTGATTTTAGGCGACCGCGGTCACATTGACTAAGAATTTGTCTAATATTTTCTATTATTAGTTAGCCTAATAAAATTACATAAAATATTGATTTATATGAAATAATATCGTGCAAATACAGTATTAATTTCCTAATAAACTCTACAGTGAACGCCCTTTTTGAGCTTGTGAGTCGTGACGGCCCGCTTTCCGCAACGGAAGCGGCGTTTCGCCTGGGTGTCGATCCGGCCACGGTAAAGCGCCAAGCAAAGGCCGCTGGCAGCGCCGTACTCGCACTCGGGCGCGGCAAGTCAACGCGGTACGCGGCGGCAGCGAACTCGCTCACAGGCGTCGTGCAATTGCCGCTGCACTGGATTGACAGAGATGGTCGCGCGCACGAGTTTGCAACGCTCTCCCACGTCGCACCCGACCACGCGCATGTGTACGGAGAACGCGCGGGGCTCGGTATCAACTCAACAACGCGTAGCGACTATCCGTGGTTCCTCACACCGCTCAAACTGCGCGGCTACCTCGGTCGCGCGGCACGTTTTCGTTTAGGTGCGATCGTGCAAAACTGGGACACGCATCCCGAACGCTGGACGCTCGCGCAACAACTCTTCGCGTCGCAATCCGCAGTGCTCGATCGCGCGGGCGCGATCTTGATCGGCGACGATTCGCTCGCCGCTTGGCAGCGATCACTTGCTCAAACGCCTTACCCCGACAATGAAGCGACGCTTGCGAAGGTGTACGACCAACTCGCGCACGATGCGATGTCGGGTCGTGTCACGGGCTCAAGCGCCGACGGCGAACAACCAAAATTCAGCACGCGCGTTGTCGATACGAAAGGTGACGTTCGCGAAGTGCTCGTGAAATTCTCGCCGCCACGCGGCACGCCGTTCGGTGAGCGCTGGAACGATTTGCTACATGCCGAAGCGATCGCCACCGATGTGCTGCGCGATCACGGTTTTGCAGTGCCGATTACGCGTATCATCCGAAGCGAAAAGCGAACCTATTTCGAATCCGCACGCATAGATCGTATTGGCGCGACGGGCCGACAGCACTTGCTCCCGCTGTACGCAGTACACGCCGCGTTTAACCCTGGCGCGCAACAACATTGGGCGAGCAGCATCGCGCAACTCGCCGCACAAAAACGAATTGCGTACGACGCCGTAGCCACCACACAAACGCTCTACGCCTTCGGTCAGCTCATCGGCAACACCGACATGCATTTCGGCAACCTGGGTGTCGTTGTCGAGTCTCCGCAAGAAATTGCGAAAGGTCGTTTCACGCTTGCACCGTGCTACGACATGCTGCCGATGCGCTTCGCGCCGGGGGCGCATAGTGATTTGGAGTACGCGGCGTTTAATGTGGAGTTGAGCGCGGCGTTGCCGGACGCTATTGCGAAGATTGCGCGAACGATGGCGAGCGAATTCTGGAAGCGTGCGTCGCGCGATCAAAGCGTTAGCATCGCGTTGCGAAGTTTTGCAGTGAACCAGTAAACGCTAGTATTCGCTCATGCAATCCGAACTTATCGCGCTCGCCGTGCTTTATGTTGCTTGCGGCGTAGTCATCTACGTAACGGGCGGCACACGCTCATTACTTGTCTTCTTGCTTGCAGTACCGCTGCTTGTGCTCCTGCCGTTATTCCTATATGCGGCACACTGCGAGTCCTGCGCTTATGCTTTTTGGGCCGCCCCAATTGTTTGGACATTTGTTGCCGTATGTGTCGCTGGAATTCGCCAGCAAAACAAAATCGCATCGAACCTCACGCCTTCGCAAACTCCGTCCGATGCGCAATCCATCGCTCAAGA
The DNA here is from genome assembly GCA_051645545.1 of Casimicrobium sp. Lineage (GTDB taxonomy): Bacteria > Pseudomonadota > Gammaproteobacteria > Burkholderiales > Casimicrobiaceae > Casimicrobium. The sequence goes on along the minus strand of JBOFBL010000429.1, from coordinate 5,072 downwards.
AACGCGACGCGATTGAAGCTCGGATCGTTTTCCAATTCGTTCGCCGCTTCGCGCGCGGCTTCGACGAGATCGATATCTTCTTCGATGTTGGCGTAGCGAAGTCCGGGGACGCCGGATTGTCGCGGGCCAAGAAGTTCGCCGGGGCCGCGGATGCGTAGGTCTTCTCTTGCGATGACGAACCCGTCTGTAGTTTCGTAGATTACTTTGAGGCGCTGCTTCGCGGTGTCGGAGAGTTTGTCGGCAAAGAGCAGGATGCAGGTGGAAGCAGCGCTGCCGCGACCGACGCGTCCGCGCAGTTGATGCAATTGCGCGAGACCGAAGCGCTCGGCGTGTTCGATCACCATCCAGCTTGCGTTCGGCACATCGACGCCGACTTCGATGACCGTCGTCGAGACGAGCACTTGCACTTTGTTCGCGATGAAATCCTGCATGATCTGCGCCTTTTCATCGGCGCTCATGCGTCCGTGCAAAAGCGCGACGCGAATCTTTGGCATTGCGGTGACGAGTTCTGCGTAGAGTGCGCTCGCGTCTTGCAATTGCACTTCGAGTTTGTCGCTTTCTTCAATGAGCGGGCAGACCCAATAGGCTTGCCCGCCCGTTTGCGCAGCGGCGTAAATCCGTTCTGCGATTTCGTAGCGGCGGCGTTCGGAGACAAGTTTGGTGACGATCGGTTGACGGCCGCTGGGGATTTCGTCGATGACGGAGACATCGAGATCGGCGTAGTAGCTCATTGCTAGGGAGCGAGGAATTGGCGTTGCGCTGAGCATCAATGTGTGGGGTGCGTAGTGCTCCCCTCGCCCCTCGTGGGAGAGGGGTTGGGGGAGAGGGGGATGCTCGGCATCGCGCCCCCAAGCGACGCCTTCACCCTCTCCCGTCGCTAGCGCGACACCCTCTCCCCTCAAGGGAGAGGGGAGAAGATTTGCACCCCGCGCACGCAACTGCAACCGCTGCTCGACGCCAAAGCGATGCTGTTCATCGACAACGACCAAGCCCAATCGCGCGAAGGAAACTTTCTTTTGAAACAGCGCATGCGTGCCAATCGCAATCTGCGCTTCGCCGCGTTTGCACTGCTCGTGCGCGGCTTTCAAATCGGCTGAGGAAAGCGATCCCGCAAGCCACGTGAGTTTCACTGGCAAATCCTGCAACCAATGCGAGAGCTTGCGAAAGTGTTGCTCGGCAAGCAATTCGGTCGGTGCCATGAACGCGACTTGATAACCCGCTTCAACTACGGCGAGCGCCGCAAGCGCGGCCACAATCGTTTTGCCGCTGCCTACGTCGCCTTGCAAGAGCCGCGTCATGGGTGCATCGCGCGCGAGATCACGCAACGCATCTGCAACTGCGCGCTCCTGCGCTTGCGTGAGGGAGAACGGCAATCGCTGTTTCAGTAGCGGTGTGATGAGATTCGTCGGTCTGATTGCAGGCGCTTGCTCCGCAGCGCGCATCGCTTTTGCGTCTCGCAACGCGAGTTGTTGCGCGAGCAGTTCATCGAACTTCACGCGTCGCCACGCGGGGTGCGTGCGCGATTCGAGCGATGCGAGTTGCGACACGTCGTTCGGTTGGTGCAATTGCGCGAGCGTTTCTTTCCACGAAGGCATCGCGTGTTTTTCTAGCAACGAGGGCGACAAGAAATCGCGTTGCCAATCATTGACTTTGAGCGCTTTGGTTGCGAGTGTGCGTAGCGCCGCCTGCGGAATGCCTTCTGAAGACGAGTAAACAGCCGTCAAAGTGTCGCCCCGGTTATCCTGGGCGACAGGTTCATTTTTCTTAAAAATCGGATGCACTATTTCTAAGCCGTTTCGCCCTTCCCGAATGAGGCCAAAGACGCGAATGTTGGTACCAATCTGGAGCGCCTTCACGATCGTTGGATAGAACGTGAAATAACGAAGCGTCAGACGCGGCGTGAAGTGCGACGAGCCATCGTCGTCTGTCGCGCGCACGAGCGCGACGAACTGCCGGCGCGGTCGGAACTGCGTCTCGGCGTGTTCGACGATGCCTTCAACGCCGACCGATTCGCCGACCATTAAATCCTTGATTGCAACGACGCGCGTTTGGTCCTCGTAGCGCAGCGGAAAATGCAACAGAAGATCGCGCAAGTGCGCGATACCGAGCTTTGTGAGCTTCGGTCGCAACGCGGGCGGCAAATACGTCTGTTCGGTATCGGGCGCGCGGCGTTTTTCTTTGCTCGCCGATGCCGATTTCGCGGAAGATTCGTTCACACGCGTGAGTGTATCGGTGCGACTTCAGAAACATTCAGCCGAAGCGGTTGTGTTTGAATGTCGAGAAAGATAGAACTGCAATCATCGTTCGATCGATTCAACAGAACACTTCTTCAGGGAATCACATGGTCACTCGCAAACTCCTCGCCGTCGGCCTCGCGCTCTTGGCTTCGCTCTCGATCTCGTTTACCGCTTCAGCGAAACTTCCGGCGCTAGCCGAATCGCGTCCAGCGAACGAGGCCAGTGACATCGACGAACAGCAAGCTTTTCTCGTGCGCGCGAAAGGCCCGATTACGGCGAAAGATTTCATTGAGCGCGTGTTCTGCGAAGTCGAAGGCGTGCGCTCGGTGAACAACGTACGCGTGATCGGCGGCAAACGCAAAGAAGAATTGCTGAATGCAGCGGGCATTTCGAATCCCGAGAACTGGATTGCGTTCCGCTGCACGCAAAACTTCCCCGCAGGCGCGGACGTGATCATTCGCTGGGATTCGCAGGCGAACACCTTTCAAGCGGCGGATTATTTGCGCTTCAAAGTGCGCTCGGGCGAATGGCTCGAATTCACTTGCTTGCGCGAAAACAAAGACACCGATTGCAACCCGCTCGGCACGATGAGCTTCAACGTCAACAATCGCGCGCTCGATCCCAAAGATGTCAATCGTTTTCGCTTGCGCGACGATGCCGGCAAACTCTATCGCCCGTACGGCGGAAAAGATTGCACGAGCGAAGGCGAATACGGTTGCGGCGAAACTATTCCGTTTACCAAGCTGCCGCCTGAGACGCGCTTCACACTCGTCATGCCGCCCGGTCTAAAGGAATCGGGCACCGGCACGCCGCTCGAACTCAAACGACCGATCACGTTTCGCACAAGCACCTATCCGCCGCTCGTGAAATTCGCGCGCAGCTTCGGCATTCTTGAACGCAACGCCGATCCGGCGCTGCCGATCACGGTGCGCAACCTGGAGCCCGCGACCGGCGGCACCGCTGCCGTGATTCGCAAACTGCGCGTCACCAGTGAACAAGACATGATTCGCTGGTATTCGCGCACTGCGGGTTTTCAAAAGCGCGATCGCTCGGCTGACGATGATGATTACGATAGTTTCGGAGACGAAATCAAGGGCGACGATGATTTGCGCGCACGCTCATTGCTGAAAGGCAATGCGCAAGCGCAAACGATCCCCTTGCCGAAACCGGGTGGCGCGAAAGAGTTTGAGGTCGTCGGTCTGCCGCTTGCTGAGCCCGGTCTGCACGTCGTTGAGGCGGAGTCGGCGGCGCTTGGCGCATCGCTTTTGGAGAAGAAAGGCTCGATGTTCGTGCGCTCCATCGCGCTCACGACCAACCTAGCTGTGCATGCAAAAACGAGCGGCGGCAACGCATTCGTTTGGGTCACGCGGCTTTCGGATGCAACCGTCGTTGCGGATGCAAACGTACGCATTCGCAGTTGCAAGGGCATTGAAGTCGCCACCGGCAAAACCGATAAGGACGGTGTCGCGAAGCTGACTTATCGCGAAGCGAAGCGCGATTACGAGTGCCCCAACTTCATCTTCGCGCAAAGCGGCGACGACACGAGCTTCACGCGCGCCGATTGGACGCGCGGCATCGAATCCTGGCGCTTCAATCTGCCGTATGACTACGATTACGATGGCGAAGACGCGACTCGAAAAACAGCCACCCACACGATCCTCGCGCGCAATCTGCTGCGCCCCGGCGAGACGGTGCACATGAAGCATTTCGCGCGCGAGAAAAAGCGCTTCGGTACTGGTGCGCCAGACTTTGCGAAACTGCCGAAGACGTTGGCAATCGTCAACGAAGGCAGCAGAGAGCGATCGAGCTTAAACATTGCTTGGTCGGCGCGCGGCAACGCAGTGACGGAGGTCCGTTTGCCGCAAAACGCAAAGCGCGGTCAATATCGCGTCGAAATTGCTGGGCGCACCACCGCGCGTTTCACCGTCGCCGATTTCCGTTTGCCGGTTTACAAATCCGAGGTGAGCACGCCGAATGCGAACGTCGTCTCCGGCGACAAAGCAGACGTCGACGTACGCCTCGAATTCCTCTCGGGCGGTCCGGCCGCAGGCGACGTGGTGACGGTGCGCTCGCGCTTCGATGCGCGCACCTGGGGCGGCTTTGAGAATTTCGAGGACTACAGTTTCAATCCGATTTACGACAGTGAAGAAACTGGCAGCCGTCGCAATCGCGAAAGCAAGCAGCCTGAAGGCGAAGACCAAGCCGTCGCGCTTTCGCCAGCGGGCAGCGTGCGCGTGTCGCTCGCAACGCCGAAGGTTGAGAAGCCGCACGCCTTGATTGCGGATGTAGAGTACAACGATCCGAATGGCGAAATCTACACCGCGCAAACGCGTCTCACCGTGTGGCCGTCGTCGCGATTGATTGGCATCAAAGCGCTTGATTGGGCAATGTCGCGCGAACAGCTGCGCTATGAAATCGTGACGACTGACGTGACCGGCAAAGCCGTCGGCGGTGTGAAATTCAAAGTGAAAGGCACGCATCGCACGTGGGATGCGTATCGCAAACGAAACATTGGCGGCTTCTATTCTTACGAATCGAGCGAGCGCAAATCCGATCTCGGCGTGCTCTGCGAAGGCACGAGCGATCGTAGCGGCAAGTTCACGTGCACAAGCAGCGTGAAAGTCTCAGGCGAAGTGCAGTTGCATGCCGAAGTCGCAGATGACAACGGTCGCGTGTCGATTGCGGGCACGTCGCTCTGGGCGTCGAACGGCGACGATTGGATTTTCAGAAGCGAAAGCTCGGATCGTATCGATCTGTTGCCAGAGAAGAAACGCTATGAGCCGAACGAGAAGGCGCGCTTCCAGGTGCGCATGCCGTTCCGCGAAGCGACCGCGC
>JBOFBL010000428.1:0-5261 GCA_051645545.1 Casimicrobium sp. | reverse complement strand
CCGACGCTCTTGCGCAAGGCGTTCGATGCTTGGGTGCGTGCTCAGGTGTTTCCGCAGCCGCTCGCAATCGATGTGACGAAGCCGACCTGTTACGTGCTCGCGCGGCCTTCGTTTACCGATCGCGCGATGCTCGATTCGTTGACGCGTCGACTCGTGCTGCCACTGTCGCACGCGCCGATTGCCGGCATGGAGACGACCGATCGCATTGCGTATTTCTATCTGCGCGATTCGATGTTTTTGCGTCCGGGCGCGACGCTTCGCGCAATGCCTGAGCGACTCGGTCGCATCGTCGATCGCGTCAACGCGAACACGCTTGATGACGTACAGCTCGTTCCAGTGAGCGTGTTTTGGGGGCGTACGCCCGAGCGCGAAGAGACGAACGCGACGCGCATGCGATGGCTGCGCATTTGGGCGGCGGAAGGCTGGGGCGGGCGTTCGCGCCTTCGCAAACTGTTTGCGATCGTGTTTTTCCGAAACGACGTGATCGTCAAGTTCGGTGATCCGATTTCGCTGAAGACAACGCTCATCGCTGCGCAAGGCGAAGAGCTCGGCAAGGAGCGCACCGAGCGACGCATCGCGCGTGTATTGCGCACACATTTCCGCAACGAGCGCGAGGCAGCGATTGGCCCCGATCTTTCGCATCGCCGCATTCTGATGGAAGCGATCTTGCGCGAGCCGCGCGTACGCACAGCGATCGCCAACGAAGTCGCAGCGAAGAAAACGAACGAAGCGAAAGTCGAAGCGCGCGCCGAAAAAATCGTTAAAGAAATAGCGGCCGACTACTCGTACCCGATCGTTCGCGTGGCCGCACGCGTTTTGAAGAGTGTGTGGAATCGCATTTATGACGGCGTCGATGTGAAAGGGGCCGACGCATTGCACACGCTTGCGAAAGATCACACGCTGGTGTACGTGCCTTGCCATCGCAGTCACATCGATTACTTGTTGCTCTCGTACGTAGTGCGCGAAGCGGGGCTCACTATTCCGCACATTGCGGCCGGTGCAAATTTGAACTTACCGATCGTTGGTCGCATTCTTCGCGGTGGCGGTGCATTCTTCATTCGGCGATCGTTTAAGGACGACGAGCTGTATCAGGAAGTGTTCAGCGCATATGTGCATGAGGTATTGAAACGCGGTTTTCCTGTTGAGTACTTTGTGGAAGGCGGTCGCTCGCGCACCGGGCGCATGCTGCCGCCGAAAGCGGGTCTCATTTCGATGACAGTGCAGAGTTTTCTGCGCGAACACAATCGACCGCTCGCCTTCATTCCGGTCTACGTCGGTTATGAAAAGTTGATCGAAGGCGGCAGCTATACGCAGGAGCTCTCTGGTGCGGCGAAGAAAAAGGAATCGCTCTGGGGACTCGCAACTGCGGCGCTTGAAATGCGCAAACAAAAATACGGTCGCGTCGGCGTGACCTTCGCGCGACCGATTTTTTTGCAAGAACTGATCGATGAAGTTGGCAGTCCCGATTTCGCGAAATGGCTCGACGACAAAGCGCTGCGTCGCAATACGTTGACCGAGTTGTCGCGCCGTATTGCGGAGCGCATCAATGGCGCAGCACATATCAATCCTGTGTCGCTGGTTTCGACGGCGTTGCTCGCGACGCCGCGCCACGCGGCAGACGTTGCGCAACTCACGGCAACGATCGATCACTTGAAGCGTCTGGTGCCACGTACGCAAGTCATTCAGGAATTAACGTTAACGCCCAATTCTTCAGGGCAATCCATCGAATATTGTGAAAAATTAGGATATACAGAAAAACGATCACATGCCTTTGGAAATGTGGCGATTGCAAAAGAAATTGAAGCGGTATCGCTCACCTATTTCCGCAACAACGTGCTTCATTGTTTTGCGCTACCGGGACTCATTGCCTGCCTCGTGGCGCAGCACGGCTCGCTCGGTCGCAACAAACTCGCAGCACTTTCCCGAGAGCTTTACGCGCTGCTCGCGTTCGAGCTGTATCTGCCGCAATGGCCTGCGGAAAGCGAGAGCTTCACACCGTTCGACGCAACGCTCGCCGCGATGATCGACGACGACTGGTTGATTGTGGAAGCCGACGCGAAAGTGGTCTCCGCGGCGCCGCAGGGCACGGATGGCGCAATGCAACTCGAAACGCTCGCGGCAATCATTCGACCGACGCTCACGCGCCACGCACTCATGCTCGCGATCGTCGTGCGCGAGGCGGCGGGCGTGCGTTCGCGCGAAGCCGTGGAATCGCTTTCGCAACAAGCCGCACAACATCTCGCGATGACCCATGTATTCAACGCACCGGAATTCAGCGACAAGTCGCAATTCAAGAGCGCGTTCGATGCGCTGCTAGATGCCGGTTTGGTAAAGCTCGATTCCGCGCAGAGCGTGCATTACGATGAGGCGCTGACTCGACGTGCGAATGAAGCGGCGTTTTTGTTGCCGCCGGATACGCGAGCTGCGGTGTTGCGGGCTGCGCGGGTGCGGGAGGCGCAAACCGCCGTGACGCCGTGATCGCTAAAATCATTTGAACGCCCGTGATGGCATTACATTTGCCGTCATCCCCGCGCAGGCGGGGATCCATTCATCGAAACAACATTGCGGTGAATGCGTTGAGAACTCACGTTTCCGATAGATTCCCGCCTTCGCGGGAATGACGAAGCGATGAGCGGCAGGTTCGCTCACACGGTTTCAACTATGTCCGGTCGCACCCTTTACGACAAACTTTTCGATTCGCACCTCGTTCGCGCAGAAGAGGACGGCTCGGCGCTGCTCTACATTGATCGGCATCTCGTGCATGAAGTTACGAGTCCGCAGGCGTTCGAAGGGCTTAAACTCGCAGGACGACAACCGTGGCGTCGGCAATCGATGGTTGCGATGCCCGATCACAACACGCCGACGACGACCGGTTTCGTGAACGCTGCGATGATCGCCGATCCGATTTCACGCACGCAGGTCGAAACGCTCGACGCGAACGCGCGCGAACATTCGTTAACGTATTTCCGCATCGGCGACATGCGTCGTGGCATCGTGCATGTGGTCGGGCCGGAGCAGGGCGCAACGCTGCCTGGCATGACGGTAGTCTGCGGCGATTCGCACACCTCGACACACGGCGCATTCGCGGCACTCGCGTTCGGCATTGGCACCTCTGAGGTCGAGCACGTGATGGCCACGCAATGCCTGCCGCAGAAGAAATCGAAATCGATGCTCGTACGCTGTGATGGACGTTTGCCAAGCGGTGTGACCGCGAAAGACTTGGTGCTCGCGATCATTGGAAAGATTGGTACGGCGGGCGGCACCGGTTACGCGATCGAATTTGGTGGCGAAGCCGTGCGCTCGCTCTCGATGGAAGGCCGCATGACGATTTGCAATATGGCGATCGAGGCGGGTGCGCGTGCGGGCATGGTTGCGTACGACGAGATCACTGAGGCTTATGTGAAAGGGCGACCATTCGCGCCGAAGGGCGAGCAATGGGATGCGGCGGTGAAGTATTGGCGGACACTCAAGAGCGACGACAACGCGAGCTTCGATCGCACGGTCGTCATCAACGCTAACGAACTGATTCCGTATGTCACGTGGGGCACGTCGCCCGAGATGGTGCTTCCGGTCGATGGCCGTGTGCCCGATCCTGATCGCGAAAAAGATTCAACCAAACGCGAAGGCATTTCGCGCGCCTTGCAATACATGGGCTTAACGCCAAACACTTTGCTTTCCGAAATCAAGATCGACAAAGTGTTTATTGGTTCGTGCACGAATTCGCGCATCGAAGATTTGCGCGCGGCGGCGAACGTGGTGAAGGGTCGTCGTCGCGCAGAGAACGTGAAACTTGCGATGGTGGTGCCGGGCTCGGGCCTCGTGAAAGAGCAAGCCGAGCGCGAAGGGCTCGATAAGATTTTCTTGGCCGCCGGGTTCGAATGGCGTGAGCCGGGTTGTTCGATGTGTCTTGCGATGAACGACGATCGCCTCGAACCTGGGGAACGATGTGCCTCAACCTCCAATCGAAACTTCGAAGGACGGCAAGGTGCGGGCGGCAGAACGCATCTCGTGAGCCCCGCGATGGCGGCGGCGGCGGGGATTGCGGGCCATTTCGTTGACGTGCGCCGCCTCGCATAGCTTTCTATTTATTGAAACAGGAGTGAATCAATGAAGAAAATCTCTTTCATCCTCGCAACCATCGCAGCGCTCGTGCTTGCAGGCTGCAACACAATGCAAGGCATCGGCAAAGATGTACAAAAAGCCGGTGAAAAGATCGAAGACGCGAGCAAGAAAAAGTAAATGGATAAATTTGTTGTTCACACGGGCTTAGTCGCCCCGCTTGATCGCGCCAACGTCGACACCGACGCCATCATCCCGAAGCAATTCTTGAAATCGATCAAGCGCAGCGGGTATGGTCCGAATTGTTTCGACGAATGGCGTTATCTCGACGTTGGTCAACCCGGCGTGGACAACAGCAAGCGTCCGCTCAATACGCAATTCGTGTTGAACGAACCGCGCTATCAAGGCGCGACGATTTTGCTCGCGCGCCAAAACTTCGGCTGCGGTTCCTCGCGTGAGCACGCGCCGTGGGCGCTCTTGCAAAACGGCTTTCGCGCGATCATCGCGCCGTCATTTGGCGATATTTTTTATAACAACTCGCTTAACAACGGACTTGTCGTGATTCGTCTCGACGACGCGAAGATGGATCGCTTGTTCGCCGATTGCGCGGCGTTCCCCGGCTTCCAGTTAACGATCGATCTCGAAGCGCAACAAGTGCGCGCGCTTGACGGATCGTACGCGTTCGCCTTCGAGATCGCAGCCGGTCGTCGCGAACGAATACTCAACGGTTGGGACGACATTTCGATCACGCTCAAACAAAGCGATCAGATTCGCGCGTTCGAACAAAAACATTTCGCTGCGCAGCCGTGGCTGAACGCTTCGGCATAAAACTTTTTTTGTGAGTGAGCGGCCCCGAAGGCCTAGCTTTGCATCACTCGCCTTTCGTTATTCAAAATTTCTAAAATGAAAATACTAGTTCTCCCAGGCGATGGCATTGGCCCAGAAATTGTTTCTCAAGCAGTTCGAGTTTTGGAAAAAATTCAATCGTCGCCCAATGAAATTAGGCTGTCGCATGGTGTGCTGGGAGGTGCAGCGTACGACAAGTACGGTCATCCGTATCCGCCCGAAACGCAAAAGCAAGCGCGAGAAGCTGATGCGATTTTGCTCGGCTGCGTCGGCGGCCCCAAATACGACACACTACCGCGCAATGTTCGCCCTGAGCAAGGTTTGCTCGGTATTCGCAAGGACCTGGCGCTCTTCGC
>JBOFBL010000427.1:0-1040 GCA_051645545.1 Casimicrobium sp. | reverse complement strand
AATCCACCGCTGGGCAGCTCGCCGGAGAGGCTACTTGACACAAGGGCGGTCGCCAGCTGGCTTGGTCTGTCCGCAGGCACGCTAGAGAGCGACAGGCACGATAATAAATCCAGAATCCCCTACCTCAAAATAGGCAGGGCAGTTAGGTATCGTGAGTCAGACGTGATTAAATTCCTGGAATCGTGCAGGATCGAGACGGAGGCGCAGGAGGCGGCGCGCAAGGCTGCTATGCCGCTTTTTTTACGCGCATAGCGCACTGGTCACCAGTAGGCAATTAGCGCTTCCGAGTAGCCTGGAGGCGTGACACAATTTACAGTCGGTAAGAAAATCGAGAGTCACCCGAAGTACGCCGAACAACAGGCGTGCCGTGATTTCTGGAATTGGTCTGATGTTACGCCGCGAAATTACGCGCAAGGCGTTGACTCCTTAGGCTCCGTGATTCTTCCGCAACATGAGCGGGAGCCGTCGAATAGATACGACAGACGGATAAAGCAAGCAATTGTTCGCCGTTATGTGCGTCCAATTATTAATCGCTACAATGATTTTGTCACTCGCGAAAAGCCAACTAGGCCGCAAGGTTCAACCACCTATCAGAAATTGCTCGCTGACGTAAATGGCAAGGGCCTAACGCTTGATCAATTAGTTAAGATCAGCCTGCGAAGTGCGCAGGTGAGCGGCGTGTCCTACTGGCTGGCCGATGCGTCAACGGACGAGCAAACGCCAACAGTTGCGGCGGAAAAGAAAACAAAAAAGCGCGGCATAATCCGCAAAATCAATGCGGATTCAGTCGTGTGGTGGCGCGACTACGAAGGCGAATTGATCGAAGCAACGATCCTGCTTGAGTCCCGCGAAGGCGTTTTCGCTTGGCACGTTACCGAAACAACTACGCAAAAGATTTATCTCAAGCAGCAAAAAGAATCGAAAGAACTAGTCGTTGAATCAGTAGACGAACCGACGCCGCATACTTACGGTGGGTGTCCATTAGTTCGCATCAAGACTATTTTATCTGATTGCGATGATTCAGACTCTCAAGCTGCTCC
>JBOFBL010000426.1:0-3077 GCA_051645545.1 Casimicrobium sp. | reverse complement strand
TTGCAGTTCATGGCAGCTCGAGCTGAGAAAGAAGGCCCACTATGACGATTGGTGATTTGCTGTATGCAGTGGGTCTTGATCTCGCGTCATTGCCGAAATTCAAACAGCAGTTAACGGCGATGGAGAAGCAGCTCAAACTTGAGATTCAAGTTGCGTATGTGCTGCCGAAGAACCCGCCTAAACTACCGACCAGCGGGGCAGGCTCGAGCCCAATCCCAGCGGGGGCGGGTAAGCCCGTTGATGAGCTACGCGAGAAGATTAAGGCGTTATCAAACGAAATCAACACGCAACGAGCGGTGTACCAAGCGACGGGCGGCGCGGTTGATGATTTCGCGGCGCGGCAAAGAGCGTTGCGTGACCGTGCGCTCGAGCTGAGCAGAGGACTTGAGGCCACAACGGACAACGCGCGACGGTTAGCGATCGCAGCCGCGCAAGCTGAACGCAGCGCCGTTGGAGCCGAAGGGGGAATCTCGAGGTTAGGGCTTGCGTCCCAGGTTGCAGCGGGGCAAAGTAACGCCATTTTTACTGTGTTCGAACGCTTGACAGGTTTAAATTTCGACACGAATCTGATTTCTGATTTCATTGCGGCCATTTCGGGAGCAGCCGGAGGCGCGGAAGACACGGGCGTAGCGCTCGGGGATTTAGCTGGCCAAGCTCAGGATTCCGCTGGCCAACTGCAATCCATTGTGCCAATTGCAACAGCAGCCGCTGTTGGCATTGGAGCTGTTGGAGCTGCCGTTATTGGGAGCGTTAACGCATTTAGGCCGCTCGAGACTGCATTAGACGGCGCTCAAACCACGTTGCAAGCCACCGCTGCACAGATGGATGCGCTGCAGGACGCCGCGCAAGACATTGGTCCTTCCTTGGGGCAAAGCGCTGTCAGTGTCGTCAAGGCATTCGAAGAATTAGGTAGTGCCGGGTTGAGCGCCACAGACGTATTAGATGGCGCAGGCGAAGCAGCGGTTAACCTTGCCGCTGCGACAGGTGCGGGTATCACAAAAACCACTGAGATTTTTGGTCAAGCCAAAAACGCGTTCGAGTTGACAGGTGATGAATTCGTTCGCGCTGCCGATGTGATCACCAGCGCAGCGAATCAAACATCATTGAAAGTCGATGATTTCAATGATGCGATCGGTCAGGGCGGTGCGGTAGCTCGAGAGATTGCAAAAACAGGATTCGCGGAATTCACCGCTGTTATCGCGACGCTCAAACCGAATTTCACGAGTGCCAGTGACGCGGGTACGAGCTTAAAAACGTTTCTGCAATCCATCGCTGCGCCAACAAGCACGGCAAGCAAGGCCATGGAAAGCCTCGGATTCAGCGCGTACGACGCTCAGGGCGGGTTTAAACCATTACCTGTGCTGATCGATGATTTGCGCGTAGCGTTCCAAGGGCTTAGCGAGGAAGAGCGCAACAGCAAACTACGTGAAATCTTCGGGCAGGACGCATCTCGAGCCGCGATTGCATTCCTCGGGACTACCGGGGCAGGATTGCGTAAACTCACAGCGGAACTCGAGACATCAGGGGCAGCGGCGAATCAGGCCCGGTCACGCATCGATAACCTCGACGGTAGTTTGAAAATTTTCGGGCAAAATGTTGTTACGATCGCTCAGAGAATTGGCGAACAACTCACCCCAGCGCTAAAGGGCTTCATTGACGTATCGAACCAATCGCTTGGCTTGTTGTTGGGGCAGACGGATGCGCAAATCACTAAAATCACCAAAGACATCGCGATGCTTCGGGAGAAAGTGGCTCGAGATCAACGCGATGCAAACAAGCCGACTATTGGCGGTTCTGATGAAGGCCCGAGGCGCAGAGCCGAAGAGTTGATTCGATTAGAAAAAGAGCTTGCACGACTGCAAAACGAACGAAGCCGCGCTGAGCAAGTTCGTACATCGCAACGCCCCGGTAATCCCACGGGGTCACAAAACGTTCCTCTACGACCTAAAAGCGATCTTGAGATAGCACGGGAAAAAGAAGCGGCTGCACTGGCAGCTTTAAAGCGCGAAGAGGCTGGATTCCAAGCATTGGTTACGCAAGGTATAGCGTTGCAGGAGCGGTACAACAACGCGAAGAAAAACCCTGAGAATGTGCTTGAGCTGAAACGCGCTTCGGAGGCGTTAGAGAAATTCTCGGAAACGAACGCTCGAGCGGCGCAAGTTGCTACTGAGGTGTACCAATTTCGTTTGAAACGCGAAAGTGACGCCGCGGCCTCCGCGAAGCGTTTCAATGATCAGTTGCGTGAGCTGAACGATTCTTTTGCGTTGCAGGTGAAATCTGGCAAGGTCACAACGGATCAGTTAGAGCGGTACGCCGAAACCCTGGGAGATATCACTCAGGGCGCTCGAGCTGCGGGTGTGACTCTGGAAGCCAGTGAAACGAAGCAAGCGGCTGCGCTCCAAGCTTCCGCTGCGGCGCTAATTGCAAAAGCTAAAGCGGCTGAGGAAGCGCGGTTGGCGGCGCTCGAGCTGGCAAAAGCAAATGAAATCGAAGCGCGTACCCTTGCGGCTGAACGCGTGGAAGCTTACGCGGAAGCGCTCAGTAACGCATCTGACGCGCAGTTGCAAACCAGTCTCGAGCGGGAACGAGTAGCGGAACGTCAAGCCAAACTGGATGTGCAGAACGCGAAAACCAGCAAAGCCGCTGAGGAAGCAGCTAATCGTTACAATGCCGCTCGAGTTGCAGCGGAAGGAATCGAAGGTGAACTTGCACGGCGGTACAATGAAAGCGCTACGGCGGTCAAGGCGTTAACGGCTGCTGAATCGGATCGTTTAGAACGCATTTATGGCGGTCAAGGCGGGATTGATTTCACCATTGCAGCGGTGGAGCGCACAGAGGGAGCTTTTACCAGCGTTCAAGACGGCGTGAACAAATTGTTAAACGCTGGTGTGACGCTAACCGACAAGCTTTTAAAAGAACTCGAGAAGCGGTTTCCTGACGCAATTAAACCTCAAGCGTTGAATGATTTACCCACAACGCTTAGCAACGCTGCCGAACAAGCTGCGGCGCTCGCAGATGCTGAGGAACGCCTAAACGCTATTCGCGGTATCGGTGTGCAAGATGCGTACCTGAAATTC
>JBOFBL010000425.1:0-7959 GCA_051645545.1 Casimicrobium sp. | reverse complement strand
CCGCTTTTTCGGTATCGATCAAAGTGCGTTCGACTTTGAGATGCTTCAACTTGTCGAGCGATGTCGAAGACTGATCTGCGACGGTGACTTGATAGTCGCCCGAGTTCACGAGCAGATGCGAAATGGTGTGGCCGATGTGACCGGCACCGAGCAATGCGATTTTCATCATGATGTTCTCAGAGAGCGCTCTGCGGAAGAGCGCGGTGTTGTTTGAGAAAATTCTAGGGCGCCGTGTTGACGAAATAAACAATAAATTTGACGAAACGCGCTAGCATTTAAAACAAATCGTTAATTTGTTTCGTCAAAACGTAGTATTCGATGCCAAAGAAAACCACTACTATCGCGAACGCCGCAGCAAACGCGTCCATCGTGCTCGACGCTATTGATCGTAATTTGCTCGCGCTCTTGCAAGCGAACGCGCGCGAAAGCGTCACGACACTCGGCAAAAAACTCGGGGTCGCGCGCATGGCGCGGCTCGAAAAATCGGGCGTCGTGACGGGCTACAGCGTCCGCTTGAATCAAGCCGCGCTGGAGAAAAGTCTGCAAGCCTACGTCGGCATTTCGGTTGAGCCGAAAGCGGGGCGTGACGTACTCAAGCGCCTCGCAAAAATGCCCGAGATCAAACTCGTGTGCAGTGTCAGTGGTGAGTTCGATTACGTCGCCTGGTTACGCGCTGATTCCGCAAATGCGCTCGATGCGTTGCTTGACGAAATTGGCGAGATCGATGGTGTGACCAAAACACACACGTCAGTCGTTCTCGCTGAACGCATCACCCGCGGTTAATCGCTTACGCATACGCGACTGAGCGCCAATCTCACGAGCGATTCCATGCGAGAAAATGACATTATAGCAATTTGTTAAATTGCCCAATTTATTTAGGTCATGATCTAAAAAACGCTATTTTTCGATAAATAGTAATTATTGTATT
This sequence comes from Casimicrobium sp., assembly GCA_051645545.1. Classification (GTDB taxonomy): domain Bacteria; phylum Pseudomonadota; class Gammaproteobacteria; order Burkholderiales; family Casimicrobiaceae; genus Casimicrobium. The sequence continues at coordinate 7,031 of JBOFBL010000425.1, read as the reverse complement.
TTCGCCCAATTAAATTGGGATATTGCAATTGAAGTTTATTCGCCAAATTCCTTCGCGCACATCGCAATAAATTCAGGCGCATGCGCTGGATCAATCCATCGCACGACGATCACGGCGTCGTGTGCGGGCTCGATCCACGTGTAATGCCCGCCCGCGCCGATCATGAAACTCGCTTCGTCGGACGCACCGGGGAATTGTTTGTCACCATTCGCGAGCGTCGGGTTCAGCCACATCAATCGTCCATAAAACGGCGCGATCGCGCACGGCTCTCGCAGGCTTCTCACCCAGCGCGCAGGAATCAGTTGTTTGCCGTCGTGCACACCATCGTTCAACACCAGCTGCCCAATCCGCACCTGATCGCGCGCGCTGATCGACACGCCGCCGCCCCAATGCGTGCCGCCGGGAACGCTTTGCATTTTTCGCTTCGCACCATTCGCATCGACGATCTCCGTCCACGCATCGTCGTAACCACGCCACGCGAAACCTTCGCCTCCGCCAAGCGGTTTCAAAATCGCATCGAGAAACACCTCGGGCAACGGCTCACGAAACAAACGCAAGAGCGCGAGCGACAACTGATTGATGCGGACATCGTTGTATTCCCAATACGTGCCCGGCGTTTGCAGCGGTCGCGCATCGCCTTTCTTCCCCTGCGGCGGCTTCGGATCGTGCGACACGGAACGATAGCGATCCACCGTATCGGGCAAACCGAAACACGAACCCTCCCATTCGCTCGTTTGTTCCAGCAAATGCGCCCAGGTGATCGTGCGATTGTGCGGCGAATCAAAACCGACGTTCGGCACGCGTTCAACCACGGGCTCATTCACATTAGGCAACAAGCCTCGCGCGTGCGCAACGCCCGCGAGCAGCGCGAGATATGTTTTTGCAACGCTAAACGTCAAATCCGCACGATCGGGATCGCCCCATGCCGCAATTTCTTTGCCATGTTGCAAGATCACACCCGACACGCCCCCACGCGCATGCACCGGCCCGCGAAGCACATTCCACGGCGGCGGATCGGTGTGATGTACGCCGAAGGGTTGTTGCCCCGGAAGCAGCGCAGCGTGAGGATCGCGCGGCCAGGGGACTTCGTGGGTGAGAGAGAAATTGATGGCGTCGGTAAACGGTTTCATCTCGACATTGTCGCCGTCTCGCGTTGGCGGTCGCACTATGCGTTTCGTTCTCTCGGTGGAGAAGCCGTTCATGGTTCGACAAGCTCACCACGAACGGGGAGAGATCACAGCACGAACAACCACTGTCATCCCCGCGAAGGCGGGGATCCATTGAACGCAAGAGCAACGCAACAAATGAACCCGACTCGTTCGCAACGATGGATCCCCGCCTTCGCGGGGATGACGGGGAAGGGTTTCGTAAAGTGCTCCGTTCGTGGTGAGCTAGTCGAACCATGAACGCACTTCAAACATCAACGCGAAGAACAACAACCCGGTCTAGGTTCCCGCCTTCGCGGGAATGACAGTGTTACGTAGCTGCGACTATCAAAACTAAGTCCAATCCATGCGTCTCGGTCGTAACCACATCGCCATCCGCACAAACCGCCGATCCCCAACATTGAGCATCGGACTGATCGGGTAAAAGCCATGCTTCGCGTAAAACGGTTGTGACAGCTCAGTCGCACTCAATTGCAACAATTCGATATCTAGATACGCTTTGTCGATGGCTTCGATCGCATCGAGCAACAGCCTTGCACCGATGCCTCGTCGATGCTGCGACGCATCGACCGCAATAATCGACAACAAATGCGGCTTCGAGAAGTTGATATAGCCGATGATTTTTTCTTCGACGATTGCGATGCGTTGATACGCGGCCTGCGCAAACGAAACCGCAAGTGCCTCAGCACTGTTTTCTTCGTGAATACTGCGCAACGATTCGATCGACCAACCGGGAACAAGCGCCATAGTGAACGTGCGTTCAACGAGCGATGCGACACCCATTGCGTCGTCTTTAGTAGCGGTTCGAAACGAGACGTGATGCGAGGTGTTCATAGGTACGTGCGCCGCGTGTTGAGATCGTCAATTGTCGTAGGGTGGGCAGCCCCTTGCCCACCACAACACATCCACAACGAATTTGGTGGGCACGGGGTGCCCACCCTACGGAACTACAGAGCAAGTACCCAATCTTGTTCACGAACAATAGACAGTTCGTAATCTCCGGATTCCGCCATCTCGGCGGCTTTCTGAATCTTTCGACCGAAGTTTGCTGCAAACCAATCCGGCGAGCAACGCGCGCCGATCACCAAGTAATTCGTCTTTCCAGTTACGTTGTCAGAAATAAGGCCATCACGTGCTTCAATGGCTCGATGGCAAGCAGCTCTCGTTCCAAAGAGAAATTCGCCCGTAAAACAAAACACCCTCTCCGGAATGATCACGTGAGGATCTTCATCAAAAACATTAGGTACACCGTCTGGCAACGCACTCCCTGTTATCACGAATTCGTTCGCCGAAAGTTCTTGGAGAGTTGAAAGCAGCAGATTCCGCTCATCATCTGTAATGACGCCGTCACGAATTGACTCTTCCACCCTCCGATAGATAGTGCTTGCGGGCCAATCTCGTGCAATACCCGCGTTCGATTTTGCCCATGTCGACAAAAAGACGACTTCGTCGTCATTCAAGTTCCCGTCGCAGACAAGACCCGAACAAATTCCCATAAGCTGATTCATCGCTTGGGACTGAACACGCTTCGAGGTTGCAGTTTTAGCTGCAGGAGTATTTGGTGTCATACGAAAAAATCGATTGTTGAACATGAACAGGTAACGGCGTATTACCTACCCCCGCCTCGCCATAAACAAAAGCTTCTGAAACAGCTCCGTATCCTGCTCGTTTTTCAAAACCGCGCCATACAAAGGTGCCAGCACTTTGCGCTGATCTTTCTCGCGCAGCACTGCAGGATCAACATCTTCCGCGAGCAACAACTTAATCCAATCGATCAATTCGCTCGTTGAAGGTTTCTTCTTGAGTCCCGGCATTTCGCGCAGATCGAAGAAGGCTTCGAGCGCGGCGCTGACGAGTTCTTGTTTGATGCCCGGATAGTGCACGTCAACGATTTGTTTCATCGTCTCTTTGTCGGGGAATTTGATGTAGTGGAAGAAGCAGCGACGCAGGAAGGCGTCGGGCAAATCTTTTTCGTTGTTACTCGTGATGATGAAAAGCGGGCGATGTTTCGCGACGATGGTTTCGTGTGTTTCGTACACATCGAAGCTCATGCGGTCGAGTTCGCGCAAGAGGTCGTTCGGAAATTCGATGTCGGCTTTGTCGATCTCATCGATCAACACGACCGTTGGCACGTCGGAGGCGAAGGCTTCCCAGAGCACGCCGTGCTTGATGTAGTTCTTGATGTCTTTGACTTTTTCTTCGCCCAATTGCGAATCGCGCAGGCGGCTCACGGCGTCGTATTCGTAGAGCCCTTGTTGCGCTTTGGTCGTGCTTTTGATGTGCCATTGCAAGAGCGGCCAGCCGAGCGCGGCTGCGACTTCTTCGGCGAGCATCGTTTTGCCGGTGCCGGGCTCGCCTTTGATGAGCAACGGTCGCTTCAACGTGATCGCCGCGTTCACCGCGAGCAGCAAATCGGGAGTGGCGATGTAGGAATCGGTGCCTTGGAATTTCTTTGTCACAGCGCAATTCGGGTTGGAGCAAGAAGCTCGTATGATAGAGCGCATGAGCACATCCAGCCCCCCAAACGGCATCGCCGATCTCCGCAAGGATTACAAACTCGCCTCGCTCGGTAAGCGCGATCTTGCCGCCGATCCATTCACGCAGTTCAAGAAATGGCTTGATGAGGCGATTGCCGCTGAAATCCCCGAGCCGACCGCGATGAATCTCGCAACCGTCGGCGCGAACGCGCGACCTTCGGCGCGCATCGTCTTGCTCAAGGGGATTGATGATCGCGGCTTCGTTTTCTACACGAACTACGAGAGTCGCAAGGGGCGCGAACTCGCCGAATCGCGATGGGCGGCGCTCACGTTTCACTGGGTCGAACTTGAGCGACAAGTTCGCATCGAAGGGCATGTCGAAAAGGTAGACGCGAAAACGTCGGATGAGTATTTCAATTCGCGCCCCGTGAAGTCCCGCGTTGGTGCAATCGCGTCACCACAGAGCGAAAAAATCGAAAGCCGCGAGGCGCTAGAAAAGCGCTTCGCAGACGCCGAAGCGCAGTACGGCGACAATCCGCCGCGTCCCTCTAACTGGGGCGGCTACGTGATCGTGCCAGAGATGGTGGAATTCTGGCAAGGTCGCCGCTCGCGCTTGCACGATCGACTCGTGTTTCAGCGGCAGTTTGGCGGTTGGCATATTGAGCGGTTGGCGCCGTAGCGTTCGTTTCGCTCGTCTGCGCTTGCCGAAAGTGGAGCGCGCGCTTATGCTTTGCAGCGGACGGCACCGTACCTAGTTGTTTCTGCAATCACTTCGTTTCGATGAGGTTGTAGGCGCGCGGGGCTTCCCCGCGCGAAGATTAATCGGTACTTTCCTTGTCGCAGCAGGCCGTGCGCGCACTGCGCACGCTTTGCAGCGATTCGACACGCGGTAGATGCGATGGCCGTTCGCTTTTTCTCCAAACGTTCATGCCCGCCACGTATTCCGACTTCGAACCCGACTCAACGGAGCCCAGTGCGTTGCCACTTGCTCGCCTGGCGCAAAGCATGGCGGACTTTCTTTGCTATTCACGAGATCAGGGGTTCGCGTTGCGTTCGAGCGCGCTGCGCGAACGCGCGCGTGCCCACTTCGGTCGTGCGGATTACATGCTGGCGGCAATGTTCGATGAGTTCGAATGCGATGAAGCGCCATGGCGCAACCAGCCTGCGAACGAGATTGCGAAGCGTATTCTTGCGTCGGAAGTGTTCGTCGATCTGCAAATGCCCATCGATGAAGACGCGTTCTGGTATGCGGATGACGACGAACTCACTGCCCTAAAGGAGGAACGAGAAGGTTTTCTCAGCGCACTCACGACGCTTCCTTCATGGCAAGCGCCAAGTAGCAATGCATACGAATGGCTTCACGGGGCACGCGCGACCACACCTTCGCTCAAAAATGGATCGGACATCGCACATTGGCTTGATGTTTCGCGCGACGAGTGGGAAAGTGCGTTGAACGCGTGCGGTTATCGTTTGCGCGTTCATCGCAAAGCGAATGGCAAGCTGCGTTTGCTCGAAATTCCGCCAGAGTCGAAGCGTGTGTTGCAGCGCCGTCTGCTGCATCGACTGCTTGATCGGGTTACGCCGCACGACGCGGCGCATGGGTTCGTCCTCGGTCGTTCGGTTCACACGCACGCGCGTGCACACACAGGAAAGCGCATCGTGATTCGACTTGATCTCGCGGACTTTTTCGCAAGTACGGCAGGAGCCCGCGTATTTCTGTTGTTCCGAGCGCTCGGACTCAACGCCAATGTGTCTAATGCATTGACTGAGCTTTGCACAACATCGCAATCGCGAAACACGCTGCACCACACGCTCGGTCTGCGGCACATGAGCGATGGTCTTTATGAGCGCTACAGCGTGAATCATTTGCCGCAAGGCGCGCCGACCTCGCCCGCGCTCGCGAACCTCTGTGCGCACGCACTCGACGTAAGACTCAGTGCGCTCGCGACGGAATTCGGCGCAAATTACACGCGCTACGCCGATGACCTTGTGTTCTCCGGCGATGACGACATTGCAAAGCGTCCGCGAAGATTTATCTCACTCGTGCGCGAAATCATCGCGAATGAAGGCTGGCAATTGAACCCCGACAAAACGCGGATCATGCGCGACAGCGGACGGCAGTCGTTTACCGGTTTGGTCGTCAACGAACGCGTCAATGTTGCACGCGACGACTATGATCGTATTAAAGCCGCTGTACATCGCGCGACGGCGGATGATGTGTCACGCGTACTCGGACTGCTTTCTTGGCTCAAGCAAAGTTCGCCGCAACGTGCTGAGAAGTTGCGCGCAAAACTGCTTCGCAATCCGGCAACAATGGCTGCGGCGTCATGAGCGAACCGAACTGCCGTCCTGGTTGTGGTGCATGTTGCATCGCGCCGTCGATCTCATCAGCGATTCCGGGAATGCACGACGGCAAACCGGCAGGCGTTCGCTGCGTTCAGTTGGATGAACACAACCGCTGCTTGATCTTCGGCGATCCGCGACGGCCTTTGGTGTGTTCGAGTTTGCGCGCGTCGGTGGAGATGTGTGGCGTCGATGAAGACGTCGAGCACACGCGAGTGCATGCGATGCGTTTTCTCTCAGAGCTTGAACGCAAGACATTGGGAAAGTAATCGAACACTTATCATCTGCACCAATAAATAATGGGCAGTTAATCGAATATTATTTATTTTCGATAAATATCAAATTTTGATTCACGACCCAATTTAATCGGGCGATTATTGGTGATACTGGGATGCGGTTTCAACGCACGTTGCGACGATTCAGCCGTGACAAACTTCACGTACGCGCACGACGCTGCGGTTCCGTTTTGTGCAAGAACCCGGTGAGCAAATCGCGCGGCGGCGCGATGCCGATTTGCGAAAGGATGCGGCCAACCGCGCCACGGTGATAGCCGCCGTGCAACGACACGTGTAACAGCATTTCTTCGCGCGTCATGCGAGCAGGCGTGTCGTCGGTGAACGTAAATTCGATGGGCTCGGCAATGTCTGTAGCCGATAGTTTCGACACGTAATCCACATACCAACGGTCGGTGTCGCGCACACCCGCGAGGAGCGCGTCGAATGTTGGCGTTTCGGGCGTATTCGTTGCGGTGAACCCGTGCGCTTTCTTCTGCAAGTTGCCCACGAAGATACGGTCAACTGTGTAGATGTGATTGAGCAAACGGATGCAGGTGTGACGCTCCGCTTCATGCTTCGCGGGATCAACCGTGCCGACGGCCGCGTAGAGCTCTTCATTCGCCCAGGCCTTGTAATTGAAGAGAGAAACGAGTGTGTTGTTTGCGCTCATGAATTGCCTCGACGTCGAATCAAAGTTCGCAGCATCATACCCGGTGGCGCTGCGAATTTCGTCAAAACAGTTTTGCAAACATCGCCGCGCCCGTAGGCGT
>JBOFBL010000424.1:0-13375 GCA_051645545.1 Casimicrobium sp. | reverse complement strand
CGCGCTTGCGCGCGAAAACTCATCGCCTATTCCGGAGCAGATAGACGACCAGGCTTTCGCGCGCAAGCGCGCTCCCACAAGCTCATCCACCTAACTGTGCGCGTAGCGCTGCGAGTGTTTCTTCTAATTCGACAACTTTCGCTTCGAGTAACGCTACGCGTTCTTCGAGTGCAGTGTCGCGTGCTTGTTTCGACGGCGGCAGCACAACCGCCGACGCCTCCGGAATCTCACCACCAAACAACATGTGTTGCCATTTCGCAGCACGCGCGCCGATCTCGCGCGGCAATTGCACAACGAGCGGCGGCGTGAGTTGACTCATCGCCGTGAGTGCCGTCTCAAGCGCATCCAAACTCGCGAACGCATGCATGCGCTCGGCTCGCGCGCGAAGTTCGCCCGCCGTTTGCGCGCCTCGCAGCATCAGCTCACACAGAATCGCCGTATCTTCTTTCGAAAGCCCAAGTTTTTCGCAAAACGTTTCCGAATACTTCGGCACACGCGTGGCCGCGCCCGTATAGAGACTCGTAAATCCACGTTCGCGCAAACGCTCAACGGCGCTCGCAACTTCGCCTTCAGTGAGCGAGGTGACCGGCGCGCGATTGTTCGATTGATTGCATCCATTGACGAGCGAATTGATCGTCATCGGATAGACGTCGGGCACGGTGATTCGCTTCTCAATGAGCGTACCGATCACGCGGGCTTCGATGGGGTCGAGAACTGCTTGCATATCAATCAACATGTAGGCGCGCACTTGGGCGCGCTTTGCGTACAAACCAAGCGCGACCAAGTCCGCGCCTATGCACTAACGATAGCGCTCTTTTAGCGCTTCCGCCAACGTCGCAAACGCCTGCCCACGATGCGAGCGCGCGCCTTTCTGATCAATCGGCATTTCGGCGCCTGTGAGCCCGAGTTCCGTATCAAGGAAAAACGGATCGTAACCAAACCCGCCATCGCCTCGCGGTGTGTCGATCACTTCGCCGTACCAGCGTCCTTCGGCGATGATCGGCTCGGGGTCGTCCTCGCGCGTAACGAGTGCGAGCACGGCGGTGTAATGCGCGCGACGATTGGCGACGCCTTGCAGATTCGCAATGAGTTTTGCGTTGTTATCAGCGTCGCTTTTGTGTTCACCCGCGTAGTACGCTGAGTTCACACCAGGTTCGCCATTCAGCGCATCGACGCATATGCCCGAATCATCAGCGAGCGCGGGCAGTCCGGTGTGCTTCGCGGCGTTACGTGCTTTCGCGAGTGCGTTTTCGAGGAAAGTGCAATGCGGTTCTGGCGCTTCTGGAACACTAAATGCACTTTGCGCAATCACTTCGATGCCAAGCGGTGCAAGCAGGCGTTCGAACTCTTTGAGTTTTTTTGCGTTGCCGGTGGCGATGACGAGTTTTTGTAACTTCATGTTCCGATTGTGGGAGTGCGCTTGCGCGCGAAACGGCGTTTCTTCTCAGCAACGAAGGTTATGGAAGCATTCGCGCGCAAGCGCGCTCCCACAATATCGCGTTACGCAGTGGCAATCGCTGCTTTCTGCGTCGCATTCAATTGCTTCAATCCCGCATCCGCGAGCGCGAGCAAGGCATCCATCTCCGCGCGCGAGAACGGTTTGCCTTCAGCCGTGCCCTGCACTTCAACGAAGCCGCCGGAACCCGTCATCACGACATTCATGTCGGTTTCGCAATTCGAATCTTCGTCGTAATCAAGATCAAGCACAGGCGTACCTTCGTACACACCGACCGAGACGGCGGCGACGAAATCCGTGAGTGGCGTCTCGGCAATCGTGCCCGCCGCAACGAGTTTGTTGCACGCGATCGCGAGCGCCACGTACGCGCCCGTGATCGATGCGCAGCGTGTGCCGCCATCGGCCTGCAATACGTCGCAATCGAGCGTGATTTGTCGCTCGCCCAATTTCTTCAAATCGACGACCGCGCGCAGGGATCGACCGATCAAGCGCTGAATCTCTTGTGTACGACCGCTTTGTTTGCCGCTCGCAGCCTCGCGTCGCATGCGCGTGTGCGTCGAGCGCGGGAGCATGCCGTACTCGGCGGTGACCCAGCCCTCGCCCGATCCTTTTTTGTGATTCGGCACGCCGTTTTCAACGCTTGCGTTGCAGAGCACGCGCGTGTTACCGCATTCGATCAGCACTGATCCCTCGGCGTGAACAGTGAAGTGAGGCGTGATCTTGATCGCGCGAAGTTGGTTTGCGGCGCGTTTTGAGGGGCGCATGGGGAGGTTCCGATTGATGGTTTCGACCGATTGTAGGCCGAACGATTCACTTGCTTCGTGTCCCCTCTCCCTCGAGGGGAGAGGGTGCCGCGTAAGCGGTGGGAGAGGGTGACGTATCCCCGAAGAATACCAATTGATAGGCCACAAGTTTCACCCTCTCCCCTACCCCTCTCCCCTCAAGGGAGAGGGGAACACTAACGCTGTTTCGCGAGCGATCGTCCCAATGATTGCAACTCGCGAACACTATCGGTGGCACCCTCGAAACCTGCTTCAATCAGCGCACTCGAATCGAGCTCCCAGCTGTCGAGCAGTTGTTTGGCCATGCGTCGCTGTCCGGCAGCGATGAGTCCGGCGCGTAACACCGACGATGGCACACGGAGATTTTTTGGCGGTCGTTTCAGTCCGCGCGAAATTGCGTTCACGATTTGTGTTGTTGAAATCGATTCGCGATCGGTGGGATGCCACACATTCAGCTGCGCCTCACCGAAAGGCCGCTCAACACACCAGAAAATCGCGTTCACCAAGGTGCGAATCGAGACGATCGAGCGACGGTTGTCAATCGCACCGAACGGCAGCGGCATGCCTTTCGCGACAATGCGCGCGAGCCGCGAGAGATTGCCCGGTGCACCGTAACCGTAGACTACAGGTGGCCGCAAGATATGAACATCATCGCCCAATTTACTAGGGCGGTGCATTAAAAAATCTTCCGCTTCGATTTTTGATTTTGCGTAGGCACTGCCCCCTTTTCTTCGGGCAGTGACCGAATGCGCTGGGAGGTTAGTTTCCTCCCCAAATACAGCGGCTGAACTTAGATAGATAAACCGCCTCACGCCGGCCTCGCGCGCAGCATCAGCGACCGTTTGTGTGAGCATCGTATTGTCGCGACGCATTTGTTTCTCCGCATCCGCGCCGGTTTGATGCACGCGCGCTGCGCAGTGAATCACCGTCTCAACGCCCTCGAAGCGTTTCACCCATTCGCCGTGATCGAGTGCGGTGTAGCGGTGCCCCACATATTGCCACTTGAGTCGATCGCCATGGCTGCGCAACGTGTTATTCGCGGGCTGCGTCGATAACGCAATCACATGTCGATCGCGGCGCAGCAATTCGCCCACACAATGCGCGCCGACGTAGCCCGACGCACCTGTGACTGCGATCAAAACAGTTTCTCCACGATGCGCGGATCGCGCCAGCGCCAGCCGTGTTTGTTGAAAAGTTTCACGAGTGAGACGATCGTCACCCACGTCAACCACTTCGAACGATGCGAGCCGCGCGCCCAATCGTGTGTCACGCGCGCCTCGGGCACGTACAACGCGCGACCGATTTCTTTGGCGCGCAGCGTGATGTCGCAATCTTCGAAATACAAAAAGAAACGCTCATCGAAGCCTTTGAGTCGCGCAAACGCGTCACGACGAAAAAACATCAAAGCGCCCGACATGAATTCCGGCTCCATCGGTTTCTCGTAATCGCAATCGCGCATCTCGAAATAGTCGGCATCGATATTGAGATTGAACCAATCTGCGAGCGAACGCGAAAGAAAGCGCCGAGCGATCAATGCGCGAATCGTTGGGTAGCGTTTGCAAAGGAGCTGCCGCCCGCCGCTCGCGTGAAACAGCGCGGGCGCCACGAGCACCGCCTCGCGATCGTTCTGCAACGCGCGTATCAATTGCTCAATCGCCTCCGGTGCGAAACGCACATCGGGATTAAGCACCGCATGAAATTCCGATTGCGGCAACAACGTAAACGCATGGTTGTGACCATTACCAAAACCCGCATTGCCATTCGGATTCAATTCGTAGCGAAACTTCGAATAGCGCGCAACTAGCGCTTTCGCCTCATCGGAATTACCGTTATCGACAACGATGCCTTGCGCAAAATTGCCGCATTTCTCGCACGAAGACAGCGCCGCTTCCAACGCATCAAGGCGCGGGTTGTAAATGACGATGGCGGCGGTCCACATGTAGGACGATTGTATGTACTCCGAGACGAGCGTTCGGGAATGCGTCACTCGGCTAGCATCTCGCCGTTCGCCTTAATGGAGTCACACACCATGTATCTGCGTGTAGCGCTTTTTTCATTGGTCACGATGTGCTCGCTGCATTCGTTAGCAACCGAAGTGGTTCTAATCGATGCGCCTCGTGCATCCAAGCTCGAATTGTTGATCGATTTACCCCCATCGGACAAACCGCTGCCGACGATCTTGATCGCGCCCGGACAGGGTTACCACGCGCGGCTGCCGCTGTTTGAGCGCTTAGTCGAAGCGGCAAAGTCTAACGGGATCGGCGTCGTTCGTTTTAACTGGACCTACTTCACCGCTGACCCGAAAAATGGAAAGCCTTCGGAGAAGCTCGCACGCGAAATAGAAGATATGGAAGTCGCGCTTTCGTGGACAAAAAGCTCGGCAAAGATCGATTCGCAGCGCATTGTGATCGCCGGAAAATCCTTGGGGTCGCTCGTCGCGTGGCAGGTATTCAAGCGCGACACGAAGGCGAATGCCTTGCTGCTGCTAACGCCCGTGTGCATCGATATGTCTCAGGAAAAAACGCGGGATGCCACATTTGAGAATTACATCGGTTTTGAAGGCATTAACCGTGCATCGTTGTTACTTGTCGGAGATAACGATCCGCTATGTCCGACGCAGTATCTCTACTCCGCCGCATCACGAGCGAAAACGTCGCCGCGGGTTGTAATCGTCGGCGGCGACCATGGATTTAGCGACAAAACAGCCAATGATCCCGACAAAACGCGAGCCGCGAATCTCGATCTGGCAGTACGTTCGTCTATCGATTTTGCACTCAAGCAGCTATCGATGCGTTGACGCTCGCGTCAGGGCGATGCGTCAATGATGCGACAAGCTATGAAAGACAAAAAGCCGCTCACTGAGCGGCTTTAATCGGTTCTAACCAAGTGCGCTACTTTAGTCCAGCCGCCGCACGTAGCGCGGCCGCTTTATCGGTTCGTTCCCACGAAAACTCCGGCTCATCGCGCCCGAAGTGGCCATACGCCGCCGTCTTCTGATAGATCGGGCGCAGCAGGTCGAGCATTTGGATGATGCCTTTCGGACGCAGGTCGAAGTGTTCGTTCACGAGCGCGGCGATTTTTTCGTCGCTGATAACGCCAGTGCCTTCGGTGTAGACCGTGACGTTCATTGGTTTCGCCACGCCAATCGCGTATGCGACTTGAATTTGGCATTGCTTGGCGAGACCAGCTGCGACGACGTTCTTCGCAACGTAGCGCGCTGCATACGCCGCTGAACGATCGACTTTCGACGGGTCTTTGCCCGAGAACGCGCCGCCACCGTGCGGACATGCGCCGCCGTAGGTGTCGACGATGATTTTGCGACCCGTTAAACCGCAATCGCCCTGCGGACCGCCGACCACGAAGCGACCGGTTGGGTTCACGAGGTAGCGCGTGTTGACGAGCATCTCTTTCGGCAGCACCGGTTTGATGATGTTTTCAACGACCGCTTCAACGAATTCTTTCTTCATCGTTTTGCCGTCACTCCATTCGGGCGCGTGCTGCGATGAAAGAACAACAGTGTCGATCGATACCGGTTTGCCATCGACGTAGCGCATGGTGACTTGCGATTTCGCGTCGGGGCGCAAGTAAGGCATGCGTCCATCGCGACGCAGTGCGGCTTGGCGCTCGACGAGACGATGCGCGTAATAAATCGGCGCAGGCATCAGCTCCGGTGTTTCGTCGCAGGCGTAGCCGAACATGAGGCCCTGATCGCCCGCGCCGGTGTTCAGGTGATCGTCGCTTGCGTGATCGACGCCTTGTGCGATGTCATTCGATTGCTTGTCGTAGCAAACCATGACCGCGCAGCCTTTGTAGTCGATGCCGTATTCGGTGTTGTCGTAACCGATGCGCTTGATCGTGTCGCGCGCGACCTGGATATAGTCAACGTGGGCATTCGTGGTGATTTCACCGGCGAGAACGACCAAACCGGTGTTACACAAGGTCTCGGCAGCCACACGCGAGCGCGGGTCTTGCGCGAAAATCGCGTCGAGAATAGCGTCGGAAATCTGATCCGCGACTTTGTCGGGATGGCCTTCGGAAACGGATTCGGAAGTAAAAAGATAGTCGCTCATAAGAAGAAATCACTCAAAAATAGTTTTTCATCTCGACCATCGCGAGCCGAGAAACAACGAGTGTTACGAGCGGCGACGCTTTAGCGATTGTGCTGATGTTCAGCAACGCAGTGTTTGGAAAAACACCACCATCACCCGCCCGCAAGTAGTCGAATAACTCAGCGAGTGACGTCACGATTTTAGCAAGATGGGGCGGTACCGCAGCCGGACAGAGATAATTTGAGCTTCATGCCGTCTTTTCTCGCCAATCTCGCCAACCGCCTTGCCACCTGGCTCGCGCAGCAACCGCTCGCGCGCCAGGCCAAGATTGGCGCATGGCTGGGTCGGAAACTGCTGTGGTCTTCCGGGATGACCAATCGCTTGAACGATAACTTGCGAACGGCACGGCTTGCCGATCGCGTGTCCCTGCGATCGGTGGCTGAGTCAGTCGGGCAGTTGGCGATCGAGACGGCTGCGCTCTGGAAAACGCCCAACGAGGTGCTGCTCTCGCGGGTGCGCGGCGTGCACGGCTGGGATGAAGTTGTCACGCTCCGCGACACGGGTCGCGGGATTATTTTTCTAACGCCGCATTTAGCAACGTTCGAAATGGCGTCGATCTACATCGGCGCACAGATGCCGATGACCGCCATGTTTCGCCCACCGCGCGAAGCCTGGGCGGAGCCTATGATGCGTGCGGGGCGCGATCGGCTGCAAATCAAATCGGTGCCAGCGGATATGAGCGGCATTCGTGCGATGCTCAAGGCGCTGCGGCGTGGCGAGCCGATTGGGCTTTTGCCCGATCAAGTGCCGACCTCGGGTGACGGCGTGTGGGCGCCGTTTTTCGGGCGACCTGCGTACACAATGACGCTCGTGCAAAAGTTTGCGCGCACGACTGAGAGCGCGGTGGTGATGGTGGCCTGCAAGCGCCTCACCGACGGTCGCGGCTACGAGCTTCGCTTCGATGTGCTGCCGCCGTTTTCCGGCGCGCCGGAAGTGGCAGCGGCGGAGCTCAACGCTGCTATCGAGCGTGCGATCGAATTTGCACCGAGCCAGTATTTGTGGACCTACAACCGCTACAAAGTGCCGCCGGAGCAAGCTAACCGAACTCCGGCGACGATCGTCATGGAAAGATGAGTGTTACCGGTCAATTAGTACGTTGGTCAAGTAAAGCATTGTCTTTGCTCCCCGCCCAATTAATTCGGGCGATGAGCGCTGGCGCTGCTTCGCTTGGATGGCATCTCGCGAAATCACGTCGACGCATTGCGCTTCGCAATTTGGAACTCTGTTTCCCACAAAAAAGCGAAGCGGAGCGCATCGCGATTGTGCGCGAACATTTCCGCGCTTATGTGCAAGCCGCACTCGAACATGGTTTTTTGTGGAACGCATCGGCACAAGCCATTCGCGATTACGTCGTGCTGCACGACGAGCACGAATGGCGCAAGTTTCGCGAGGGCGAGGATAAACGCGCGGTGATTTGGTTGTGCCCGCATTTCATTGGGCTCGATGCAGCAGCGATTCGCATCTCCGTCGACACCGCAGGTTGTTCGATGTACAGCACGCAGAGCAATCGTGATCTCGATCGTTTGATGTACGAAGGGCGCACACGCTTCAATCAATCGGAAATTTTTTCGCGCACGGAAGGCATCAAACCGGTCATTCGCGCGATGAAAAAAGGACTGCCGTTTTATTACTTGCCCGACATGGATTTCGGCGCGCGTGAATCGGTCTTCGTGCCGTTCTTCGGCGTGAACGCGGCCACGCTCACTGCGGTGTCACGCCTTGCAAAACTCACCAACGCAGCAGTCGTCCCGGTCATCGCGACGCAGCGGCCGCTTCAGCGCGGGTATGTGCATGGCTATGACGTGCGCTTCTATCCCGCACTCGAAAATTTCCCCTCGGGCGACGATATGGCAGATGCAAAACGTATCAATGAGCTCGTTGAATCGCATGTACTCGAAAATTTACCGCAGTATTTGTGGACGCATAAGCGATTCAAGACGCGTCCCGAGGGCGAAAATAGCTTGTACGGTTAAGCTTGATTTGTAAGCGCGCACCTGGGCGCGCTTTGGTGAAGGTTCAAGCGCGTCCAGGTCCGCGCCTACATGCGATGGCAACGATTCTTCCGGTCAATGATTCAAATCTTTCACGTGCAGTCGACGCGCTGCGCGCAGGCGATTGCATTGGCTTGCCCACCGAAACGGTGTACGGTCTCGCAGCGGATGCGACAAATGCAGAGGCCGTCGCAAAAGTTTTCGCACTCAAAGGACGGCCGACGAATCATCCGTTGATCGTGCATCTCGCGAGCGCGAGCGATGCGCGCACGTGGGCGAGTGAGTGGAATGACGCTGCGGAGAAATTGGCGAAAGCATTTTGGCCAGGGCCGATGACACTCATCGTGAAACGTGCGTCGCATGTGCTCGATGCAGTGACCGGTGGGCAAGATACCGTAGGGCTGCGTGTGCCCTCGCATCCGGTTGCGCAGCGACTGCTGTTGCAATTTGGTGGTGGCCTTGCAGCGCCCTCGGCGAACAAGTTTGGACACGTAAGCCCCACCGCTGCGCGTCACGTCGCAGACGAATTTGCGAGCGACGATTTGCTTATTCTCGATGGTGGCGATTGCGAGGTCGGCGTTGAATCGACCATCATCGACGTGAGTAGAAGACAGCCTCGCGTGTTGCGCCCCGGACGCGTGCGCGCGCACGAGATTGAGCGCGTACTTGCAGGTGCGCTTGTGCGTACAACGAATGACGCGCTGCGCGTGGCACCCGACACGCCGCGTGTGTCGGGCTCGCTCGACTCGCACTACGCGCCGCGCAAAAAAACCTTGATGCTCGCGGGCGAAGCGCTCGAAATTTTTCTCGATGCTGCGCGCGATGCGGGGAAAGGCGTTGGACTTATTCATCATTCGTCGCGTTTTGCGAACAAGCGTGTGAAGGAGCGCGTTCCACTCGATGGCTCGAATGCCGCGTTGTTCGAACACGAGATTTACGCGAAGCTGCGCGCGCTTGACGACAATGCGAAGATCGATTTAATCGTCGTCGAAACGCCCCCCGCGACTTCGGAATGGGATGCAGTGAACGATCGATTGAAAAGAGCGACCTTCGGCACGCTGTAGGAGGGGCTCTGCCGCGATCAACCTCACAAGTGGGGTGACTCATTGATGAGACGCTTGTACTTCGACGCAACGTGGTCGCGGCAAGCCGCTCCTACAAATTGCTTCACGTAGTAAAAATTCGACTATGAAAATCGTTCTCGCCCCTGATTCGTTTAAAGGTTCGCTCTCGTCCGAACAAGTGTGCGCCGCCATTGAAAGCGGATTGCGCCGCGTGTTACCCGATGCAGACATCGTGCATCGCCCGATGGCCGACGGTGGCGAAGGCACGCTAGACGCTGTGCTTTCGTCCTCTACCAACGCAGGCACAGCGCGACGCAAGCAAGCGCTCGTGAAAAACGCGGCGGGGCATTCGGCGGAGGCAAGCTACGCACTCATTCGTCACGGCATTTACGAAGCGGCGGTGATCGAAGTGGCGCAGGTCGTGGGTATCACCGATGCGTCGAACATGAGCGTACCGGTCGGTGCGCGTTCGTCGTATGGCGTAGGCGAATTGATGCGCTTGATGATCGATGAAGGCATTCGGCATTTCTTTGTCGGGCTCGGCGGGACATCGACGAACGATGGTGGCGCGGGATTGCTTGCGGCACTTGGTGTGAAGTTCATTTCGAGCACGCGCAAACCGATTGAGGCGACGCCCGACGGACTCGCGACGTTGATATCGGTAGATGTCACTGCACTCGATCCGCGCCTTGCCGATTGCACGATCACCCTGCTCTCGGATGTCAATAATCCACTGTGTGGTCCGATGGGCGCTACCGCGATTTTCGGCGCGCAAAAAGGCGTTGCAGCGAACGATGTCGCGCGCGTCGATGCGGTGATCGAAAATTACGCGACGCGCCTTGAAGCGGCATTGCAAAAATCTGCGAAAGACAAACCGGGTGCGGGTGCCGCAGGTGGGCTCGGCTACGCGTTGCAACTGCTCGGCGCGAAATTCGCATCGGGTGCAGAGACGGTCGCTGAATTGATCGCTCTTAAAGATGCTTGCGCGGGCGCCGATTGGCTCATCACCGGTGAAGGTCGCAGCGATGTGCAAACGCTGTTGGGCAAAACACCATTCGCCGCTGCGCAGATTGCGCGCAAACATGGCGCGAAAGATTTGCAGGCAACTTTGATTTCGGGCGGCATCGATCCAGCAGCGCTCGTCGAACTCAACAAAGTGTTTAACGGCGGTTGTTTCTCGCTCGTGCCCGGGCCGATTTCACTCGATCAAGCGATCACTCGTGGTGCTGAATTTTTAAGCAACACCGCAGAGCAATTGGCGCGGCTTCGCCGCTAAAGCGAGCCTGTGTACGAGCTTGCAAACGCAAGAAAATGCCTAGACAAACCAAATGGACTTATCACGACATCGCCCAATTTCATTGGGCGATTCAATCGATAAAGTTAGTTGTCGATAATTAACAAAAAACGCTTTACTTCCCAATTAAATTGGACAATAAAGGAAAGTGTTATTAAATTATTTGACGGTTTCGCGAGCACCTCGTGCGCCATCGCAACCGTCGTCGTGTTCAGACGCAACCTACGCGCGCAGCTCCATACGTTCCGTGCGCTCACAGAGCTCTTCGATCACGTTCTCAATCAAATCGCTTTCAACGAGATAAGGATTGAATCCGCTCGCATCTCGCCAGCGCGAGGACTCGGGCGCTGCGCTCGAGAGCTCGTTCGAGTAACCCATGTGCCATTCGGGAAACAACCGTCGCCACGGTTCTGCATAGCGAAGAATCGTTGCCGATTGATGGCGTACGTCGGACGCAATCTTGTTGTAGAGCGCGTTCACCGCCTCGCGCTCGCCTTCGAGGCATTGCAGCGCGTAGAGCGGCGAGATGCAGAGATAACCGGTAACGCCGACATTGCGATTGGTTCGCTCGGCGACGTTGAGAATATTTTGTACACCGGACTTGGTCAGCGGCGCGACAAGGCGGCTCGCGTAAATCAGTCGCACTAATTTCATGGGTACTCCAATACCGCTTAGCGTTGCTCGCGCGTTCTTGTCGTCGCGATGCATCGCCCCCTTCGGCTCACCGCAGTGCTCGGCAAGCAACTCCCTAGATTTTTTGCGTCAGATCCGCGCGCCCATGCGAGCGCAACGACACTACAACTTGAATCCAACGTGTGAAACGAGTCTACGTCGCGCGCGCATGGACACGCTAGCCGTAGACAGGCACTTTTTTGTCGAAGGGTAGTAGTCGCGTTCTCTACGAACGCATTTATTTTTTCTGTACGCCAAAGAGCAAACGCTTGGCCTCTTCGGTGGCAGCGCTTGGCTGCGTGTTGATGTTCTTCACGATGTCGTATGCGCGCATCGTCGCAGGGCGTGCTTTGATCGTTTCGAACCAGCGTTTCAAATTCGGAAAGTCGTCGAGATTCATGCCTTGACGTTCGTAGGGCACGATCCACGGATAGCAGGCCATGTCGGCAATCGAATAGCGATCCGCGAGAAATTCGCGATCGGCAAGGCGCTGATCGAGCACACCGTAGAGCCGCGCGGTTTCACCCACATAGCGATTGATCGCGTACGGAATTTTTTCCGGCGCGTACATATTGAAGTGATGATTTTGTCCGGCCATCGGCCCCAGGCCTCCCATTTGCCAGAAGAGCCATTGAATTGCTTCTTTACGCCAATACGCATTTTTGCGATCGAGAAATTTCTTCGACTTGTCCGCTAGATACATCAAGATCGCGCCGCTTTCGAACAGCGTAAGCAGCTCGCCATTGAGCATCGGTTGCATCGGTTTGTGATCGACGATAGCGGGAATCCGATTATTCGGCGCAATCTTTAGAAACGCTGGGTCGAATTGCGCGCCTTTGCCGATATTGACCGGAATCACGTTGTATTTCATGCCCGTTTCTTCGAGCATCATCGTAATTTTGTGGCCGTTGGGGGTGGTCCAGTAATAAAGATCGATCATGATGAGTGGTATGCGCAAGGAGGCGGAAGGATGTTGATAAGTTTACGTTCTGTGCCGCGAATGCAACAGCACGTCATCTTTACCGGCTACAGTGCGTTAAACGCTTGAAATGTGAGAGTGTCAGCCCCAGTATTCGTTAAACAACCCTCCGGAGTGTTGAATGCCCGCACCATACATTGCCCGTCTTTCCCCCCCGCGCGCCGAGATGCCCACGCTGCACGACAAATTGGCGATTGCAATGAACGAAGCGAGCTATGTGCAAGTGGATGAAGCGGTATTCTCGGCAGATTACCTGCACGCGCCCGACGAATTCACGCGCCCCGACGACGTACTCGTCGAAGGCACGCGCGACGATTCGGAACTACTTTTAATTCAACGCGACTTCGAAGGCGCAACGCTCGACGAGGACGGTGACATCGTGCTCGCCGACGGCACCGTCGTGCGCTTCTTGCGCTCGGCGATGGTGCATTAACACCGCATTCGTAAGCAAGGTAGAGCGCGCCCGGTCACGATCACATCGCGGCAAAGCTGCGGCTACAACGCTGCGCACTCGCAACGAAAATCGCATCAACGATTGCACCCAATCCGTCGCCATGTAAGAATCCCTGGCGGAGGCGGCATGGACGACAGAACAACCCCAACTACTAGCGCGGATGAGTCGAGCGATTCACCAACGTACGCGAGCGCACGCGCGCCCGCGAAGAAGCGCAGCAGTCATCTCACCCTGGTATTCATCAGCGCTGCCGCAGCTGCGAGTTTGGCAGGCTGCGGTCGCCTTGAAAACGACAGCACCAATCGCGATGTGTACGCGAATCTCGAAGAGTGCCGTGCTGATTGGGGCAACCCCGAGGACTGCGAAGAGATCGACGAGAAGCGCTCCGCGACCGGTTCACGCGCGTTCTACGGTCCGCGCTATAGCTCTCGCACGGGCAACTACGGCGGCGGCTACAGCACAACGACGCGCCCTGGCTCGCGCTCGAAAGGCACGATATCGAGCGGCGGCAGCACTTCGCGCGGCGGCTTCGGTTCGTCGAGCTCGCGGCATAGCAGTTCCTCATACTCGGGTT
>JBOFBL010000423.1:0-9593 GCA_051645545.1 Casimicrobium sp. | reverse complement strand
CCTGCGCCGACCGCCATGTCGGAGAAGTAGACCCGTCCGTCAGGCGCGACATCCACGCCCTCAGTGAAACGGCCTTCGCCCCAGATCTTCTCCGGTGTGGCTCCAGCCGGAAAGATGTCGCCAGGCGCGGCTTTAGCAGGAACCACAGCGGCCAGCGAAAAGGCAGCGATAAGGGCAAGCGCGACTGACTTCATAGAAGTTCTCCTTGATGAAGTACGGTGGGACTGAGTTAATGTGGCAATAGCAGCAAGCGACTGAGTAGCGAGAGACTTAAACATGGTGTTCTCCAAATGAGCGATGGCGGTATGTCATCGATGGCTCTATTGTTGAAAATCTCCAATCAACGATAAAGTCTCAAAATTTCTTTTCATTAGAGACTATGAATCTATAATCGCCAGATGCGACTTTCTGACCGTTTGCAAGGCATCGAAGAGTTCCTGGCGGTGGCTGAATTGGGCAGTTTCGTTGCTGCGGCGAATCAATTGGCGCTCACGCCATCGGGCGTGGGGAAAGCGGTGCAGCGGCTGGAGCAACGATTGGGCGTGCGCTTGTTTACGCGAACCACGCGCCGCGTTGCGTTAACGGAAGATGGGTCGCTGTTTCGCGAGAGATGTAAGAGCTTGGTGGCCGAACTTGGCGACGCGGAGTCTGAGATCGATAGTCGTAGCACTGCGATGTCTGGCTTGGTCCGACTGAATGCGCCCATCGCGTACGGAAGGATCAAGCTACTGACTGCCATTGCGAAGTTCAAGCAATCGCATCCTGCGATCCGATTTGATCTGCGATTTACTGATCAGCTCATTGACCCGATCAAAGAACGTGTGGATCTGCTGGTCAGAATTGGTCAGCTTGAAGACTCATCCATGTGGGCAAGGCGCATCGACAACATACGCTTCGGTGTGTATGGCTCACCCAGTTATCTGAAAGAACAAGGCGCCCCAAAGAAACCCGAAGATTTGAAAGAGCATCGCCGCTTGGCGTTCGCAATGAATACCGGGCGGCTGCTTGCGTTCAAGCTCCAACGCGATGGCGTGCCGGTTGTTATTCAAGTAAATGAAGAACTGGTGAGTAATGATTTGGAAGCACTGGTTGGCTTAGCCATCGAAGGAGCGGGTCTGCTGTATGCGCCAACATTCATTGTTCAACATGCAGTCAGCGCCAAAATGCTAGTACCCGTGTTGACTGAATTTTGGATGGATGGGCCGCCCGTTCACCTGCTTTACCCTCAACCAAAACTTATGCCCAAGCGTGTGCGCGCGTTTGCGGATGCTTTGCTGAGTGAGTTGGCCCCGGATACGACGAAAGGGCGTGCAAACATTAGTGTTTAGCGAGTGGGCAGACTCAACGGTTGTATGAACCGTTTTACAACTCCCTCAAGGCTTCTCAAATTGTCAAATAGCGGCGGGCTTGGAGCCTGCAATCTAACGTGACGCTAAAGAACGTGACTTCCGTTGCTGTGTTTCTTCGACGGTAAAACTGACGGTATGGACGACCTTGGACGATCCAAAGTAATCATCCGATCAAATGCGGAGTGATGTAGTGACATTCAACTTTTCACGCGGGTTGACAATTGATGGGGAGTGACGGAAGTTTTTTGTCGACCATGTGAGCGGCAATCAACTGTCATTTAATGCGGTGCTCTTCTCCATGAGTTGCCCCGCCAAATACTCCGGCAGCATTCGCACCCGCCGAGGCTGATACCTGCCTTGCGCGACTACGATGGAGATCGCGTGACCAAGAGCCACGCGTTTGAGCCAAATCTCAATGAGCTACCCGCTGCACAAAGCTTGTTGTGCATTTAAACGCAGATCAAACATCAGGCCAGCGCCCGCGATGCCCATGGGCAACGGCAAATCTGCGACGGTTCTTTCCCCGAATGTCGGGCTCCTAACTCGTCCGCAAACCCGAACGCGATTCGCCGACCTTAGGGCGAGTTACGTTGGTTGCTCAAAACTCATGATGAATAAGTATTACAAACTTTTTGTTTGTTTTCTTATAAGCATTACATCTATTGATCAAAGTAATGCAAGTTCGTAACGTTACATCTGTCGCAACAAACTTGATGAGAAATCAAATCATGCAATTCGAAGCAACTACCCAAATCAACGCCTCACGCGCAAACGTGTTTTCAAAATACTCCAACGTATCAGCCTGGTCCACTTGGGACCCAGATGTCAAAGCAGCCTCGTTGACCGGTGAATTTGTCAGCGGCGCGAAAGGGGTGATCGTGCCTCATGGCGGACCCAAATCCGAGATCGTTTTTACCGAAGTGGT
Organism: Casimicrobium sp.; assembly: GCA_051645545.1. Lineage (GTDB taxonomy): Bacteria > Pseudomonadota > Gammaproteobacteria > Burkholderiales > Casimicrobiaceae > Casimicrobium. Next base: position 7,319 of record JBOFBL010000423.1, on the reverse strand, counting down.
GAGCGATGAGAAATTCATCGCGCAATGCAAATTGCCTCTTTGCACGATGCGTTTCGAGCACGAACTTATCGACGACGGAGGCGCAGGTACACGCGCTACGCACCGAGTGATTTTTCAGGGCCTTCTAGCGCCAATTTTTGGCCGCTTAATCGGCTCGGGAATGCGCAAAACACTGCCGAATGCGCTTGCCGGATTGAAGCAAGCCGCTGAAGCGAATGCTTGAACCCAAATTTAACTTTGAACTTTAAAAAGGAAACATCATGGACAAAACCGCAGCAGCAATGATCGAAAACCTAAAAAGCAAAACAGGGCATTCTTTGGAGGAATGGAAGGCGATCATTGCAAAACAGAAATTCGCAAAGCATGGAGAAATCGTGAAGTTCTTGAAGGAAACGCATCAAGTCACTCACGGATACGCTTCAGAAATCGCGCTCAAGGTGCTTGGCTCAGACGCAGATTCTGCAACCGACACAGCGCCGTTGATCGAGAGCCAATACAAAGGCAAGGAGCATTTCAAACCTTACTACGACAAACTGATCGCTGCGGTGCAAGGCTTTGGCGGCGAGTTTGAAATTGCACCAAAGAAAACTTACGTGGCCTTGAGGAGAAAAAAGCAGTTCATCATTTTGAATCCTGCTACGAAGACGCGGTTTGAAATTGGCTTCAACTTGAAAGGTGTGGAGCCCAAAGGAAAACTAGAAGCAGAAAAGCCTGACGGTATTTGCTCGCACAAAATCAATCTCACGGATATCAACGAGATCGACACAGAGGTGATCAGCTGGATCAGAATGGCCTTCGACAAGGCTGGCTAGCGAACAGAGCTCGAGTAAGCGAGAAAAACGTTGTCGCCGACACATTTTTAAATTACTCAATTGTTCGCAGCATCACTATCACACTCAACCTCAGGATTCCAATTCCTCACGCAGCCGATCAAGCGGCCATCACAGCACCGCGCAACGACAACGAGCTTTTCATGCGGATTGACAATTGAGTGGAGCGACTGCGGAGTCCGATCTTTTTTGCTAATTTTGGCTCTGCCCAATCGCGGCTGCTCAATCAGTATTTCCTCAGCGCTGCGGCATGTCCTTTACCGAGTAGCCCAAACTCACCGTCGCGTCCTCCGGAATCGCAGGCATGGTTGCGTTCCATGCTTCCCATGTGCTTCGCATGACTGCGAGTCGCTGCGGTTCGTGCGCCGCGAGGTTCGCTCGCTCGCGTTCGTCGTTTGCGAGGTTGAACAAATAGTCGATACCATCGACGCGCAGATATTTCCAGTCGCCGTCACGGTGCGCGCGTTGCCCGCGGTGGTTCATGCGCCAGAAAAGCGGCCGCGAAAAACCTTGTGACGTGCCGCGCAGCGAGGGCGCGAGCGATACACCGTCGATGGGATAGTCTGGATGCGAGCTCGCCCCCGCGACCTCGAGCATCGTTGCCGACCAATCCATCGTCATACAGTGTTGTTCGCTCACGCCCCCGCTCGCGATTACGCGCGGCCAGTGGGCGATCCACGGCACGCGTACGCCCCCCTCGGTTAAATCCATCTTGCCACCCACGAGCGGCCAGTTATCGCTAAAGCGCTCGCCACCGTTGTCGCTGGTAAACACGATCAAGGTGTTGTCTAGCTGGTTCTTTACTCGAAGCGCGTCGACCACCCAACCGATGCCTTCATCCATGTGATGAATCATGCGGCGATACGTTTCGATATTGCCGCCGTGCAAGTGAAAGAGATTGCTTTTCACTGCTTGCGCAAGCGCTTCGTCGTCGCGCGTCTCCCACGGCCAATGTGGCGCGGTGTAATGAAGGCTTAAGAAAAACGGTGCGTCGTGATTTCGTTCGACATACTCGACTGCGCGCTTTGAAATTAAGTCGGTAAGATAGCCCGGCGTCTGGCTTTCTATCTCGTTAGCGTAGAGATCGTGCGTGCCGTTGTTGGCGCAGTGCGTGAAGTAATCGACGCCGCCCGACATCGGGCCGAAAAATTCGTCGTACCCACTTTTAAGTGGACCGAAATGCGGCGGATAACCTAAATGCCACTTTCCGAAGAGCGCCGTGCGATAGCCGGTCTCGCGAAGCAGCGACGGCAGTGTCGGGTGTTCCGGCGGTAATCCGAGCGTGCTGCTGCCTTTGCTTTTGCTGTTGATGGGCTCTTCTGCGGCGCCACGCAAACGGTATTGATAGCGCGCCGTCATCAATGCGAAACGCGTCGGCGAACACACTGGTGAATTCGAATAACCCTGGGTGAATTTCACGCCGTTTGCTGCGAGGCGATCAAGCACGGGCGAGACCGCACCGAACATGGCGTCGCGACCGCCATAACAACCCAAATCGGCATAACCGAGATCGTCGGCGACGATGAAAATGATGTTCGGGCGCGTGGCGGCGAGACGGGTAGACATCAAAAACTACACTAAATTTAGCTATTGGCCCTGCAGATCAGCGCCCAATTTAATTGGGCGATAAGACAAAATTTAGTCAAACTTGAGATTTGCTTTTTTGATGACAGGTACCCATAAAGATTTGAATGATGTGACTGTGGTTTGCGTCCTCTCCCGATCTGCTGTGACGGGATCCATCTTGAGATTGACAAACTTCTCGCGAATCGCAGGCGTTGCCATGAGCGCGCTGATTTCCTTCGCATAACGAGCCACTTTGTCGGCGGGCATCGTCGATTTCGCATAGACAATATTCCAGCCATCGGCTTCCAGATCGAGCCCCTGCTCTTTGAGCGTTGGAATCGACGCGACGCTACGTTTGCCACCCGAGGTCGCGAGGATGCGCGCCTTGCCGCCTTCATGCTGCGGCAGCAAGCTATCGAGCGCATCAATGGCCACCGGCACGTGTCCACCCAGCAAATCATTGACCAGCGGTGCCGAGCCTTTGTAGCCCACCACGGGCACTTCGACCCCCGCCGTTTGCGCCACCATCATCGCGAAGAAATGCGGAATACTGCCCGTGGCAGGCACCCCGAAACTCGCCTTGCCGCCGCTCGCCTTGATCCACTTGTTTAAGTCGGCCATCGATTTCGCTTCGTTCGAAGCGTTAACGGCCACCGCCATTTCATAGCGTGTGACTTGTGTCACCGGTACGAAATCGGCGTCGGGGTCGTAACCAATGTTGGTGTAGACGAGCGGCGCGATCACCATGAGCGCGGGATTAGCGAGCACCAGCACATTGGCGTCGTTGTTCATGCGCTTGATCTGCTGCATGGCCACACGACCGCCCGCGCCCACCAAATTTTCAACAATCACCGGCGTGCCGAGCTTCGGCTGCAATTCGCTGGCGATGATGCGTGCGGCTTGATCCGACGAGCCGCCCGCCGGATACGGCACGATGAGGCGCAAGGTATTGTCTTGCGCATAGCCAAGCGCGCTTGCCGCGAGTGCGCTCACAAGCGTGAAGGTTGTGAGAAAAATTCGTTGTTTCATGTGCGTTTTCCTTGACTGAAAACTAAATCGTCTGCGCCGCGCATTGCAACGATTGCAACGTAGTTTTCGTCGCCAGTCTACGCCGCGGTGATTTAATTGATCAAATCAATTACCTGTCTTTCGCGCTATGACGACTGCTAAAAAACAACCTGCCTCGTCGCTGTTTGCCCCGTCGGGGCTTCCCGATCTCGTGCTCTATCGCGTGAGCCAAATGCTCGCCGTTGCCGGCGCGCCCATCACGCGCCTGTGCGAAGGGCGCTTCGGCATTACGCGACGCGAATGGCGATTGATCGCATTGCTCGCCAAAGTCGATTGCATGAGCTCCTCCGAGCTCGCCGAGGTCGCGCAACTCGATCGCGCACGCACGTCGCGAAGCCTCACCGCGCTCGAAACGAAAAAACTCGTAAAGCGACACACAATCGCGGGCGATGCGCGTCGCGTTTCGGTGCAACTGACCGCGAGCGGACAGGCGCTGTTCGCCGCGCTTTGGCCGCTGGCGGTTCGTCATCATCGGTTGCTGCTTGAGAGCTTGTCGGAAAAGCAGATCGCCACGCTCGATCAGGTGCTCACCACGCTTCGCGCCCGCGCCGACGAATTGTTCGCGAGCTACGATCTACCGCTGGCCGATCGTCGGCACGGCGGATCGCGCTCGGTTGCTAAACGCTAGCTTAGCGTTGACAATCGCACCATGCACACGTACAGCGTCGGCAATTCGGTCGCTCTTCTGCGCAACGGTACGCAGTATTTTCCGGCACTCATCACCGCAATCGAAGCGGCGGCTCGCTCGATCTACGTCGAGGCGTACATCTTTGCCGACGACGCTTCGGGCGCGGTGGTTGCCGATGCGCTGGCCGCTGCCGCCGAGCGCGGGGTCGAAGTTCGCGTGATCGTCGATGGCTTCGGCAGCAAAAACTATTTGACTGTGCGGCTTCGCGAAGCGCTCGTGCGCGCGGGTGTGTGGATCGTGCTTTATCGTGCCGACGTGTTCCCGATGACGTGGCGATTGTCGCGGCTGCGACGACTTCACCGCAAACTGGTGATTGTCGATGGCACGACCGCGTTTGTTGGCGGCATTAACTTGATCGACGACATGAATACGCCTGGGCACACGCCGCCGCGTGTCGATTTCGCGGTGCGTGTCGAAGGCCCGATCCTGGTGCCAATCGTCGCTGCCGCGCATCGCTTGTGGCGCGTGCTGCGCGTGGTCAATCTCGATCCACGCTCGCTACCGCAGCTCACGCTGGCCGCGAATGCCGAACTGGCCGGACCGATTACCGCGAAGTTTCTGGTGCGCGATAACTTCCGCTATCGACGTCACATCGAGCGCGCCTATCTTGCGGCGATTCGCTCCGCTAAGGAGGACGTCGTCATCGCGTGCGCTTATTTCTTCCCCGGTATTCGCTTTCGCAACGAGCTGGTTGCGGCCGTGAAGCGCGGTGTGCACGTGACGCTGCTGCTGCAGGGGCATGTTGAGTACGCGTGGCTTCGTCATGCGGCGAAGGCGCTCTATGGGCAATTGCTCGGCGCCGGTGTGCGCATTGTCGAATACGAGACCAGTTTTTTGCATGCAAAGGTTGCGGTGGTCGATCGTCGCTGGGCGACGGTGGGGTCATCCAATATCGATCCGTTTTCGCTGCTTTTGGCGCGCGAAGCCAATGTCTTCGTACGCGAGCGTGGCTTCGCCACCGAATTACACGATTGTCTGGGCGAGCTCATCGAAAAAGGCGGGCAGGCGGTTGACCCGGATCGCTGGAATCGCCGCGGCTGGTTCGCGCGCACGATCGACTGGCTCGCCTACGGCGCTCTGCGCGGCATCATCGGGCTTGTTGGCGCGCGCGGCGCACGTTGGTGAGACTTTCGCCCTTCGTTCCTATAATGAGGCGATGTCCGAAATCGAGCCAAACGAACCACATACCGACGACAGCGCTGCGAAGCCGTTATCGACGGTTCGTTTAGTGGGCTTCAGCCCCCGTGACGCCGATCTCCTAAAGCTCTTCTTGCGCCGTCCGACAGGCTCCGGCGTGACTCTGCAAGTGGTCGACGAAGAACCCGCAGACTTACTCATCGCCAATATGCAACAGCCCGAGGCGGTGATGGCGGTGCGTCGACGCAAACAGCCTGGACGAACGATCGGCTTGGTCACTCAGTTTTCCTCCGACGCTGCGTACTACCAAGTTCAACAGAATTCGCAGCTTCTGTATTCGCTCGCGCAAGGCATCAATCGCATTCGCGAAGGTTGGTACCCGCCGCATCTCTCGCCACACACCTCGACCCCTGCGCATCACGCAACGCCCGAGCCCAGTGTCGAAACGCAATCGGCAGCGCCGCCGCAAGTCGCGAGCACGCCACCACGCAACGACATGGAAGTGCCGCGTGTCGAGCCAACAGCTGCTCAGGGCGCAATGCCCAATCACGAAGCGCTGCCCTGGCAGCGGTCGCTATCGATTCTGGTCGTCGACGATTCGAAGTTCTCGCGCGTTGCGATTCAAGAAGCGCTTGGCAAAGTCGGCTTCGCTGTCGAAACTGCGGTTGATGGTGAAGAAGGCTTGCGCATGGCAATCGCAAAGCATTACGACGTCGCGCTGATCGATTTTGAAATGCCCGGCATCAAAGGGCCTGAGGTCATTCGCCGCATGCGCGCGCTCGGCGCCAATACGCCGCAAATTCTTATCATGTTGACCTCGCGTACGGGCACCGTCGATCGCCTGCGCGCGAAGATTGCCGGGTGCGACGCGTATCTCACCAAACCCACAAAGATGAGCGAGTTTGTCACCGTGCTCACACAGTTCGCACAGCAGGGACGCTTGAAACGCAACTAGCGCTTGTTGCAGCAGTTGAGCTCACTATGAACGTAACACCCCGCGGCGCCACCTCGCCCATTCGCCTGCTATTACCCTACCTTGCGCAACATAAAGCGCGAATTGGTCTGGCACTGTCTTGCTTGCTGCTCGCGAAAGTGGCCAACGTGATGATTCCGGTCACGCTCAAGTGGATTGTCGATCGCATGAGTGTGGAAAAGGCGATGCTTGCAGCGCCGTTCGCTTTATTGGTTGCATACGGTTTCGCGCGTTTATCGGTTACGTTTTTCACCGAGCTGCGTGAGTTTTTCTTCGCGAAAGTCACGCAGCGCTCGGTGCGTCGCGTCGCGCTCGAAACCTTCGAGCATTTGCATCGCTTGTCGTTGCGCTTTCATCTCGCGCGGCAAACCGGTGGACTGACGCGCGACATCGAACGCGGCACTCGCGGTATCTCTTCGCTTCTGTCTTACACACTGTTTTCGATTCTGCCGACCTTGATCGAATTGAGCCTGGTGGCGGGCATTCTCGCGTGGAATTACGACTGGAGCTTCGTCACCGTCACGCTCGTCACGCTCGTGCTCTACATCGGCTACACGATTGCGGTCACCGAATGGCGCACTGCATTTCGCAAAGAGATGAACGAGCTCGATTCGAAAGCCAATTCGAAAGCGATCGATTCGTTGCTCAACTACGAAACTGTGAAGTATTTCGGTAACGAACGCTATGAGGCCGATCGCTACGATCAGAGTTTGCAGCGCTGGGAAAAAGCAGCGGTGCGCTCGCAGACCTCGCTTTCGTTACTCAATCTCGGGCAGAGTTTTTTCATCGCGGTCGGTGCAAGTCTCGTGATGTGGCGCGCAATCGATGGCGTGCTCAAAGGCTCGATGACGATTGGCGATCTGGTGATGGTCAATGCGTTTTTGATTCAGCTTTACACGCCGCTTAATTTTCTCGGCGTGATCTACCGCGAGATTCGTCAGGCGGTCACCGACATGGGAAAAATGTTCGGTTTGATGCGTGAAAACCAAGAAGTGGCAGATCGACCCAACGCCCAAGATTATTGGGCGATAAAAGATAAAAACGGTAAAGTTGAATT
>JBOFBL010000422.1:0-4063 GCA_051645545.1 Casimicrobium sp. | reverse complement strand
GCCATCGCATACGCCTATTTCGTACAAAAGAAAGTCACGCCGATTCAATGGGTATCGCTTGCGATCATCGTCGTCTTCGGCGGCGCAACGCTCCTGTTGCACGATGAGACGTTCATCAAATGGAAACCTTCGGCGCTCTACGGAATCTTTGCATTGACCTTACTCGTCGGCAAATTGTTTTTTAAGCGCGACTGGATAGGTGTGCTTTTCCAGCAGGCAAATTTCAAAGCGCCTGCGAACGTATGGACGACGGTGACTTACGCGTGGGTCGTATTTTTCCTCGCCATGGCGGCGCTCAACGGCTATATCGCCACTCATTTCAGCCTCGACACCTGGGTGAATTTCAAGGTGTGGTGGGCGATGGGCATCTTCCTCGTATTCACAGTGTTGAACGTGCTCTTTCTGTCGAAATACATGGCCGATCCCGATCAAGAAGCAGTCGCGAGCGACGACGCGGTGAAAGATTCACGATGACCAGTACGCTCACCGACCTCTTCGTCTCGCGAGTAAGTGCGCTTCAGCCGGAACGACTGGACGTCGCCGACGATTCGTCAAAACACGCCGGTCACGCGGGCAACAATGGCGGCGGTCACCTGTCGGCGAAGATTGTCGCCTCCGCGTTTGTGGGGAAATCGACCGTGCAGCGGCATCGTGCCGTCTACGCATTGGTCGACGATCTAATGCCACACACACTTCATGCACTCGCACTTTCGACACTCACGCCCGACGAGGCTGCTGCAAGTAAAAGCGCTTGATCCGACACTCTGAACTCATTTCCAACTTATCAGTCTTAGCAACTTCATCATTCGGATGACTCTATGAAAACCACAAAAAACACCCTTCTCGCGACGGCAGTGAGCGCCGCACTATTCGCAACCGTTGGCGTAGCCCATGGCCAGGCCAAAAAGCCCGCAGCACCCGCTGCCGCGCCCGCTGCAGCACCTGCTACTGCGTCGAACAACGGATCGAATCTCTATTCGCAAGCGCAGCTCGACTTAATCGTCAAAGAGCGCGTCGCGCAAGGTCAACCCGATTCGCCCGAGCTTCGCGAATTCTTAAAGCAAGAGCTCGTCAATCGCGAATTGCTGCTTCGTGCTGCCAAGGCAAAAGGTCTCGATAAGGACAACAGCTTGCGCACGCAAATGCAAGTGGCCGCCGACACGATTTTGATCCGCAGCTACGTGAACGATTTGCTCGCATCGAAACCAGTAGGCGACGATGTGCTCAAGAAAGAGTACGACCAAATCAAAGCCGGCTTGGGCGACAAAGAGTATCGTGCCCGTCACATCCTGGTCGAGAAAAAAGAAGAAGCCGAAGCGGCGATTAAGCAAATCCAGGGCGGTGCGAAATTCGAAGACGTTGCAAAATCCGTTTCGAAAGATCCAGGCTCGAAAGAAAACGGCGGCGATCTTGATTGGGCCGTGCCTTCGAATTATGTGAAGCCGTTTGCCGAGGCGATGACTAAGCTCGAGAAAGGCAAATTCACACCGCAGCCGGTGCAAAGCCCATTCGGTTTTCACGTGATCAAGCTTGACGATGTGCGCGACGCGAAAGCGCCTCCATTCGATGAAGTCAAACCGCAGCTCGCGCAGCGCTTGCAAGGCAAGGTGCTTGAGGATCATGTCCTCGAGCTTCGCACTAAAGCTGGCGTAAAGTAGCACTTTAGCCGCGCGACACTCGTGCACCAAAAAAGCCACCTGCGGGTGGCTTTTTTCATTGCGCGTGCATGCACACAATGCGCACGCATAAGGCGATGCGACAAACTCATGCTGCAACGCACGAAACATTGTCGAGACAGGTTCGCTCAGTAATAATCAGTGGTTGTGTCCGTTTCTCATCATTTCCGAAGCGGTCATCTCGCATGTAACCAAACTAGGGGGGATTCAGTTTTGAATCAATTTATGAAGAACAAAGATCTGCTCGCGGGAATTATGTTTCTCGCGATCGGTATCGTTTTTTTCGTTGGCGCATATAACTATTCAATCGGCACTGCGGCCCGCATGGGACCGGGCTACTTTCCACGAATCTTGGGTGGCGTACTCGCGGCCTTGGGCGTAGTTATCGCAGTCGTGGGGCTTAAAAACCAGGCGAAATGGGCACAAACCAATGGCATCGGTTGGACGTGGACGCCCGTGGTGTTGGTGACACTTGCCGTCGTCTTGTTCGGCGTGGCATTGCCCTACCTTGGCATTCTCGCGGCGATTGTGATTTTGATTGCGCTCGCGGGCTACGCAGCGCACGACAAGAATTACCGCGAACTTGCCTTTATCGCAGTGCTCATGTGCTTCTTTTGTGCGGGCGTGTTCGTCTATGGACTCAAGCTCCAAATGAAACTTTTCCCCTGGAGCTAAGCGATGGATCTACTCAATAATCTCGCGCTTGGCTTCGGCGTTGCGCTCACCTTTCAAAACATCGCCTACGCGCTGATCGGCTGCTTGCTCGGCACCTTAATCGGCGTGCTCCCCGGCATCGGCCCCGTCGCAACTATTGCGATGTTGCTACCAACGACTTACGCTTTGCCGCCCGTCTCCGCGCTCATCATGCTCGCAGGCATTTATTACGGCGCGCAATATGGCGGTTCGACTACCGCGATCTTGGTGAACCTTCCGGGCGAGTCATCCTCGGTCGTCACCGCGCTCGACGGCTATCAAATGGCACGAAAAGGTCGAGCGGGCGCGGCGCTCGGCATGGCCGCGATCGGCTCGTTCGTCGCGGGCACGTTCGCCACACTACTCGTTGCAGCATTCGCACCACCGCTTTCGGAAGCCGCGCTGAAGTTCGGTCCCGCCGACTACTTCTCGCTCATGGTGCTTGGTTTGATCGCCGCCGTCGTGCTCGCGCACGGCTCGGTACTCAAAGCTATCGCGATGATCGTGCTCGGTATCGTGTTGGGCCTCATTGGCACCGACGTGAACTCGGGCGTTGCGCGCTTTAGCTTCGACACACCGGAGCTCACCGACGGCATCGGTTTCGTCGCGGTCGCGATGGGCATTTTCGGTATCGGCGAAATTCTTATCAATCTTGAACGTGGCGAAGCGCGTGAAGTGTTTACCTCGAAAGTGGGCAAGCTATTGCCTACGTTGGACGATATCAAGAAAGCTGCGGGAGCCATCGCGCGTGGCACCGGTCTCGGATCGCTGCTAGGCATCCTGCCAGGCGGCGGCGCGTTGCTCGCATCGTTCTCCGCGTACTCGCTCGAGAAAAAAATCGCAGGCCCTAACGCCGATCCACCCTTCGGACAAGGCAACATTCGCGGTGTCGCGGCACCTGAATCGGCGAATAACGCAGGTGCGCAAACCTCGTTCATCCCCTTGCTCACGCTCGGCATTCCGCCCAACGCAGTGATGGCACTGATGGTCGGTGCGATGACGATTCACAATATTCAACCAGGCCCGCAGGTCATCACCTCGAACCCGCAGCTCTTCTGGGGCTTGATCGCCTCGATGTGGGTCGGCAATCTGATGCTGGTGATTTTGAATCTACCAATGATCGGACTTTGGGTGCAGCTTCTGAAGATTCCGTATCGCCTGCTCTATCCGATGATTCTCACGTTCTGTTGTATCGGTGTGTACACCGTGAACAACAATACGTTTGATATCTGGACTATCGCTGCATTCGGTGTGATTGGCTACATCTTCGCGAAACTCGAATGCGAGGCCGCGCCGCTGTTGCTTGGATTCATCCTTGGACCGATGATGGAAGAGAATTTACGTCGTGCCTTACTGCTCTCGCGCGGCGATCCCATGGTGTTCATCGATCCAACACAACGTCCTATCAGCTTTACGATGTTGCTGCTCTCGGCAGTGCTCTTGGTCGTGCTCGCACTGCCCGCGATCCGCAAGAAGCGAGAAGAGACATTTGTCGAAGATTGATTCGACGCGTAACAAAAAAACGGACGCCATGGCGTCCGTTTTTTATTTTTATCCGCAATCGATTAACGGCGTTTAAAGATAGCGCTATCTAATCAAGCCCTCTTTAGTGCGGATACGTCTACAGGAAGCGAGCGAAGTCGCTTACCCGTCGCAGCGAAAATCGCGTTGACAACTGCAGGTGCAAGCGGTGG
>JBOFBL010000421.1:0-3867 GCA_051645545.1 Casimicrobium sp. | reverse complement strand
GTGTTCCAAATGAACTTCCGCGGCTCAACAGGCTTCGGTCGTAAGTTCTGGGAATCGAGCTTCAAGCAATGGGGTCTTGCGATGCAAGACGACATCACGGATGGCGCCCAATGGCTTATCAAAGAAGGGATTGCCGATCCGAAACGCATCGCGATTTATGGCGGAAGTTATGGCGGCTACGCGACGCTCTCAGGCATCACGAAAACGCCCGATCTCTACGCTGCAGCGGTAAGCTACGTCGGCGTGTCGAACATGTTCACTTTCTTGAAAACAATTCCGCCGTACTGGAAACCGTTCGCCGAAATGATGAAAGAGATGATCGGCGACGAAGAAAAAGACAAGGCGCAATTCACGGCAACTTCGCCTGCGTTAAATGCCGAGAAAATCAAAACGCCGCTCTTCGTTGCACAAGGCGCGAAAGACCCGCGCGTGGTGAAAGCCGAAAGCGATCAAATGGTCGACGCGCTACGCAAACGCGGCGTTCAGGTCGAATACATGGTCAAAGACAATGAAGGTCATGGCTTCGCGAACCAAGAAAACAAATTTGAGTTCTACGAAAAGATGGAGCAGTTTCTTGGTAAGCACATCAAGAAGAAGGTTGATCCGTCTTAGTTTTGTTGTGTAAATGAAAAGGGAGCCTCGGCTCCCTTTTTTGTTTCCACGCGAACATCAAAGTTGCGAAAAACCGCCGTCAACCACGATTTCGCTGCCTAACACGTAGGCCGACTCATCGTTGGCGAGAAAGAGTGCTGCGGCTGCGACGTCTTCGGCAGCACCGAAACGTCCGAGTGGAATGCGTTGCTTGAGCTGTGCGGCGAATTTCTCGAGCTCTTCTGGAGACATCCCATTTTTCGAATGAATCGGTGTCGCCATCGCCCCGGGGCTTACGGCGTTGACGCGAATTTTTCGCGGCAAGAGCTCGGCGGAGAGCGTACGCGCAAACGAGCGCACTGCCGCTTTCGATGCCGAAAGTAACGACAATCCTGCGGTGCCCACTTCGTTGAGCCACGACGTGTTGAGAATGATGCTGCCGCCATCGTTTAGCAGCGGAAGTGCAGCCTGAATCGTGAAGAAAACGCCTTTGAGGTTGATGTTCATCAATTCGTCGTAACGTTCGGTGCTTGTACTAGCAATCGGCGTAGCAAACGCGACGCCAGCGTTCGCGAAAAGAACATCGACCCGCCGATTTGCACGGGCAATCGTATCGTGCATTCCGCGAAGTTGATCGTGATCGCGGACATCGAGCTTGATCGCAAGTACATCAGCGCCTAGCTCGCGTTTTGCCGCGTCAAGCCGTTCGCGATCTTGCCCAGTGATGATGAGATTTGCGCCTTCGGTGAGAAATAGCTTTGCCGTGGCAAAACCAATGCCCGTTGTTGCGCCCGTAATCAATGCCGTTTTTCCTGCGAGTTTCATAGCGTTCTCCGTTGTTTTGTGGAGAGGGAAGTATTTGTCTTGACGCGCCGCGAGACAAGGCATATTGTGTTTACCATCAACGTAGTTTTTCTTTTTTGATATGAGAAATTTAGCAATGCTCCGGGCTATTCATGCGTTCGAAACAAGTGCAATAAAGCTCAGCTTTGTTGATGCGGCGCGTGAGTTGAATGTGACACCCGCGGCAGTTGGTCAACAAGTGCGCGCACTTGAACAATGGCTAGGCGTTGCGCTGTTCGAGCGAGCGCGTCACGGCGAATCGCGTTTGACGCTCACCGAGAACGCGAAACTCGCGCTGCCAGATCTCACGGAAGGATTCGATCGGCTCGAAGCAGGATTGCGGCGACTGCGCAGCGCAACGACACGGCCGTCGGTCACTGTCTCAGTCTCTCAAGCATTCATGGCGCGATGGTTGATGCCGCGTCTTCATGAATTCACCGATGCGCATCAAGACATCGACGTGCGCCTCGATGTGACAGATCGAGTGGTCGATGTTGCATCCGGCGAAGCGGATACTGCAATACGCTGCGGTGCTGGCGCTTGGCGGGGCGTTGAGGGCATCAAATTGATGGCGGAGTCATTTGTCGTTGTTTGCAGTCCAGCGCTATTGAAACAGCGCGGCACTCCGCGCTCGGCCGCTGAGCTTGCAACGTGGCCACTGGTGCACGACACAACGCTTGAAACATCGAGCGTGTTTCCAACCTGGCGCGACTGGTTTACGAAATTTCGGATTCGCGGCGCGGGTGCTGGCGAAGGCTTGCGTATCAACTCTACGTCCGCTGTGATCGAAGCGGCACTTCGCGGACAAGGTGTTGCGTTGTCGCGCCGCGCGCTTGTGGATGGCGAAATCGCATCGCGGCGCTTGATTCGACTGTTCGCCGACGTCGAATGGCCCATCGCATGGCATTATTACCTGGTGCGTCCGAAAGATCGAGCACTTAGCCCGCACGCGACGCTATTCATCGATTGGATGGTAAATGCTGCTGCAGCTTACAACATGCGCGCCTCACTACCTAAGGCGCGAAAAGTCCGCGCATGGTGAACACCCATAAAAATCAAATGATTGAGGTGGATTTGTGGGAGCGTCCCCCCGAAGGCGGGGATCACGCGCGAATGATTACTGGAAGACCTAGCCCACGGAAAGCGCAAGTTCATGCCAGCATTCGCGCGCGAGCGCGCTCACACACCAGGAATGGTTAAACAACGTCGACACTAGTCGTTCTTCTTCGCGCAGCGAAACCCGATGTAGACAACCGCAGTGTTCACCGGTTTGCTCTGCAAGTAATCCGCTTTCATCTGCGCCGCGCCGTACCACCACGAACCGCGTCGCGTACGCCGCTCGGCATTCGCACTTGCGTCGCCGCGCGGCTCGTCGACCCATTCCCAGAGATTGCCGCCCATATCGTAGAGTCCGTTCACGCCTTGCGCGCTAGTGCCTGCACGCACGTGGCCGTCGCCACGTAGAAGTCGAGCGCCATGATTGATTGCACGCGCTTTCGTGACGTCGCCGCAGTCGCCGAGACATTGCGCACCGAGCGGTGTGTTGCCTGTTGGAAACGCATATGTCTTGCCTCGCTCTAAGCCGCTACTCGGTTGTGCGCGATGCTCGGTGTAGGCGGCGGTGAGCCACTGCGGATCGGTCGGAAGCGCACCGCCCTCCCATTTGCAAAAGGCTTGCGCTTCATCGAATGCGATGTGCGCGGCGGGTTCGTCGTCGGCAGCGCGATGATTACCGCCGAAGGGGGTTTGCCAATTCCACCCCGTCTTTTTTACCCAACCGTTTTCATAGACTTCGCCGCCGCCGTTTTTCTCCGCGCGCGTGACGAACTTCGTGGCGTTCGTAAAACGACGAAACTGCGCGACAGTGGTTTCGGTGCGCGCGATACTGAAATCGGTGATGCGCTGCCAATCAATTTGCGCGGGGTTCGCGGCGTATGCGGTAAGCGGCGTTACGAACATGGCGAATGCAATGACGAGAATCTTCTTCATGACGACAGCGATCGATTCGATGTCGTCATGTTGCATGTTTATTCGCGAAGCAACAGCGGGATTGACCCGCCCTGCAAGCGGTTTATCAAGTCTTTCCGCTTTCCAAGAGCGCTTTCAAATTCGCAAGCGCGGTCGTCGATTGCCGATTGATCGACCATTTGATGAGATTGCCGTCGAGCAGGCGCATGAACCAGTTTTTCGAACGGTATTCAAGGCGACGATGAAATTCGCAACCGCCTTCAACGGCGCGACAGTCGTAGGTGATTTTCGAATCGCCGTGGCTTGCGGCCGTTGCGATCACCCAATGCGAATGCGGCGTGCATTCGAACACTTTCCACACCGCGCTGAACTGTTGCCCGACTACCGAGATGTGCTCACACATCGTCTCGCCAGTCACAAGCGGACGATCGGGTGCGTTGGTGACTTCCTTGGTCGCCGGATGCC
>JBOFBL010000420.1:0-1287 GCA_051645545.1 Casimicrobium sp. | reverse complement strand
GACCTGGGCGAGCGCGCAAGGCTTGGTGACGTTGCCGATCGCATTGGTAGGGTTGCTTGCGATGCTCGGTTACTTCGAATCCAGTGGCAACGCGTCATTCGGTTTCACGAAACTTGGCGACGCGCCGATCAAATTCTGGGGCTTGATGGTCGCGATCGGCTTCTGCGCATCCTGGCTCGGCACCCTGCTTTGGAACGTTGCGAGCAAAAATACACCGACCGCGCTTACCGGACAGTTGATCGTGTTCGAAACGCTTGCGGCGCTCGGCTACGCATACTTCGTCTACCAGCGTGCGCCGACCTTACTTGAAGCGCTTGGCATCGCCTTACTCATCGTCGGCGTGCTTGCCGGCGTGCGAACGTTTTCGAAGAAGGTCGCGTAACCAAGCGCTTCACTCAGCGTTTCTAGCGCGATCGCGATGAAACTGCTCGCGCCAAGCGACAAAACGTTTCTGCTCAATCGCCTCGCGCATTTCTTTCGCGAGTTCGAGGTAGTAGTACAGATTGTGAATCGTGTTCAACATCGCGCCTAAGATTTCGCCGGTCTTGTTGAGATGGTGCAAATAAGCGCGTGAGAAATTTCGACACGTGTAGCAGCCGCATGTCTCGTCGAGCGGCCGATGATCGTCGCGGTACTTTGCGTTCTTCAGTTTGATGTCGCCAAAGCGGGTGAAGAGCCAACCGTTTCGGGCGTTTCGCGTTGGCATCACGCAATCGAACATGTCGATGCCGCGCTCAACGGCGTAAACCAAATCTTCCGGCGTGCCGACGCCCATTAAATAATGCGGCTTCTCGGCTGGCAATCGCGGTCCGATGAAATCGAGAATGCGATGCATATCCTCTTTGCTCTCGCCGACCGAGAGGCCGCCGACCGCAATGCCATCGAAACCGATGTCGTTCAACCCCGCAAGCGATTCGGCGCGCAGCGATTCGAACAGCGTGCCTTGCACAATGCCGAAGAGCGCATTCGGATTTTCAAGCCGCTGATGCTCGTCTTTGCTGCGCTTCGCCCAACGCAAACTCATTTGCAGCGACGCCTGCGCTTGTTCAAGCGTCGCGTCGGCGGGCGTGCATTCATCGAGTTGCATTACGATGTCCGAATTCAACGAGCGCTGAATCTGCATTGACACTTCGGGCGATAGAAAGAGTTTGTCGCCGTTAATCGGTGAGGCGAAATGAACGCCTTGTTCCGTGATCTTGCGCAAGTCACCGAGCGACCAGACTTGAAAGCCGCCCGAATCCGTCAGGATCGGTTTCTTCCAGCCCATGAAGTCATGCAGACCCTTCG
>JBOFBL010000419.1:0-1494 GCA_051645545.1 Casimicrobium sp. | reverse complement strand
CCCTTCATTCGCCCGTTCGCGCATTTCTACAACCCGCAGAAGGCGGGCGGTGAGGACACCGGTCTTTCGCAATTTGGTGCCTCCGTCGGCCCAAGCTCGGTCGATTGGATGTTGAAGCGCGGCGTAGGATCGACCAATCAACCTTTGATTTTCACCTCGGGGCTCAATCACTTCACCTATATGGACGCGCGCGAGTACTTCTATAAAGCGCTGACGAGCACCAATGCTGAAACGACGAGAAAGAAGAACTGGGGGCTCACCTTCCAGGCGCTTGGACACATCATGCATCACCTGCAAGACATGGCGAGCCCGCAGCACGTGCGCAACGATTCGCATTGCACGAGCAAAGCATGCGCTGCACTCGGTGCTTATCGACCCAGTGGCTACGAGCTTTATTGGGAGCGCAACTTCACCTTGATTCGCAATCTCGCACAAATGGCGAGCGCGCCGATCATGTTCGGTCTACCGCGCGAGTTCTGGAATATCGATTTGAATGATCAGTTGAAGACAACTCGGTTGCCCAACCCAAATACAGCGAGCGCTGGCATTGCTGCCTACACCAGTAGCAATTTCACGTCAGTCGGAAGAGACTTCGAAGTATGGGGACTCAACACGCCGACACCGCAGTACCTTCCGGCTGAGGGGTTACCGTTTCCCGAGCCCTCTGGCGTGTGGAATGAAGTGAATGTGAGCGAACTTTTTCCGCCCGAGAATTTGGCCACCGTGCGCGACACGCTCTGCGGCGGCACGACGACGAACTGTGTCATGAAATTCATGGGCACTAAAACTGACCCAAGCGCACGTACGTCGGCGCAATCGTATTTCGCCAAAGAGTTGCTCGTGCCGCGAGTCAACAACAATAACCAACCCAATGACCCGCCCGCCTACACAGGCAGTGGACCATTTCAGCAAAACTTCTTCACCTACACCGACGCCGCGAGCAAACTCGTTCCAACGGCTGTGAGCTACAGCGCCGGTCTCATCAACTACTTCTTCCGCGGCGAGCTAGAGATCAAGTTACCGGATGAAGGTGTCTACGGGATCCTCGATCATGCGGTGGAGAAGAACAAGAACGCCGACGGCTTTCGTTTGATCAAAGCGAAGGTCAAGAATGCGACGCAGCCAATCTCGGTCTATCGCAGCGGCGCAGGCGTCCCCGCCACCGAAGTCCCGCAGCACATGACCGACGGCACATTTGTAGCGGTCGCCAAATTCCATCGCAACACGTGCTACACGCCGGACTTGTTTGGCCAGATCGGACAGCCTGGGATCAATTGGCAAACCTGCCGCTCGCCGAGTGAAGAGATCGTCGTCTCCGCCCCCGCCACCGAATGGAGCGGCGGCAGCGCAACCTCGGGTGCCGCGATTGTCGCCACCGCAATTAATGCAGGCGTCGAGAAGACGCTCTCCTTCGATTTCTCCGCCAACCCAATTCCCATCGAAGCGACGGACTTGTTTATTCAAGTCGTTTTCAAAGGCAAACTCGGCGAGGAA
>JBOFBL010000418.1:0-17253 GCA_051645545.1 Casimicrobium sp. | reverse complement strand
CTTATCCGTACGACGAGGACGCGATCGAAGGCCTGGAAACCGAAGACATCGATGGCGATGGTCGCATTTTGATGATGCGTTTCAAGGATCCGAACGGGCCATGGAAAAAACATCCGAGTGAGCCGCGTTTGATGGTGCGTCGCGATCCGGTCGAAAGCGGTGGCGAGTACTACCGCATTGTTTCCGAGGGTCGAGTCAAGAATTTCGACGGCTTTAACTTGCCTGTCGCGCGCGTAAAAGAAGGGCTCGACTTAAATCGCAATTTCCCAGAGGAATGGCGCCCTGAATCAAAGCAACTCGGTGCTGGTGATTTCCCCACGAGCGAGCCCGAAGTTCGCAATTGCGTGGAATTCATCAATAGGCATCGCAACATTTGCGGCGGTCTTTTCTTTCACACCTGGAGCGGCGTTCTATTGCGTCCGTACGGCACGAAAGCCGACGACGAAATGCCGCCCGAAGATTTGTGGGTGTTCAATACGCAGGGCAAGAAAGGTGAAGAGCTGACCGGCTATCCCGCGATCAGCGTGTTCCACGAGTTTAAGTATCACCCGAAAGAGGTCATCACGGGGACTCAGGATTGGCTGTACACCGAGCTTGGTTCGTACGCCTGGGTCGTCGAAATCTGGTGCCCGATGCGGGAAGCCGGGATCAAGGATTACAAGTACATCGACTGGTTCCGCGATCATCCGGTCGAGGACGATTTGAAACTACTTAAGTGGACGGATGAGGTTCACAAGGGCAAGGGCTACGTCGATTGGTACGAATACGATCATCCCGATCTCGGTAAGGTCGAACTCGGTGGCTGGAATCGTTTTCACACTTTCAGCAATCCGCCGCCGCATTTGCTCGAAAAAGAGTGCAGTAAATTTCACGACTGGATTGTTTTCCAAGCACTGATGTCACCAAAACTCGAACATCATTCGACGGAGGTCACGAAGCTGGGTGATGATCTCTGGCGCATTGATTTCGGTGTGCAGAACACGGGGTATTTACCAACGTACGTCAGCAAGACCACGCTTGAGAAAAAATACACACGCGGTGTGGTCGCCGAGATCGAGCTACCAGAAGGCGCAACGCTCGTCGAGGGCAAGCAGCGTGTCGAAGGTCCGCAGCTTGAAGGGCGTGCGCACTATCACACGCTCGTATCATTCTTCCCCGGTGCGAATGCGACGCAGGATCGGTGTCGGTTTACTTGGATAGTACAAACCAAGAATATGTACGAGGTGAAAATGTTTGCTCGACACGATCGAGCAGGAGTATGTGCTGCCGAGCAGAATCTTGCGTGAACTTTTTTTAAACCAATTATTTAAACGCAACCACAATAGAAGCGTCGACGGGCGTCCCAGCTTCGTAACGCATTACAAATGGGTAGCTAGCAACATTTTTAAACCCGCCCTCTGCCAACGATTGGTTGACTGCGCGCGCGCCATGTCGGGATCTCATGCTGCTAGTAGCAGTGCTCGTTGAGTCTGGATTTTGATCGTCGATCTCAATAGTGAAGCAAAGCATGCCGTCACCTCTAAGAATCGCAAATATCCGTTTTATTATGTCGTTAAGATCGCCGAGATAACTGAAAACATCTGCTGCAATAACCAGATCAAACGACTCCTCATTTAGATTTTTAAGTACCGCCGGGATATCTCCATAGAGAAGGTGGCTGTAGATTTGTTTTTTCTCAGCTTTTAAAAGCATTTTTTTTGAGATATCCACCCCCACACCATTCGCATTTAGTGGCTTTAATGCCTCAGCAACGAGTCCAGTACCGCAACCCAAATCAAGGAAATTAAACGATTGTGTACCGAATCGCTTGTGTACGTGGTCGGCGATTAGCAATGGGGCGCCATAACCTAGATCTTTAACTAGATGACGATCAAATTTATCAGCATAACTGTCAAAGATGGATGCCGTGATTTCTGGCCCCAGTCCGGTAGAGGATTCACCCTTTAGATATCGAATAAGTCTTTCGAGCCCTGGTTTATCTCTTTCACTAGCAAGATTTAAAGCCGACACGAAACATGAAAGACCTTTTTCTAAATCTCCGCGACTAAGCCACACTCTTCCCATTAAAGAATGCACAAGGGCGTCTTGCCTCTGGAGTTCGTCGAGAAGATTTACGGTTTGCTCTGCTGCTTGTGTATCCCCTAAATGTAAGAGGCAAGTTGCTTGAACTAAACGCAACTCAAAAAGCTGTTGCGCATTGGGCTTTCTTCGTTCAAGTCGTTTAGTTAGCGTGTAGGCTTGCTCAAACTCGTTGGTTTGTAAGTACATGTTGGCGGCATGAGCAAGACTGTAGTCGTCCGTTGGGTCAGCATTTGATGCTTCATGAAACGCCCGCCTAGCGTTTACATAATCGCCTAGGGCTTCGAAGCATGCGCCTGCCAATTTTAAAGTTCGGTTATTTTTGGGGTTCTTGTGATTGAGGTTGCGGAGTATGTTTAATGCTCCGCGATGGTTGCCAGCTATTGCGACAGCTTCAGCACCTAATTGAAGTACTTCTTGGGTTGCACCTTCACGCGTTTGGAGCGCATTCAGTAATGCCGCTAGTTCTGTGCTTTGTCCTTCTCGAGCAAGACGCAGCACTTCTCCTTCTTCAGCAAATCGCATTACCGACACAGGCAAAAATCTTTGTTTAGTTAGTTTTTAAGACAATAACTATCTTATGTTAAATGAAGCGGTGTCACCTAAAACGCAAACTATTTCACTTTATTTTAGGCGCTTCGGACGAAACACTCCTATTACGCACGTCCGCTTTTTGCTTTGCCGCTTCTTCCATTAATTTTTTTTGATCCTGTGGACTCACGCTTGGTTTAATTAAATCACTCAAAATTGACAGATTGTATTCGCGCTGATTTGCATTCGGGCGTATCTTTGACCAATCTCGATTACGCTCGCTTGCAACAAGTTCTTCTACAGCACGTCCGATAAAGGCTTCCTGAACACTTTCAAAAGTTTGAGCTTTACCTGGATTGTGTTTTTTGACAAAAACAACATGGATTCCTGACCGAGCTAAGAACGGACGTAATAACTTACCAACTAAGTGGTCGTTCATCACATTCCTCGCAAATGCGCTGTCAACTTGGTCATACCGTAGTGGCGGCAAGTGCCCTTTATTGGTCGCCACCGTTGGATCGTCAGACATTTCAGTAGCGACGACATCGAACTTCTCTCCGTTTTTTAATCGGTCATACGCTGTTACCGCCCGTGATGTCGCTTCCTCTATTGACCTAGTATCAGTGCGTATAACGATGTGCGCGACTTCATAGGTTGGCGGTGTCAGTTGCTCACCTTTCGCAACTGCAAAAAGTTCGCGCGCGCGCTCTAAAACAACAGGGCTGTTTGCTTTGTACTTGTCTCGGTAACGCCAATCGAGTAATTGAGCTATTGCTCGCATATGCGCCTCGCCTGCTTGACGCGCGATATATGCATTCTCCACTTCGTCAAAAGAGAACTGTTTTTGAGCGACTCGTGGCAGGGTCTTCATATCAAGCAACGCGTCAATAAGCGTTTGTTGTTGATCTGAATCGTTGAATGGCTTCGCATCAGTTTTTAAAGCCTGTTGCATGGCTCCAATTACCTCTGCGCGCGTTACAACAGCGCCTTGTACATCTTTCCCCACTAGCGGCGAGCTGGCCTCGCCTACACTAGTGACTACAAAAAAAAATGCGGCGGCGAGTCCTCGCCACCGCCCGTACATATAAATTTTCACTTACTTAAATATTTCTAAATTAAAGTTGCAATTAGCAGTGCATCCAGGAGAAGTAACCATCACGTACCACACGCTTCCTGCGTCGAAGTATGGAACAGAACTAGCGCGATAAGTGACGTTCCTAGCGCCCGAATCCCAAGTAGAGCCCAGTGTGGCGGCCCCAACCGATCCGCAAGCTTGATTTCTACTGATTTTTACGGTTTTTCCGGTTGACGCGCCAATTGAAGAGTTCCAAGTGAGCCGCGCTTCCGTTTCTCCCGACGGTGTCGGGTTAGGCACTGTAACCCGAAACACTACCGGTATGTCTCCGCTATCTGTGACACCGCGGAATAATTTCGAGCTTTCGCGACCGAAATCAATAACACCCTGGGCGCCATCTGCCGACACAATACCAAACACCGTACCTGCCGGACATAACGCAAGCTCACCACCGCTCGAAGCCTTATTTACCGTCACCCCGTTTGCGTTTGGAAACGTCGCGCACCCAGTTGTAGCGTTACCGTTAGGATTACACACGGTGAGTGTGTAAGAACCTGAGGCGGCCGAACTACTGGACGGGAACGGTACGTGTGAAAGAGTTGTAGCGGAGCCGATACTATTACCGCCGTTATATCGCCAGGTATAGGTAGGGGAACCTTGAAGATTTTGACATCCAGAAACGCCTAGGTTTACGTTAGCGTTTTCAGCAACAGCCGACGTGGGTACGCCGGTGATTGAACATCCAGATGGCGTTTGAACAATTGAGGTGTTAGCGATTGACCTGTCAAAAGTTTGGCAACCAACGCCTTGCGTTGTACACGCCGTAAATCGTATTCCCAAAGACGAAACAGCTGCACCAAGAGTTAGCGAAGCAGTTGTATTTTGTGCGCTCGGATTTTGAATGTTAAGCGACGCGGCCGCAGCTGCTGTCGGATCGATTGCCGCCCAAGTAAACACCGTAGGGGCGCTGGACCCAGTGCAATTTGCAGTAAATGTAGATTGTTGTTGAGTTCCACCAGCAACACCAGAAACAGTCGGATTACATGCAAAGCCCGTCGAACTTGCCGTTAAGTCAAACTGATTACCACTCACACTTGGGGGCAAAGACAATGAATTGGGTACAACGAATTTAACTGCACCCAAATTACAAGTAAGTTCTTTTTTACCGTTCCCGATGTCTTGCTCAACACATTCTATTGTGGCGGTCCCAGTAACCGCTTCCGAGACATTAAGAAAAAATCCAAAAAAAAATGTTGCAGTAATAACGCTTCGAATAAACATTTCCAAACCTCCATACCCCCCACCGATATTTTATTAGCAGGAGCACATTACGTCAATAGCTGGGGCAAAACAAAATAGCGACCCGGAGGTCGCTATTTTTTAACGATGACGTTTGGTTATTACGGAGCCGTAGTAATAGCGCCTGGGGTGATGCTCTTACGATAGCGATGACCGTACGAAGAAGCAAAGCTTGCTCGTTGACCAGCGTTACCTTGAGTGATTGCAAACCCAACTGTTGGTAAGCCACGGAACGTAACGTTCGACACAGTATCCACAACCGCGTTGCTACCAGTAATGGTGATACGTTGGGTAAGAAGACCGACCATCGTGTGGTTGTTCGTAACACCTGTCGTAACGAAACTCATGTCAAGCCAACCGCCTTCGCCCTGTGGAGCCGCACTAACCGTTGGGACAGCGAACCCACCGTTTTGGTAGCCGTTAAAGCCCAGCGCATTAGTCGAGCCGTAAACTTTAGAGGCGCCGGAGTTCAAACCGCCGAACGAAATAACGTTCGATTCCCAGCACAAAGAATCGGTACCTGTTGGAGGTGGTGGCGAAAGACCAATTCGGCTTTGTGAACGACCTTCTTCACGATCATAAGAAACGAGACGCACATCGTCACAGGCACCATCCTTTGTAAACTTACGTTGGAACGGTGGAATTGGCGCTAGTGCTCCGTTAACATGCTGACGCTTTGTGGGCATTGTAATAACCCAGTCGGTAGCAAACACGTTATCAGCAGTGTATGCATATTCATTCATGATGTTGCTATGCATGATCGTGGCGCCGACGGCAAGAATACTCGCGCCCCAATCGGTTACATAAGTAACATTGTTGTCCGTAACAACGCTGATCGTACCGCCATCGTTCAAGCTAGGCGTTTCAGCAGCCGGCGAAGCGATGTCACCATTGCTATTGCCAGCCCAAAAATCGTTGAATGCGATTGCGTCTATGCCGGTATTCGTTCCTTGCGTGAAACTGATCGTTGTTGCGTTACCAAACAATCCACCTGACGGAGGACGGGTACCCAACACCGAGGCCGAACCAATTGCATTACCTGCGTTAACGATTTTGCAGTCTGGCGTACGCGCAGTAGTTGAATTTCCGTTGTTGTGCTCAATATCGTCATATAGTGCAGTCCCGCTAGGGATTGTCGCCATCTCGAAGATTTCAACATAACCCTCGCGAACGCGATCTACGTCCGTCGGTCCGCCATCAGCATTCCCTTGAACAAAACCGAAGTTACGGAAAGGAAAGCCATTTTCACGTACTTTGTTTCCAAATTCGTCTTCGAGCGGGAACACACACGTTGTATCTCCAGTCTTTAAACGAGCACCACCGGTACCATTTCCATTGTCTCCAATCGAACTTACCGAGCCAGTCCAAACGTCTTGCGGCGAAAGATAGAGGTTAAAGTCAAGTACGTCCGCAGAGTTTTTACCTTCGCGGAAACGAATCTTTACCGCCTTACCTTGGTTGGTGCTGTTTACAACCGAAATCAACGTATCGACATTATTGCGCACCGTGTAGTATGGGTAAATCAGCAGCTCACCCGTACCGTCGCTGTTGAGATAGACCGCGTTTGCTGAGCCCGCGACGGCGAGAGCACCCGCCCCCATGAGCGCCGCAACTAGCGACTTGTGTTTGATATTCATATTTCCGAAACTCCTTAACTTTGAGAGTGAAGTGATCACTTTTTAGAACCAACAACAGTAATAAAGATTCTATACAAATTTTTGCCTTTTACGCAACTACGAGTTATTTACGTATCAAATACATATCTCCGTTGCTGAAAGCCCACACTTCGCGATGCTCAAGCGGTACAGTTCTGAAACCTACGCGCGGGAGAAGAATATCAACTTCCATCTTCAATCCGATATTACACGTGTTGTCTGGCAAACATTCTACCTTATCAACTTCGGCGGTTTTTAGCCGCATGCCACGCAGTTGTTGCTCATAACGATCCGGGGGTACCGCCGCACGAGAAGTGTGAGTTAAATATTCATACGACTCTTTGTATTTGCCCGTCGTTACAAGTTGCCAATATTGGGTTGCTCTTGATGTTGCACGTTGCTTCAGTTCTCCCGGGGAATTTAAAGTTGGCGTGGAGCCAGTCATTTGGGCTGTTGTTGCGCAGCCGCAAACTAACAATGCAATCGCGAATAGCGAAATGAATTTTTTTATTAAATTTTCAAACCTACCTTTATTCATATCAATCTTTACTTTACTAAGTTCTTAGAAACATCCATAAATATCAACTCAACCACTGCATTCATTCGACAGTTGGTGTTAACGCGACCTTTCACTGTGTATTTTTGTTTGGCGCTATGGTTGAGTTGGATTTGTCCCGCGGAATTATCAATGGGCTTGGCGAGGTAGTACGAGTCGAAACAGGCCAGTCAAGGCCCTCAATCGAACGCAATCGTTTACGTAGTTCATCCACAAGATCGCTTGCTTCACTAGTATCATTTAGGATGCGGGGCGTTATTAGCAAAACTAATTCCGTACGATCAGATTGCCAAGTTTGATTTCCAAACAGACCTCCGACAATCGGAATGGAAGACAAAATTGGTAATCCTCCTGATCCGTTACGTGACCCCTCCTGAAATAGCCCCCCTAGCAGCATCGTATCCCCTGATTGAACGACGACATTTGTATTTGCCGCGCGTCGCGTGATCGGCGGATTAGGATTATCACCAGCCGGCACTCCCGCGTCGCTAATTTCTTGTTGCAACTCCATAAACACAAGGTCACCACTGATGCGTGGTGTCACATTCAGCGTAATTCCTGTTGGTATGTATTGAAAACTGTCTCGAGAAGTTGTGTTTACCGTGTTACTTACCTCGGTTTGCGTTCGCACCGAAATTTGGGTTCCTGAACTGAAAGTTGCCTTTTGATTCTCTAAAGTAATAAGCGTCGGCTGCGCTAGTGTGCGAATTTGGCTTTTTGTTTCCGAGAGATCGAGCACCGCTTTGATCGCGTCAGATTTCGTCCACGTGTATCTAAAGCCACCACCTGTGACCTGCCCTTTGCCTAGGGCAGAGGTAAGGCGATTTTGAGGGTCGTTAAGTTTTCCTTCGAAAAAGCTCTGCAAACCAAACCGGAAATCACCGTCTAATCGGACCTCAGCAATTTGCACTTCTATCGCTACTTGCTTAGGTGATATATCAAGTTTTTTAATAACCGACTCAATTGCGCTGTATTCCGAGGGGACGGCGAGAATAAGAAGAGCATTACGATCTTTATCCGCGACTACCGTCGCATTACGGGACGGTATCGTTGAGCCTGCATTTGGTCCAGCAAGGCTAGTAGAGGTACGCGCGATACCGCTTGCGTTAGCGGGCGTTTGTACAGTTGACGGCGTTGTGCCGCTACCCATGTTACCTGGTACAAAATTGGGTTGGCCTGCAATTGGCGTTGGTACGGAGTTTGTAAGCGTGCTGCTCTGTTGCCCAGGCGCGACGGTTGGACCGGTCGTGGCGGTAGGCGCACGTCCCGAAATGGCTTGCGATAGGAGTTGCTGAATTTTCTCCGCTTGTGTGTAACGAAGGTTGTACACAAACAATCGCTGGCCTCCGGCGGTGTCACCGGGTTGATCTAAGCGTTCAATCCAACGCTCTGCGTCTTTAACCACATCCGCGTGGGGCGATACGACCAACAAGGCATTTATTCGCTCAAGCGGAATAACCCGCAACAATCCTAAGAGCGGGTTGTTTGTGGAAACGCCAAAAATACGTTCGTACTCCGTAACAACCGCCTTTACCTCAGCGTTCTTCAACGTTACCATCGAAAAAGACATGCCCTCAATTAAGCTCGTATCGAACATGGTTGCGATCTCGAGCAACCTTTCGAGCTCGGATCCAGGCGCTGTAACAATTAGCCAATTACGCACATCGTCTATACGCAGTGTCACCGCAGGATCTTTAGCGAACGGTTCCACTAATCGTTTAAGTTCATTCGCGCCGACACGATTCGCTTGATAAATCGCGACATTAGTACCTTGTCGATCGCCATTAAGCCAGCGATGCGAAAGTTGAGGAACTCCGTAACCCCGCGATAAGCCCGACAACACTCCCACACGCCAATATTTGCCGTCCCGAACTATTCCAAACCCATTGGCTCGGAGCATTGATTCCAGCACTGTGAAAACCTCGCTGCGCCGCACAGGCTTACTTGTACGAATGGTCACCGTACCCTGCACCTGCGGATCAATTGTGAAATTTTCGTTTAGCAGATCACCCAACACATTTCGCACAATTTCCCGTAAATCGCCATTTTCGAAAGAGAAAGCTATTGGAGGGTCGTCTGCGGGCGGTTGACGGGTAGGTGCTAGGGGTGTGGCGCGTTGAGTAAAAACCCCTGTGCCATACGAGCTGGCGTTATCCGTATTCAAAAGTCTTTGAAGCGATTGTTTAGCGTCTGTATTATCAACTGTACGAGCGTTTACCTCTGCGGAGGGGGGTACGGGAATTTCATTGCTGACCGCTGGTGCACTTGCCGCTTTTCGCGGCGACAATTCCATTGACTGCGGTGCATTACTCGAACCACCTGAGCCAGTCTGAGCGCACACACTCATTTGCATAAACGCGCACAACGTAATGATCAAATACTTTATCAGTATTTTCTCCGCGTAGTCATTAATAGCAAAGTTACTTCTGTCGAGAAACATTTAATGTTCCAATGATTAGCGCTTAACGCGAAGTTGGGCCGAGGCCAGAAGGAGGGGGCGGGGAAGTCATCCGAGCATCAAATGCCGCCCGCCTTGCACGGCGCTCTTCAAGCACCTGGCCGCTTGGGGGAGCGGGCGCACTGGCTCCTTGCAAAATGAGGGGTGATGCCTGTTGAGAAGGCAACGCTGCACTCTGCCCGGTCGGTAGTTGCTGCATTGCCGGCACTGATTGTGGTGGTAGTGGAGGTGCTCCTAGCGCCTGCGGCGCCGACGCGGGCGGAGGTACCGGCACACGACCAGAAGCCGTGAACGAGGCGAGTGCTACTTCGTCTTTTTCGCCTTGAAAGTCCAGTACTAATTTGGACGAGTCGATGCGCACGACTTTGAGCTCCTGAAGCATGTCGCCAAGCCGTACAGTTCGCACGCGGTTGCCCGCGAGCTCGCGCACCTGCGCGACCTTCACGCCGCCAAAGTCCGACACCCCCACCAGCTGATACAACCCTCGCCGAATCTGCGGCTTGGGGGGTTCGGGGGCGACTTGAGCGATCGGTTGAGTGGGCGCGGGTTTGCGGGTTGGGTTAAGCAGCGGGCGCTCTGCGATTTGGGTGTAAGCGTTGCTTTCGCTGCCGAGTTTGAAGTCGGGCAGGACGCTCGCGCCTTCGATTTTTGCGCTGACTTTGCGCGACGCGATGTCGGGTTCGGCCGAAAAGTCTTGCCCCCAGTCGGTCATCCAGCCCAAGGCGCCGATCAAGGCGGCAGCAAGTGCGGCGAGTGCGATTTGCACCGCGTTCACGATTTCACTCCGGTGGCTTGTGCGGCCGACGATGGCGCAGGTGCTGCGTTGGCAGGTCGCGTAGTGCGCGGCACATCTTTGATACCGTAGGCCTGCACTTCGAGCTGCACGGCGACTTCGGGTTCTTGATTTGGCTGCGGTTTGAAGCCACGCGGCACCATCGCCGTGAGTTTCAAATTTTCGAAAAACAAATATGGTAGCGCGGTTTCAAGCGCATAGAGCGTTTTTTGCAAGTTCGCAGGCGTGGCGTTGAAGCCGATGTTGATTGAGTAGAGGCGAAAGCCCGCTTCCTCTTTCACCGTGGCCGGTTGAATCGAAGTCAGACGTGAGCCGTTGGATTCAATGAGTGGGCGCACGAGATCGGTGAGCTCCGCGCCAGCCAGATTCGGCGCGGTTTGGCGCAAAAAGAAGCGCGCACTTTCACGTGCCTTGATGACGTCAATCGCTTTTTGCTGTTCGGCGCGATTGGCAGCAAGTTTTTGGTAACGCTCGATCTTGTCTTCTTGGCGCGCAATTTCGTTGTCGTAGCGTTGGTGCAGAAGATATGCCGGGATCGCCACTGCACAGACCACTGCCGCGAGTGCCAATAGCGCAAGACCCAGCGCAACGCTGCGCCCCTTGTTGCCAGTCGGGAAAATCATGGTTTTCTCTCCCCAGTTGCGGCGGGCGAGGGCGCAGGCGTAGTGATTGGCGCAGGCGCCGAAGACGCACCAGAACCACCCTTTGTCGCTCCATTATATTGGGTACCCGACGGATTTTGAGGCGTTATTGACTTCTTATCAGAATCGCTTGGTAACCCAGATAATTTGGGCGAAACGGATTGAGGCTGCTGCACGGGTGTATCCGCAGCTTTGGTCGCCGACGGCATCGCGGCGCCTGGCTTTTCCGCCTTGTCCGTTTTGTCTTTTTCCGCCGCCTTCTCAACGGCTGCGGGTGACGTCAAACTCGGCGCACCCGCCGCGCTGTTCGGCGTCACTTGCATCGGCACACTCAACACCGCACTCGCGTCCGCTAGCGATAACCCAGGCGGCGGCGCAACCGCAACAAGCTCACCCGCGAAGTGGAAACGCTCAGCAGTAGGCGACACGCGCGTCATGGCCGCTTTAAGCACTGGGTCTTTGAGCAGCGTCGATTCCTGAACGATTTGCAGCAACTTCGCGCCACTACCGGTTTCGCCTTGCACGATCACCTCGCGCGGGTGCGTACCCGTGGGGGCACCAGCAACGGTTTTGATTTCAAAGCTCTGCGCCCAGGTGTCTTCCGGCAAGCGCTTGGTCATGTCTTCGAGCACTTGCACAGCTATCGGCGAGGCGTGTTTGCGCTTGAGCAAATGGTTGTACTCGGCGACCTGTTTATCGAGCTGGCGCTGAACCACCGACGCCGCTTCGGCATCGGCGCGAGCGCTTGATTCAATCGGCAACAGCGCAATGACGTGTTGGCGTTTCTTATAAATTGGATAGGCCACCAGCGCGAGCGCGAGTAAAGCGCACAACGCAACCAGCAGTGGTGTAAGCCATCGTTTCGCATCTTTCGACGCGGCCTCATCGGCAGGTTTGCGCAGCAAATCGATGCCATGATCAACATCGTTCGGTGCGAGCAACAGACGCGTCACCTCCGCGCCGGAGGCCTTGGCATTCGCGATCATTTCGTTGACGCGCGACTTCGGTGCTGCGAGCAATTCGACGACGCAGACGCCACGCGACACATTGCGCGAGAGCAAACGGAAATCGTAATAGAGCTCGTCGGCGCGCAGCGGCGTCAAACGATCAAGCTCGTAAGCTAGCACTTGGCCTAAACGCTCTTCGACGGCAAGCGGCAATTCGACCTTGCGACGCAGGCCATTGCCTTCGCCAATCACGAGCGTCACATCGCGCAACTTATTCGAATTGCCCGATAAATAATTCGTCTGCGAAATCTTGTACGGCTTGGCAAGATCGCTTCGCTCGGGCCATACGGCATCGTCCGCGAGTGAAATCATCATCGGCCGTGCACTGCGTTTTGCCGACGCACGAATGGCTTGCGGCAAGCATTCCCACAAATGCGTTTTCCACCAACGCAGGAATTGGCTGCCGCTTGCGACGCTGTAGCCGTCGCTCGTCAAAACCGTCGTCGCCTCAGCCATTGTTTGCCACCGGTGCAGGCGTCTGCGGCGCGCGCTTTGTCGGCGAGCCTTTTTGCCACAAATAAAACTGCGGATGCGCACCCGGCGCGCCGCCTAAACGAACCGTGGCCTCGCGCGACGCGCTCACACCGTCGCTCGTGTTTGCCTCTGCGCGAATGCGCGTTGCGCCGCCGCCCGTTGCAAAGTAAGGGCTCGAAAATGTCAATGGCGGAACAGGAATATTGTCGCGAAGCGCGGCATCGCGCGTCTCGACCCAAGTGGCCACTTGTCCAGCATCGAGATTGGGGATTTTCAACAATACGTCGAGCGGCGCCGTCTGCGGGTCAATGCCCGCAGAGCGTGAATGCACCGTCAGATACGGCGATACCGCAAGGTAGAGTTGTGGCGTCATGCCCATTACGTTCTGCAATTCTTCAACAGCGACAAAAAAATCGTTAGTCGGCAGGATTTTCTTACCTGCCGCACGGTAATCGTCGGCCTCCGCTCCATTCGGACGCTTCAAAATATCCGCGTCAGTCCAATCGCGAATGGCGGCGACAATGCTGTCGGCCTCTCCATCCTCTACCCCGGCAGAAACGAATAGGTTTTTGAGTAGCGCTTCTGCGGCAAAGTTCACATCAATTTTAGCAGCCTCGCTGCGCCCCGAAACGCTCACCAAAACACCGTTTTCCGTCCATTCGTAGGCAATTCCGTTGGCTTTCCAGCGGTTTTCTTCGAGCTGCGCGTCGGAGACGCGCGGTTTCGATAATTCGTAGAGCATTTTGTGAACCGCGCCGTCTGCTGCCGCTTGCGAACGTGCGGCGTTCAGCATGTTCGAGGCGATTTGGCTTGCCAAGCGCTGCGATTCGGAAAACGACAGCGCAATGATCGACAAAAACACAACGAGCCCAAGCACGATCATGAGCGCCATGCCGCGCTGTTGCCGCAGCGTTGATCGAAGCGCGCGCATTACTGGCGCCTCCCTGGCGGTGCGCCCGTGGTCGAAATGATGCAGCGCTGACGCTGAAAATCGAAATTGCACCCCACGGCCTGCGAAATCTTGAAGGGGATCACCAAATCAGGCCACGCAGTGCCATTGGTTTGCGCAATCTTCACGCGCACGAGCGATGGCATGCGCGAATTCTCGTCCCACGTATCGACCCAGGTACCGGCCTCCGGTTGCTGCACCGGATCGTCGCCCGGATCGAAGTAAGACAGCGAGAGTGACGCAATACCCTCCGCGATGACTGAGGCTTCCGCCGCGCTCATATCCGGCAACTCTTTCGCTTCCGAATCTTGCGGCAAGCGCTTCAGTACGAGTTGTTTCTTATCGCCACTATCGCGCAGCACAAGTTGCCACCAGAGCACGCCGCCCTCCGCAATTTGCGAGATCACTGGCGCGAGATACGTGATGTTCGAGGATTGCCCGTTGAACTTAAGCGGTTGATTCACTTCACGTCGCCAGCGCAGCGGCAAGGTGTTCGAAATGTGCTCGCTCAAAAACGCGTGCGTTCTTGTGTATTGCTCGGTGCGCTCGTTCGCGGCGTTCGCCGCATTCGTGCTGCGATCGGCGTTGCCCACCATGCCCATCAAAATCGATGCAAGCAATGCAAAGAGCACGAGCGCCGCGAGAAGCTCGATCAAAGTAAAGCCGCGCGCACGTGATGTCGTATTCATTGCAACAACGGCGGACGCGGCACCGCGCGCAGACTCGTGAGCTCGAACGAACGTGCACGATCAGGTTGTGAGGGGTTGGGCACGACCACGCGCGCCGTCACTCGCTTGAGCAACAGGTTCGGTTTGATCGGCGAGCCATCGTCGGATTCGGTCGCCTCCTCGCTCACGGTAAGCGTCCAGCTCAACCCATCAACGCTGTTGCCGCTTTCAACGCCGTCGTTGAGCGGTTTTTCAACGCCTGCGGAGGCGAGCAGACTTTGTGCGAGCGTGCTCGCTCGTGCGAGCTCTGCTGCTGTTGCAGCGCCGCGTGTGCCGCTTGCGAACACGCCCGAGAGCGAGGAGAGTGCGAGTGCTGCGATGACCACTGCAACGATGACCTCGACGAGGGTGAAGCCGCGTGCGCGTTGGCGCGTGGGTCGTGAGATTTTTTTTGACGCAGATTTCGCGGATTGAACGCAGATTAACGCAGATTTCTCATTGCGCCGATTCAGCACAAAAACCAATCTGCGTAAACCCGCGCAATCAGTGGAATCTGCGTCGAGGACGTTTGAAAGCGAAGACATCGCGCGTCAAGCCTCTTCAATCGAGACACGTCCCGTCAACCAATCAATATCGACTAAGTACGAGCGTTCTCGCACTTTGAGCGTCACACGACCGCCCGTCGCGCCACCATCAGGGTAGAAACGCACGGACGCTTGCTTCTCGTTTTTTGTCTCCGCCGCCGTCGTCGTTAAATTGATTTCAATGCCCTCAGGAATTTTTGCGATGCGTTTGTTCGCGGCACCAGGCATTTGCAAGGTGCGCGCTTCGAGATCGAAATCGACGCCAACATCGATGCGTTTGGCAACCGCCTCAGTGCGCGCGAGGCGCAACATCGCAGCGACTTCGCGTGCGGCCGCGCGATGCGTTGCCGCGCTCACGCTCGAAGAGAACATCGGTGCTGACAATGCCGCAACGGCCGCAATCACGAGAATCACTGCGAGCATTTCGAGCATCGTGAAGCCACGTGAACGACGCGCCAGAGACGTCGAAATCATGTTCGAAAATAACGAATCAGCACCAAACGCAACCGCCCAATTTAATTGGGCGATAGATGGTTTTTTTATTATTTTCGAAAACATATTTATTTTCATTTATCGCCCAATTAGATTGGGCGATGAATGATGAAGCTATAGGCCTGTTAGCCCTTCAATATGTCTGCATTCGGACCATCGCCACCGTCTTTACCGTCAGCACCGAGCGATTTAATTTCGAACGGCGTGTTGTTAGCGCCAGGGTTCGAATATTTGTAGTCGTTGCCCCACGGATCTTTGATGTTGTCTTTGCGGAAGTACGGACCATTCCAGTTCGCCGCATCGCCTGGTTTTTTGATGAGCGCTTCGAGCCCCTCTTGCGCGGTCGGGTAGCGACCAATTTCGAGTTTGAATAAATCGAGCGCTTGTACGAGTTGACCCATCTCGGCTTTCGCAGCACCTGCTTTTGCACCTTCGGTTTGACCGAGGAAACGACCACCAATCGTTGCTGCAAGCACGCCGATAATGATGATCACTGCGAGCAGTTCCATGAGTGTGAAGCCACGCTGTTGTTGCTTGCGGCGTTGTTCGTCGCGTTGTGTTGTTTTCATAGGTTTCTCCCGAGAAATCAAGTGTCAGTTAATTGCTAAGACGTAAGTTGGAGCGTCAATGCGACGTAGAGTTCACTCGTGCTACACGCTCATGTCAGTCAAACCGAGCAGCGCATTGAGCAACGCGAAGATGATCACGCCGACCACAAGCGCCAAGGTCACAATCAACACCGGCTCCATGAGTCCGAGCGCGCGCTTGAGCGAATTGTTCACTTCCACGTCGTACACATCGGCGACTTTGAGCAGCATCTTGTCGAGTTGCCCGGTCTCTTCACCGACAGCAACCATATGCACGGCAAGCTTCGGATACAAACCAGTTTCCATCAGCGGTCGCGAAAAACCGTGACCCTCTTTAAGTCGCACGAGCACACCTTCAAGCGACTGCGCGAGCGCGCGATTGTCGACCGTGTCTTTCACAATCGTGAGCGCGGGCAACAAACTGACGCCATTGCCGACTAAGGTGCCGAGCGTGCGCGTGAGTCGTGCGACTTCGATTTTTTGAAAGAGTTCACCGAACACGGGCATCGTGAGCTTGCGCAAATGCCATTTCATCTGGCCTTCGGGTGTGCGCATGCGCCCGCGCACGAGAACAAAAATTGCGGCGAGCCCGAGCACAATCATCCAACCGTCTTGACGCAGGAAGTGCGAAAACGCGATCAAGTTTTCCGTCGATTGTGGCAATGCTTTGCCGAATTGCTTGAACGTTTGTTCAAACTTCGGCACCACGAAGAACATCATCACACCCACCGCGACGAGCGCAACACCGATCAACACAAACGGATAGATCAACGCATTGGTCACGTTCGAGCGCAACTCCGCACTGCGCTCCTGAAACTCCGAGATGCGTTGCAGCACCGGTCCGAGCGTGCCACTCGCTTCACCTGCGCGCACCATGTTCACGAACAGGCGATCGAAATGTTTCGGATGTTCCGCGAGTGCTTGCGAGAGCGGTTTACCTCCGCGCACACGATCACGCAGATCTTGCATGAGCGCACCGATCGGCGGCGAATCGGACAATGAAGTGAGGAGCTCGAACGCGCGATCGAGCGGCAAACCTGCGGAGATCAGGTTTGCAAGGTCGCGTGTGAAAGCGATGATTTGTTCGCGCGTGACTTTGCGTGCGCGAAAGAGTTGCCCGAAAAAACTTTTCTTCGCGCCTTGCGCGTTAAGTGTTGCTGCGGTCGCGGGCGCGATCGACACCAAGATCAAACCTTGCTCGCGCACGCGTTCGATCGCTTCGGCTTGCGTTACCGCATCGATGGTTGCGGTGACCGCGTCGCCGCTGGCGCGAACCGCTTGAAATGCAAACAACGCCATGAGCTAACTAGCCTTCACGCGTCGCGCGCAAGACTTCTTCCACCGTCGTGATGCCCGCGAGCACTTTCGAGAGGCCGTTGTCGTACATCGGCTGCATGCCTTCGGC
>JBOFBL010000417.1:0-16768 GCA_051645545.1 Casimicrobium sp. | reverse complement strand
CGTGGATCAATGCGCGAACGAGTTTGTTCATCGTCACGTCGCCGGGGCCTGTGATCACGTAATCAGCGAGCGCGCACACACGCTGCTCCGGAATCTCAAAACTTACCTCAGGGCCGCCAATAACGACCTTGATCTTCGGAGCAACCGCTTTGAGCATCGCTATCAACTTCGTTGTGTCATCCACATTCCAGATGTAGACGCCGAAGGTCACAATCTTTGGGCTCTCTGCGAGCAATTGCTCGACGAGCGTTTCGGTTTTTGTGCCGATCACAAATTCGACAATCTTCGCGTCGTCGCGCAAATCGTCGTCGAGATTCGCAAACAGATAGCGCAGGCCGAGCGAGGCGTGCGCGTAACGCGCGTTGAGTGTGGAGAGGACAACAGAGGGCATAGTTCGAATTATCGTTTACATCTTGTTACGCCCGAAATAGTTTGTCGTGATTCGTTGTGCTCGAAGATGCACTAACAGCGTTACATTTTCAATATGAAATGCACAACCTTCGCCCTGACCGCGTTTTTCACGTCGCTCGCAGCTTGCGTAACTGCGTTCGCTGCCGTGCAAACGATCGACACCGAGCTTCGCGACGCATCGCGCGATCGAACGATTCCGATCAAGGTGCGCGTGCCGGATGGGAACGCTAGGGCGCCACTGGTCATTTTTTCGCACGGGCTTGGGGGTTCGCGCGAGGGCGGTAAGGCATGGGGCGAGTATTGGGCAACCAATGGTTATCTCGTCGTTCACTTGCAGCATCCGGGTACCGATGATGCGATTTGGAAAGGCGACGAAAGCGAGCGTCCGAAAGATCGACTGCAGCGTGCTTTGCAGCCCGAGCAGCTCGTCGGGCGCACCGATGATGTGCGATTCGTAATCGCAGAAATCGAGCGTGCGCAGGCCGCGAATGCGAACTCATGGATGGTGCGCGCCGATCTTACGCGCATCGCAATGACAGGGCATAGTTACGGCGCGCACACCACGACCGCGCTCGCCGGGCAGCGCTATAGCGGCCCGGTGAAAACGCTTAACGACTCGCGCATCAAAGCCTTCATTGCGTTTAGCCCAAACGCGACCGGGATGCCACGAACCTATGTCGAACGCTATGGCAGCATCACGGCACCGTTTCTCTCGATCACTGGCACACGCGATGGCGATCCGCTCGCGAAAGATCCGTATTCGAAGAACGCTGCAGAGAAGCGAACCAAAGTATTCGAGCATCAACCGCCGGGTGACGCGTTTCTCTTTGTGCTCAAAGGCGCGGATCACATGGTTTTCAATGGCAACAAAGCGACCGATCGCGCCGAGATGCCGCATTTGAAAGATTTGCCGAAAGCTGCGGCGCCGCGTATCGAAGATTCGGTGCGGGTATCGACGCTTAAGTTTCTCGATGCCTATCTACGCAACGATGAGAAGGCGAAAGCGTGGCTCAAGACCGAGGCAAAAGAGTTTTTCGCTAACGCAGGCGAGTGGAAGAGCAAATAGCGCTCAAACTAGCAGCGCACGAATACGATCGATCGCTGCCTGCGTTTGCTGCTCGCCAAGCGCAATGACGTTTTCTCGGTACTCGCGCGAGACGCCCGCGTAGTACGGCAATCGAATGCGCAGCAGCATCTCGGCGTCGCGCGCTTCGTCCTCGATTATGGCTCGGCGTTCTGCATCGCGTTTTTTCCATGATTCATACGCCTGCGCCGGTTCGTCTTCTCGCCACGCTGAGACATCAACTGCGACAACGCGGGTTGCGCCGAGGCGTCGCGCGATGCGGATCGGCACCGGCGACACGACGTCGCCATCTTCATAAGTAACGCCACCGATCGTCACCGGTAAAAACATCGACGGCAACGCAGCAGACGCGCGCACTGCGGCACCGACATGACCCGCAGCAAACGCAGCGAGCCTACCGCCCGGTACACTCGCCGCCACTGCGACAAATGCGCGAGGCAATTCTTCGATGCGCTCGATCTTGAGCGTGCGATTGATCGTTTCTTGCAACGCACGACCGATCATTCGATTCGGACGAAACAACGACGGATCAGCGACTTCGCGAATGCCTAAATTGAGCGCGAGCGTTTCGATTTCAGCGGCTGAAATTTTTGCGGCATAGAGCGCACCAACAATGGCCCCCGCGCTTGCGCCGACAATCAACGCGGGCTCGATGCCGTTCGCTTCGAGTACTTTGAGCACGCCCACATGCGCGAAGCCGCGCGGACCGCCACTGCCGAGCACGAGTGCGGTGCGCGGTTTGCCCTCGGGCCAGCGAATTGGTGCTTCGCGCGGCACGTCGCTATCGGGGTAGCCAGTGCCGAATTCGGCGCAACCTACCAGGACGGTTGGCGCAAGCGTTGCAATGCCAGTTGCGAGAACGAAGTTTCTTCTGTGCATCAATGAATCTCTACCGACGGTGAAACGTTTGGTTTATGTAGGAACGGCTTGCCGCGACCAACGTTAATCTGCTCTATGAATCTCGCGTGGAGAATGCTCATCTCGTCACTGTTTTGGGTGGCAGACATGGGGCGCGGCAAGCCGCTCCTACAAATCACGTCAATTCGTCGCACCCAGTGCTTTCGCTCTTACAACTTGTTGTTCGAGCTGTGTCGCGCTCGGCGGCGTATTCAACCAGCCCTGCAAATTGCGCATTGCGAGATCGCCTAACGCTTTGACGAGTAGCGCGCTGTCGTTAAGTGCAGGAATGTATTCGTACTTCGCGCCACCTGCATGCATGAAATCCTCTTTGCCTTCCATCGCAATTTCTTCGAGCGTTTCCAAACAATCCGCTGGAAAACCGGGGCAGACGACGTGAATATTTTTCACGCCTTGCCTCGGTAAAGCTTTGAGCGTTTCATCGGTGTAAGGTTTCAACCATTCTGCCTTGCCGAAACGCGACTGAAACGTGAGCATCCATTCGCTCGCTTTGAGTCCAAGTTTCTCGGCGAGCAAGCGGCCCGTGATTTGACACAGGCAGTGATACGGATCGCCCTTCATCAACGTGAATTTCGGCACGCCGTGAAACGTCATCAAGAGTTTGTCGGGGCGACCGTGCTTTTGCCAGTATGCACCGATGTGTTTCGCGAGTGCATCGATGTAGTTCGGATCGTCATGCCACGATTGGATCGTGCGCACGGCAGGCATGAAACGTTCGCGTTTCATGAGATCGAACACAACGTCACACGCAGTTGCGGTCGTGCTGCCCGCGTATTGCGGATACATCGGTAGCACGAGGATGCGATCGCAAGATTGCGCCTTGAGTTTTTCCCATGCGCTTGCGAGCGATGGATTGCCATAACGCATGCCGACTTCGATCTTCACAAGATCGCTCGGCAAACCGAGCGTTTTCAATTGTTCGCCGAGATGACCGCGCAAATACTGCGCTTGTCGATTCGTCCACACGAGTAGCGGCGAGCCTTCTTTCGTCCACACCTTTTCATATTTCTTCGCGCTCTTCGCAGGACGCGTGCGCAAGATGATGCCGTGCAGAATGATTTTCCAAACGAGCGGTGGGATTTCAACAACGCGACGATCGCTCAGAAATTCGGCGAGATAGCGACGCACGGCAGAAGGCGTGGGTTCGTCGGGTGTGCCGAGATTGACGAACAGGATGCCGATCTTTGGCGAGCGGCCGTGAGTGGGGTTCGGGGGTGTTGAGGAAACTACAGACATCAACTAACTTTCAATGGACACGATTTGCTCCGCGTGCGGTGAATTTGAATCCACGCGTTTTTCTCTTTGACACAGATTACGCAGATTTAACGCTGATTCATGCAGATTAAATTTTTGTCTATGGCGTTTGCAAAAAATCTGCGGCAATCTGTGTCAAATCTGCGTAATCTGCGTCAAAAAAACTACCCCTCGCCCAACTCCCGCTGCATAGCAGAAGAAAGCAGTTTCGCGGTGAGATCCACGATCGGAATCACACGATCGTATGCCATACGCGTGGGCCCGATGACGCCGAGCGTGCCGATGATTTGCCCGTTCACTTGATACGGCGCCGTCACCATCGACAGCTCATCGAGCGGCACCACTTGCGATTCGCCGCCAATGAAAATTTGCACGCCGTCGGCGCGGTTGGCCATGTCGAACAAATGTAGTAACTGTGTGCGTTGTTCGAAGAGATCAAAGAGTCGTCGCACCGTTGACATATTGCTGCCGATGTCGGTCGATTGCAGCAGATTGCGTTCGCCGGAAATCACCATCGGTTCGCTGTTTGCTACGGCATCTTCGCTCGCCTCCACAGCGATTGTCATCAGCGACACCATGTCTTCGCGCAGTTTGCGCAGTTCGTCCGTCAATTTGCCCTTCACTTGCTCGAACGGTAACCCTGCGAAGTGCTCGTTGAAGAAATTTGCCGCTTCGATCAACTGCGCTTGAGTAAATCCGCGCTCAGTGTTGAGAATGCGGTTTTGCACATCGCCATCGGGCGCGACAAGCACCATCAACACGCGCCGCTCGGAAATGCGAACAAATTCGACATGGCGAAACGAAGGCGCTTTCTTCGGCGCCGCGACCACGCCCGCAAACGACGTGAGTTCGGAGAGCATGCGCGCGGCGGAGCTCAAAAGTTCCTGCGGTTGTTGTCCTTGAATGTTCGCGGTTGCATCGCGCACTTCAATTTGCGCGAGCGGTTGCGTCACCATCAGCGTGTCAACAAAAAAGCGATAGCCGCGCGGCGTTGGGATGCGTCCAGCAGACGTATGCGGGCTCGCGATGAAACCAGCCTCTTCGAGATCGGCCATCACATTGCGAATCGTCGCAGGTGAGAGTTCGAGCCCCGACTGCTTCGAGAGCGTGCGCGACCCGACAGGCTCGCCGTCGGCGATGTAGCGCTCAACTAAAGCCCTAAGAAGAATTCGTGCGCGATCGTCCATACAGAGCTTCATTGTAAGAAACACGAGCGCTTCGCTACCAAACGTGATGGAAAAGCCGTTTGAGTCGACGAGAGGGATGCAGCGCGCGGCGTCGTTGGGCGACGTGTACGTTATGTACACGAGCCCGACGACAACAAAGCGATGCGCCCTCGCAGTCACTCAAACTGAGTTTCCCTGTGATTAAATCCACGTATGCCCTCGCGCTCACCACAACACTATCCGCCGCTTAAGCCTTGTCACATTGCTATCGCGGCACGACCGTCGCCACGCGAGGGTGCACAGGTGCGCGACATGCGTGAGCCTGTAGAGCGCATGGCTCGTATTATTAATGCCCAAGGTTATAGGGCAGTCATCGAAGAAAACACTGCAATTGACATTAAGAATAAGTCTATTGATCGCCTGAATACCAAGGGCATTGGCGAAAAGTGCGGCTTAGTGATTGCCATTGGTGGCGATGGAACGCTGATTTCCATCGCGCGACAGCTTGCGATGTATGACATACCCATCGTCGGTGTGAATCAAGGGCGGCTCGGTTTCTTGACCGATCTCTCGCTCGCGAATGTTGAAGATTCGATTCCGCGAATTTTGCGCGGCGAATACCGCGAAGAAAAGAGATCGTTGCTCTCAGCGTCGGTCGAGAACTGTGTGAGTCATCTCGCAATGAATGACGTCGTCGTCAATCGCGGCGGCGCGACGACGCTCGTCGATCTTGAGATTTCGTTGAACGATCGTTTCGCGTACGGTTTTCGCGCAGACGGCGTGATCATTTCAACGGCGACCGGCTCAACGGCGTACGCACTCTCGGCAGGCGGCTCGATTATTGCCCCGTCAGTGAACGCGTTCGCCATCGTTCCGATCGCGCCGCATGCGCTCACCAATCGCCCGATTGTCGTCGCTGACGATGCGGAAATCGAAATCACCGTCGCCCGTGCGCGCGAAGCGATTGCGAGCATCGATGGTCATCACTACATCCCGCTCAAAGAAGGCGATTCGATTACGCTCAAACGCGCGGAAGAACGCGTGCGCCTATGGCATCCGCTCGACTATGACTACTACCACACACTGCGAGAAAAACTAGGTTGGACTGAAACGCCTGAAGGTCTCGCGGTTTCAAAAAAATAACTTCGTTACTGTCGTGCTGCGCCAACTCTCCATTCGCAACTTCGTATTAATCGACCGCCTCGATATCGAGTTCGAACGCGGCATGATTGCGCTCACGGGTGAAACCGGTGCCGGTAAATCGATCGTGCTCGATGCGCTCGGGCTCGCGCTTGGCGCGCGCGCAGATAGCGCGAGTGTGCGCATCGGCGAGAAGCAAGCGGATATCACTGCGGAATTCGATCTCGTGAGCAATGCAGCGGCGCGCGAATGGCTCGCTTCACAAGATGAACCCGATGCGGATGCGGTGGTACTCCGCCGCGTGATTGATGCCGCTGGCAAGTCGCGCGCTCAGATCAACGGTCGCCCCGTGTCAGTCGCCGAACTGCGCGATCTCGGAACGCTGTTGCTCGAACTCCATGCGCAGCACGAGCATCAAGCGCTCATGCGCGGGAGCACGCAGCGCGAGCTGCTCGATCGTTTCGCTGGCGCTCAAAACGAAGCGACTGCCGTTCGCGACGCTTACGCAAAGAGCACCGCTGCTCATCGTTTACTGAACGAAGCTCGAAACGCGAGCGAAGTCATCGCACGTGAACGCGCGGTGCTCGAAGCCGAAGTCGCCGAGCTGCGCGATGCAAAACCGAACGCGGAAGAATGGTCGCAGCTTTCGCAAGAGCAATCGCGTTTGAGCCATGCCAAAGAATTGCTGCAAACGGCAGAGGCTGCGCGCGCTGCGATTGCGGACGATGAAGGTTTGACGGAGCAACTCGCGCAACTCGTAACTTCACTTACCAACGCCGAGCGCATCGATCCGGCGCTCGTTGAGGCGCGGCAGTTAATCGAATCGGCCAATGTTCAGCTCGACGAAGCTGCGCAATCGCTGCGTGCGTACGTGGGCAAACTCAACCTCGATCCCGAGCGCTTGCAAGAAACCGAATCGCGCATTTCAACGCTTTTCGCGCTCGCAAGAAAACTGCGCGCGCGCCCGGAAGCTTTGCAAGCGCATTGGGAAAGCGCGGAGGCGCGGCTCAAAGATCTGAAAGCGTCGCAAGACATTGCGGCGCTTGAAAAGGCAGCGGATGAGGCGGATCGCGCGCTCGAAGTCGCTGCGAAAGCGCTCACCAAGAAACGCGAAACCGCCGCGAAAAAACTGAACAAAGCGGTGACGGCAGAGCTTCCCGATCTCGCGATGCCGAATGCATGGTTCGCAGCGCAGTTAACGCGGCTCTCGTCGATCGAATCGACCGGCGCGGAGTCCATCGAATTCGCGTTTCGGTCGCACGGAAGCTTACCGTTCGCGCCGCTCGCGAAAGTAGCTTCAGGTGGTGAACTGGCGCGGCTTTCGCTCGCGATCTTGGTCGTCTGTGGCGACGCTGCTTCTGTGCCCACACTCGTGTTTGATGAAGTCGATGTCGGCGTTGGCGGCAAAGTCGCCGCGCAAGTGGGGCGCAAATTGCAAACGCTCGCCGATGAAAAACTCGGGCGACAAATTCTTTGTGTGACGCACATGCCGCAAGTTGCGGCACATGCGGATCATCATTTCACCGTTTCGCGCGACAACAGCGCAAGTCCGACCACGTCAGTTAATACGCTTGACAGAAAGGCACGCATAGCGGAAGTTGCGCGCATGCTTGGCGGACACGAAGTGGGCTCTGCGACCGAGAAACTCGCTAAGGAATTGATTGCTTCGTCCGGACGTTGAGTGATTGCCGTTGCTTGCGGCTTATCCTGTCATTCCCGCGAAGGCGGGAACCTAGACCGAGAGCGATTCCAGTTGCTCTCGCGCGGCAATACGAAGAGTTGTCCGGTCTGGATCCCCGCCTTCGCGGGGATGACAGATAGCGAAGCGCGCGCGGAGCGTTTAAGCCGCCCGCTTCGCCGCCAACGCACGATTCACGCGCGAGTGCGGTGCACGCCCAAGCGCTTGCGAGATGAATTGACCGGCCTCGCACACTGCATCAAGATCGATGCCGGTTTCGATACCCATGCCATGCAACATGTAAAGCACGTCTTCGGTGGCGACGTTTCCCGTCGCACCTTTCGCATACGGACAACCGCCCAAGCCCGCGACACTCGTATCGAATGTGCTGACGCCGAGTTCAAGGCACACGAGGATGTTCGCAAGCGCTTGCCCGTACGTGTCGTGAAAGTGCCCTGAGATTTGCGCGAGTGGATACTTTTTCGCCGCAGCTTCGAACACCTCACGCGTGCGGGCAGGCGTGCCGACGCCGATCGTGTCGGCAATGCCAATGTCGTCACAACCGAGTTCGGCGAAGCGCTCCACGCAATCGACTACCGCTGAAACCGGCACCTCGCCCTGATATGGACAACCTAGCGCGCACGACACCGCTGCGCGCAGACGAATCTTGTTCGCTTTCGCTGCTTCCGCAACGGGACGGAACCGCTCGATACTCTCCGCAATTGAGCAATTGATGTTCTTTTGCGAAAACGCTTCGGAGGCTGCGCCGAAAATCACCACTTCATCAGCCTTCGCTGCAAGCGCGCCTTCGAAGCCTTTCATGTTCGGCGTCAGCGCCGAATAAATCACGCCTGATTTGCGCGCAATACCCGCAAACACTTCGGCGCTCGTCGCCATTTGCGGCACCCATTTCGGCGATACGAACGAACCCGATTCAATGTTCTTGAAACCCGCCGCCGAGAGCTTGTTCACGAGCTCAATCTTCACGCTCGCGGGAATCTCCTGCTTTTCATTTTGCAAGCCATCGCGCGGGCCGACTTCGACGATGTGGACGTATTTTGGGTAGTTCATTTTTTTTGACGCAGATTACGCGGATTTCGCAGATTAACGCAGATTCACTCTCTGTGGGAGCGCGCTTGCGCGCGAATGGTGGATTTAGTGGGGTCTCAAATCA
This sequence comes from Casimicrobium sp., assembly GCA_051645545.1. Taxonomy (GTDB): domain Bacteria; phylum Pseudomonadota; class Gammaproteobacteria; order Burkholderiales; family Casimicrobiaceae; genus Casimicrobium. Next base: position 7,943 of record JBOFBL010000417.1, on the reverse strand, counting down.
GCGCGAAAGAGTGGCACACGCCTTTCGCGCGCGAGCGCGCTCCCACAAGCTGTTCAGTACCCAGTATTGCGATCAACAATCCCGCTTACAACCTCTCCTCGTTCCATTCGCTCAATTTTGTCGACGATTTGTGCGCAGGCCTCGCGAATCGGCGTCGTCGCTGCGATGTGCGGCGTGACGATGACCTTTGGGTGAGTCCAAAGCGGATTGTCGGTTGGCAAAGGCTCGGTAGCGAACACGTCGAGCAGCGCTCCGGCGAGTTGCCCTGAATCGAGCGCCGCGAGCACATCGACTTCAACCACGTGCGCCCCGCGCCCCGCGTTGATGAGAAACGATCCGCTCGGTAATGTCGCAAGCGTTTTCGCATTGATGAGACCGCGTGTTTCGTCCGTCAGCGGCAGCATACAAACGAGCACGTTCGTTTCGCGTAGAAACTCATCGAAGGCTTCCCTTCCCGCGAAACAGCGAATGCCTTCGACATCGCGTTTCGATTTCGACCAACCGCGCACCTCGTAGCCGAACGCCGCGATCTTTCGCGCAACCTGTCCGCCCATTTCGCCTAAGCCCATCACGCCAATGACAGGTCGTTGCAAATTCGCGCGATCTTCGTGTTGAAGCCAAATGCGTTCGCGCTGTTGCGCAGCGTACGTCTGCATGTGACGATGATGATGAAGCACGCCATAGAGCGCGTATTCCGCCATCTGCTGCGCCATGCCTGCGTCTTCCAAACGAATGATCGGAATGTGCGCGGGAACGGCATCCATCGACAGGATTGCATCGACGCCAGCACCATAATTGATCGCCCCTTTTAATTGGGCGTTACGTTCGAAAAGCTCTTTAGGTGGTTTCCAGACAATTGCGTAGTTTGCCCCAACTACGTTTGGCCAAGCGTCGTAGAGCCAATCGTGCTTTAGTCGCTTTAACTCGACGATGATCGCGGGTACAACATCAATGCCGGTGGATTGAACGACGATGCGTAACGACATATCGATTCCGCGTTAAGCCGCTTCGAGCGCAACGAGTTCCGCGCCCTCTTTCACTTGCTCTTTCGCAGCGAAATAAACGGCTTCCACTTTGCCATCGAAGGGCGCGACGATCGTGTGCTCCATCTTCATCGCTTCCATGATGATGAGCGCTTGGCCTTTAGCGACTTTGTCACCGGCTTTCACGAGCACGCTTACGACCGCGCCGGGCATTGGCGCGGTGAGGTGACCGGCGTGCGCTTCGTCGTCGTGTGGCGGTGCATAGGGATCGATTGCGTTGAACTCGTAGCGTTCGCCGTGTAGCAGAACGACGCGCTGCAACCCGTGTTGCAAGACGCGGGCGGTGATTTGCGATTCGTCTGTCTTGCCTTCAAGTGTGAGTGCGATGCGTTCGCCGTTTGAGATTGCATCGAATGACGCGGATGCGCGATGCGTTCCGCTAGGCAATATCAACTCATAACCATCGTTGCGTGCGAGCACACCGACTTCGAATTGCTGTTCGCCTTGTTCATAGCGAAACTTGATCGCTTGATTCGTCTGCCCGAGCCAGAAGCCATCGGCGCGTGCCCAGGGCGATACGTCTTTTGCATTTGCTGCGCGAACTCGATTCAATTCAACGAGTGCACAGGCTGCGAGCGCGGCGTCCGAGGGCGCGGGCAGCGGCGGCAATAACGCTTCGCTGTGTTTCGCGATGAAGCCGGTGTCGATGTCTGCATTGATGAACGCGGGGTGACGCGTCGTACGTTGCAAGAACTCGACGTTGTTAGCAAAACCGACCACCGCGTACTCGTCAAGCGCATCGGCGAGTCGCGCAAGCGCTTGCGTACGCGTCGGCGCATGTACGATCAACTTCGCGATCATCGGATCGTAGTTCGGCGTGATCTCGTCGCCTTCGCGCACGCCGGTATCGATGCGCACGTTCTCGCTCGTTTGCGGTGTGCGCAGTTGTTCGATTTTTCCAATCGCAGGAAGAAATTGATTGCGCGGATTCTCGGCGTAGATGCGTGCTTCGAAGGCGTGACCGTTGATCGTCAATTCGTCCTGCAATTTCGGCAAGCGTTCACCGCTTGCAACGCGCAATTGCCATTCAACGAGATCGAGCCCGGTAATCATCTCGGTCACCGGATGTTCAACCTGCAAGCGCGTGTTCATTTCCATGAAATAGAAACGACCGGACTCCGCGACATCGTGCTCGGCGATGAACTCGACTGTGCCCGCGCCGACGTAGCCAACTGCTTTTGCCGCGGCCACCGCCGCTTCGCCCATCTGTCTGCGACGCTCGGGCGTCATGCCAGGCGCAGGCGCTTCTTCGATCACTTTTTGATGGCGGCGCTGCAAAGAACAATCTCGTTCAAACAGATACACGCAGTTGCCATGCGTGTCGCCGAACACTTGAATTTCGATGTGACGCGAGCGCTTCAAGTAACGCTCGATCAACACGCTATCGTCGCCGAACGAATTCTTCGCTTCGCGTTTCGCCGAGGCAAGCGCTTGCGCGAACTCGGCGGCGCTCTCCGCCACTTTCATGCCCTTGCCGCCACCGCCCGCGCTCGCTTTAATGAGCACGGGAAAGCCGATGCGTTCGGCTTCTTTCGCGAGCAGTGCATCGTCCTGCGACTCACCGTGATACCCAGGCACGAGCGGCACTTGCGCTTTCTCCATCAAGCGCTTCGATTCGGCCTTGAGGCCCATCGCCTCGATCGCTTCGGGCGGTGGCCCGATGAAGACAACGCCCGCCGCTTTGCATTGCCGCGCAAAGTCTTCGTTCTCCGAGAGAAAACCGTAACCCGGATGAATCGCCTGCGCGCCAGTGCGCTTGGCAACTTCGAGAATCTTGTCGCCTCGCAAATAGGAATCTTTCGGCGCCGCGCCACCAATGTGATGCGCTTCGTCACATGCTGCGACATGCATTGCATCGCGATCCGCATCGGAGTAAACGGCGACGGTACGAATGCCCATGCGACGCGCAGTGCGTGCGACGCGCACAGCGATCTCCCCTCGATTCGCAATCAAGATTTTTGAGAACACGCCTACTCCTTCACCCAACTCGGTTTCCGCCGCTCAAGGAATGCGCTGATGCCTTCTTTCCCTTCCGGCGTCACACGAATTTGTGCAATACGCTCGACGGTGTCTTCGATGAGCCCATCTTCGATCGGTTTCTGCGATACGGCTTGAATCAAGTTTTTTGCCGCTTCGATAGCCTTCGGCCCATTGCCTAGCAACGCGTTGCACCAGATCGCAATTTGCTCGTCCATTGCCTCTTCGTTCGACGCAAGTTCATTGAGCAAACCGATGCGATACGCCTCCGAACCGCTGAAGCGCTCCGCAGTCAGGAAGTAGCGCCGCACGTTGTTGGTGCCGATCGCTTCGATTACATAGGGGCTGATAACGGCTGGGATGATGCCGAGCTTCACTTCCGAAAGCGCGAAATTTACATCAGCCACGCCAATTGCCAAATCAGCGGCCGCAACGACGCCGACGCCACCACCAAACGCATTACCTTGCACGCGGGCAATCACGGGTTTTGGGCACGCGTAAATCGCGTTCAACATCAGTGCGAGTTCGCCCGCATCTTCGCGATTCTTGTCTGCATCGTACTGTGACGCGCGATGCATCCAGTTCAGATCCGCGCCAGCGCAGAACGACTTGCCCTCAGCGCCGAGAATGATCACGCGCACGGCTTCGTCTTGCCCCAAATCGCGAAACGCTTCGATCACTTCGCGAATCATCGCTTCATCGAAAGCGTTGTGTACGGCAGGTCGATTAAATGCGACGAGAACAACGCCGCGCGAATCGCGTTCTATCTTTAGGGTGCTCATTGTGTGTGTCCGTACTTCTCAAATAGCGCTTCGAGTCTTTTCATCGATGCGCCTTCGTCATTTTTGATTTCCAGTAACCAAGGCAATTCGGAGCGGATGACTCCAAGATCAAGATGTCGCTGGCGCTGCAACACGCCTGCGATGTCGCCCCAGTCATGATCGCGTCCTGCAAACGCTTTGTAAACGATGAAATCTTCTGCGCTACAAATGCGTAACCCCTGAAAGTCGTCCGCACTTTCGCAATACGTGGCGCGCGTTACCGTGGCTTCTTCGTACGGAAACGCAGCGAGGCCAATATCAAGTCCAACGCCATTCTCATGACGTAGGAGTAGCACGCGAGATTGAATTGCGAAGCTGGCCGCATCCGGGCGACGCACCTCGAATCCCTTTACCAGCACATCGATGAAAAATTCCTCGTTGCCAAACCCGGTAAGCAGGCTAATGTCGGCATCTTCCGTGTAGCGTGGTTGCCCCCACCGCGCGTTCGCGATGCCACCTATAAAGCAAAACTGCCAGCCTTGTTCCTCGCAAAAACGCTGAACATCGTGCGCGGCTCGATTGAGGCTAGACGCGGGAACCATAAGCTTTTGCGAACAATTCGGCCAAGTAAATCATATCGCTTGGTTTTTCGATCCCAGCTGCACGACGAACGGATGTTCCCAGCGTTAATCGATTTAGCGCACGCATGCCATCGATTTCCCGCAAATTGCGCAGATTGTGCAGTTGCTCCTCAGCAAGTGCCTTGGACGCAATTTTCCAGTAGTGCGCAGGGTCGTGCGGCGGGACTTTTTCCATCGCTACATCCTAAAGACACCAAACTTGGTGTCTTCAATCGGTGCGTTCAAACTTGCTGCGAGGCCCAGCGCTAGTACGCGACGTGTGTCGGCAGGATCAATCACACCATCGTCCCAGAGGCGCGCCGTTGCGTAGTACGGGTGACCTTCATGTTCGTACTGCGCGCGAATCGGTTGCTTGAAGGATTCTTCCTCTTCCTTGCTCCATGTACCTTTTTTCGATTCGATGCCGTCGCGTTTGACCGTTGCAAGCACGCTTGCGGCTTGTTCGCCACCCATCACACTGATCCGTGCGTTCGGCCACATCCAGAGGAAACGCGGCGAGTACGCACGGCCGCACATGCCGTAGTTGCCCGCACCGAACGATCCACCGATGATTACGGTGAATTTCGGTACCTGTGCGCACGCAACTGCAGTGACCATCTTTGCGCCGTTTCTTGCTATGCCTTCGTTTTCGTACTTGCGGCCGACCATGAAGCCCGTGATGTTTTGCAAGAACACGAGCGGAATTTTCCGTTGGCAACAAAGCTCGATGAAGTGCGCGCCCTTCAATGCGGATTCGCTGAAGAGCACGCCGTTGTTGGCAACGACACCGACTGGCATGCCTTCGATGTGCGCGAACCCGCAGACGAGTGTGGTGCCATAGCGCGCTTTGAATTCGTCGAACGCGCTGTCGTCGACGATGCGCGCGATCACTTCTCGAACGTCGAACGGTTTGCGCGTATCGACGGGGATCACGCCGTAGAGTTCATTCGCGTCGTAACGCGGTGGCTTCGCGTCACTCATCGGAAGCGATGCAGCGTGTTTCACACCTAGATTTGCGACGACCGATCTCGCAATCCCGAGCGCGTGCGCGTCGTTCTGCGCGAGATGATCGGCAACCCCCGAGAGACGCGTGTGAACATCGCCACCGCCCAAATCTTCTGCGCTAACGACTTCGCCAGTTGCGGCTTTCACAAGCGGTGGACCGGCGAGAAAAATCGTGCCTTGATCGCGCACGATGATCGATTCGTCGCTCATCGCGGGGACGTACGCGCCGCCCGCTGTACACGAGCCCATCACCGCTGCGATTTGCGCGATGCCCTTCGCGCTCATGTTCGCTTGATTGAAAAAGATGCGCCCGAAGTGATCGCGATCGGGAAACACTTCGTCTTGATTCGGCAAATTCGCGCCGCCCGAGTCGACAAGATAGATGCACGGCAAGCGATTCTGTTCTGCAATTTCTTGCGCGCGAAGATGTTTCTTCACCGTCATCGGAAAATAGGTGCCGCCTTTGACTGTCGCGTCATTGGCAACGATCACGCACTCGCGCCCGCTTACGCGCCCAATACCGGTGATGATGCCCGCGCTCGGCGCAGCGTTGTCGTAGAGATCGTGTGCGGCAAGTGGAGAGAACTCAAGAAACGGCGAACCGACGTCGAGCAAGCCTTGTACGCGATCGCGCGGCAGCATCTTGCCACGACCAGTGTGTTTCTTTCGCGCATCGTCACCACCGCCGATTGCAACTTTTGCGAGCTTTGCATTCAAATCGTCGACGAGCGATTGCATTGCATCGCGTGAAGCGACGAAATTCGCATCGCGCGGATTGAGTTTGGTTTCGATCGTCGCCACTAGTAACTCCACGCGCCTTTCGTGATCCACTGCTCCATCATCGGAAAACGATCTGCGCCCCAGAACGGTTCGCCGTCGATGAAAAAGAATGGCGCACCGAACACGCCTTTTGCCATCGCGTCGTCCACGGCGGCTTTGAGCTTCGCTTTGATGTCATCGGTTTGCGCGGTGGCGATCACTTCATCCGCGCTGTAGCCAAGACCTTTTGCCACATCGCCGATCACATCGAGTTTGCCGATATCGCGATCGCCACGGAAATACGCGCGATAGAGTTCAAGCATGAATTTCTTCGCGTGTGCGGGATGTTTTTCCTGCATCCAAAGTGATGCCCTGCAGGTGTTGATCGTTGCAATCGGGAACGTCGTGGGTGCGCGAAACGGAATGCCGTAGTACGCGGCGCTACGCCGAAAGTCGCGCAACGCATAGTCGCCCTTCATTACTTGATCGGTCAGCGGTTTGCCACCGGTCGCTTTGAAAACGGCACCCAACAGCATCGGATGCCACGCTACTTGTCGTCTGTGGCGAGCCGCGAATTCTTCGATCATTTCTGCGGCGAAGTAGCCGTAGGGGGAGGCGAAGTCGAAGTAGAAGTCGATGGTGCTTTGGCTCATATTTATGTACTGATGTTTCTATGTGTCATTCCCGCGAAGGCGGGAACCCAGGCCGAGAGCGATTCCGCTTGCTCTGGCGGACGGCGCAGAGAGTTGCCCGGTCTGGGTCCCCGCCTTCGCGGGGATGACAGGCAGAAATCAAGCCGCATAAACGCCACTCGCAAGCCCACGCCCAATCAAAATCTTCTGAATGTCGCTAGTGCCTTCGTAAATCTGGCAGACACGCACGTCGCGGTATATGCGCTCAACCGGGAAATCACTCACGTAGCCGTAACCGCCGTGAATTTGGATGGCGTCCGAACACACACGCTCGGCCATTTCACTGGCGAATAGTTTCGCCATCGCTGCCTGCGTGAGACACGGCTCCCCTGCATCTTTGAGCGAAGCAGCGTGATGAATGAGTTGTCGTGCGGCTTCGATTTGCGTCGCCATCTCAGCCAATTTGAATTGCACCGATTGATGTTCGTAAATCGGTTTGCCAAACGCTTCGCGCTCGCGCGCATACGCAAGCGCGGCTTCGAAAGCGGCGCGCGCCATGCCCACCGACTGCGCGGCGATGCCGATGCGGCCGCCCTCCAAACCACCGAGCGCGATCTTGTAGCCTTCGCCTTCTTCGCCTAGGCGCAGAGACGCGGGAATGCGGCAGTTTTCGAACAGGATTTGCGCAGTATCGCTCGAATGTTGTCCGAGTTTTTCTTCGATGCGTGCGACGATGTAGCCCGGTGTTTTCGTGGGCACGAGGAATGCGCTGATGCCCCTTTTGCCTGCGGCTTTATCCGTGACCGCCATCACGATCGCGACATCTGCATGTTTGCCCGAGGTGATGAATTGCTTCACGCCGTTGATAACGTAGTGATCGCCATCTTTGCTTGCGGTCGTGCGCAAACCCGATGCGTCCGATCCGACGTGCGGCTCGGTCAAACAAAACGCACCGAGCATGTCGCCCTTCGCGAGCGGTACCAGCCAATCGCGTTTCTGCTGCTCGTTCGCGTAGCTCATCATGATCGAGCACACGGGGCAGTTGTTGACCGAAACGATTGTTGACGTGCCGCCATCTCCGGCTGCGATCTCTTCGAGAATGATCGCAAGCGAGATGTAATCCATCCCCGCGCCGCCGTATTGATC
>JBOFBL010000416.1:0-3791 GCA_051645545.1 Casimicrobium sp. | reverse complement strand
GCGAGATCCGAGGATTGTTTAACGTGGGCGGACGGCTGGATTTATTTCGGACACATTCTGATCGATCAAGACATCGCGTTCGGTCGCGCGAGCGGCGGTGCGGACTGGGGCGTGAGCGTGGGTTCGAACCGGATTGCTTGGGGCGTGAACCCGGCCAACGGCGGCGGTCTTACCGTCTGTTCAAACGCGGGCGTGCTCAATAATCAATGGCGGCACGTTGCATTGCAGCGTCGTATCAATGACGGTCGACTCTGGGTGTTTGTCGATGGCGAGCTGGAAGCGACGGTGCTGGGCGGTGCCGGCGATTTGAGTTATCCGCTCAATTTCCAGACGAACGGCCCCGACAGCGATCCTTTCACAGTTTTCGGCGCAGAAAAAATCGGATATTTCGATTGGCCCAATTACACCGGTTTGCTCGCCGAGGTTCGATTTTCAACGACGCTTCGATACCCAACCGGCACGACGCTCGGCCCCGCTTTCACGCGACCGAACGCGCGCTTCGTCCCGGATGCGCAAACCGCTTCGCTTTGGCATTTCAACGAAGGAAGCGGCTCGGTGGTCGGTGACTCCGCTGGTAACAGCGATGGGCAAGTTGTTTTCACCCAAGACAGCACGAAACCCGCGTGGTCAACCGATTCGCCATTCTCGCCAAGCGCAACGCCGTGCGCGCTCGATGTCGATGGCAACGGCAGCGCAACCGCCGCGAACGATGGCGTGTTGATCCTTCGTCGCCTACTCGGACTCAGCGGCAATGCCTTGATCGATGGCGCGCGTGCGGCGAATGCGACTCGCGATGCGGCGCAAATCGCGCAGTACATCGCCGGACTTGACCTAAATGCTGATGGCAACGCGCCCGCTGTATCGAGTGCGATGACCGATGGTTTGCTGATCTATCGTGCGCTTGCCGGTCGCGACGGCAACGCGCTCATCGCCAACGTTCGCGCATCGACCGGGCGCGATGCAACCCAGATTCTCGATTGGATACGCACAACGCATGGCGTGAGCTGTATTCCATAAGACGCATCGAGAGGCCAACGCTTACGCGGCGGCGGCGCGCGAATCTGCAACAATCGCTGGCCGCAGGCGTATTTTGTTGTGCAATTCCCTATTCCTCGCGCCAGCATGTTCGGTTCATGAGCCAATCCAGTCATAAATTTCTCGAGACCTTAAATCGCATCGCGAACGCACTCGAGCGCATTGCACCACCTGAGCGCGCCACGCCGAATTTCAAGCAAAACGTCGCTGCGCGTTGGCGCGTGTCGGGGACGGCGAAATACCTTGAAGCTGTTGCCCATGTGCATGAGATGCATGCCGATTGGTTAGTGGGCATCGAGCAACAACATGCGTTGATCGATCGCAACACAAAGCAATTTGTAAACAATAAACCAGCGAACAATGTGCTGCTCACGGGCTCTCGCGGCACTGGCAAAAGCTCGCTTGTGAAAGCGATGCTGCATCGCTACGCGAAGCGTGGACTTCGATTGATCGAAGTCGATAAAGAACATTTGAGTGATCTGCCGGATATCGTCGATCTCATCGCCAACGAGCCGTATCGCTTCATCGTGTTTTGCGACGACCTGTCGTTTGATGCGGGCGATGGATCGTACAAAGCCTTGAAGGCGATTCTCGATGGCTCAATCGCTGCCGCAACACCGAACGTTTTGCTCTATGCAACATCGAATCGTCGCCATTTGATTCCCGAATATTTTCATGAGAACGAGGAAACGAAATACGTCGGCGAAGAGGTGCATTTCGGCGAAAGCGTCGAAGAAAAAGTGTCGCTCTCGGAGCGCTTCGGATTGTGGATTTCGTTCTATCCTTTCTCGCAGGAAGATTACCTCGCCGCTGTTCATTCGTGGATTGCGCAACTCGGCGGCGCGACACCGAAGGACTCGAAGAAAAAGCACGAACTTGAACTCGACGCCTTGCAATGGGCGCTGCAACGTGGCTCGCGTTCGGGGCGCGTTGCGTATCAATACGCGAAAGACTTCGTTGGACGCACTAAGTAGGGTGGGCAAGGTGTTGCCCACGCGTGCGCAATGAATCTAGACAATGCCGCAAAGCACGATCCCAATGACGCTCGCCCGCTCACTCGCGTTGCCGTCGTAATCATCGAGCGCGTAATCGACGGTCGCTACGAAGTGCTGTTCGCACAGCGTCCCGCAGGCAAAGCCTATGCAGGTCACTGGGAATTTCCAGGTGGAAAAATCGAAGCGAATGAATCGGTGCAAGATGCCGCGATTCGCGAAATCGACGAAGAACTTGGCATTCACATACGAAGCGTTGAGTCGTTGACGGTGGAGCGGTTCAGCTACCCGCATGCACACGTCGAACTTTTTTTCGTGACGACGCGCGATTGGTCGGGGGAGCCGCAGAGCAAAGAGGCGCAAGCCTTCTCGTGGCAATCGCCACACGATATTCGCGTTACGCCGCTGTTGCCCGCACTACTGACCGCAGAAAGCAGCGTTTTGAATAGGCTCAGACGATGCAATTAGTAGTGACCCAACGATTTCGGCGACTATTCCATTTAATTGGGCGATCAGACGATAAATTGTATTTATCGAAAAATAATAAAAAAAGCGCTGCGCCCCAATAAAATTGGGTGATTTAATAGATTGCTGAAAGCATTATTCAATCAGCGATTGAAGGGGTTCTGGGCTGTTGTAAGCCTTACCAATCAATCCGTTTGCCCATTGAATTCGTTGGTACTGCGTCACCGACCTTCCACTTCGAAACGTGACCTGCATGTTGCCATTGCGCGGAGAGCCACGCTCTCGTTGCGGCGATGAACGAATCGTGTGCGTTTGCGGGCACTTGAGCGACGAGAAACACTTTGAGCGCCGTCTGGTCGCCATCCTCGATGACGCGAACATTCGCATCAACGACGTTAGGCGCTTTGCGCAACAACGCGCGCACCTCATTCAAATCGATGCGATGTCCCGCGATCTTTGCAATATCGTCGTTACGCGCGCCGACTGCGAAATGTTTCTGATCGGTCGCAACGACGTTATCGGGAATCTCGATTGCAATGGTTTGATTCGCAAGCTTGCGCGAAACGGCGAGCACTGCATTTGACGCATCGATTCGCGGCGTGAAGTAAGGCAGCCATGTGTAATGGGTTTCATCGCTCTTGCGAACACCGAGCCCTGCAGTTTCGCTGCTACCGTAGATTTCCCAGATCGACGTGAATCCAATCGCGACACACGCCTCGCCCGCGCTCATGCGCGTGAAGCGTCCCGTCGAAGTCACAGCGATCACATCGCTTGCGGCGCATTTCACACCGCGCGCGACCCACGATTCAAGCAAATGCGGTGTCGTGATCAGCACATCGCCATCGACGAGCGGCGGTGCACGCAGACTCTCGGTTGCGATCCGTACAAACGGCAAGCCGCTTGTCGCGGAAAGCATGGCGACCCACAGATAGCCATAGATGTGATGCAGCGGCACTTGCGCGACGATGCGCGTGCGTGCGTGCAGGCGAACTTGCTTGCTCCAGTGCTGCGCTTCTTCTTCGAGCCACTCAGCACGATGGCGAAAATGTTTCGCACCGCCCGTGCTCCCCGAGCTGCGAAACGTCATGTTACGGGTCGTCTCGCTTTGCGCGAGCGCGATGATTTCGCTCCAGCGCTCGCAGTTGGCTTTGCCAAGCAAGGTGTCTTCGCGCCCGCTGTCATAAATGTTGAAACACTCGGCGCACGCAGCAGCAAGCGCCATGCGATCTAGTGAATCGAGCGAGAAATCCGTTTTCCAGTCGTTGCTGGCTTTGACGTCCTCGACAGTGAGTGCTGCAA
>JBOFBL010000415.1:0-1936 GCA_051645545.1 Casimicrobium sp. | reverse complement strand
TGTCGCTGTGGCATCCGCGTGCATTTGCGCGATAGCGGCGCAGGCCCCGAAGTGCGCTACATCGAAGGCAATCCCGAACACCCACTGAACAAAGGCATTCTTTGTGCGAAGGGTTCCTCGGGCATCATGAAGCAATACTCGCCCGCGCGACTTACGCAACCGCTTCGACGCAAAGCAGGCAGCGAGCGCGGGGTGGGCGAATTCGAAGCGATTACTTGGGAAGAAACCTTCGCAATCCTCACCGAACGCCTTGCGAAGTTGCGCGCGAGCGATCCGAAAAAATTCGCGCTCTTCACTGGACGCGATCAGATGCAAGCGCTCACCGGGTTGTTCGCGCGTCAGTTCGGCACGCCGAACTATGCGGCGCACGGTGGTTTTTGTTCGGTGAACATGGCCGCGGGAATGATTTACACGATCGGCGGATCGTTCTGGGAATTCGGTGGCCCCGATCTCGAACGCGCGAAGCTCTTCTTCATGATCGGCACGGCTGAAGATCACCACAGCAATCCGCTTAAAGCTGCGCTCTCGAAATTTAAACGCAACGGCGGCAAATTCATCGCGATCAATCCAATTCGCACCGGCTACGCAGCGATCGCTGACGAATGGATTCCAATTCGTCCGGGCACCGATGGTGCGCTCTTTATGGCGATCATTCGCGAGTTGATTTCGCTCGGGCTCTACGATCGCGAATTCGTCACACGCTATACGAACGCTGGCCAACTCGTGAATCAAAACGAAGCGAGCGACGAGTTCGGCATGATGATGCGCAATCCGGGAGGCGATGTCGTCAATCCGCTTCGGCATCACAATTTCTACTGGTGGGATCGACACAGCAATCGCGCCGTAGCCGATCATCATGAAGGCAGCGACCCGGCGCTATTCGGCAACTTCACCATGCCCGATGGCACGGCGGTAAAGCCTGCGTTTCAATTGCTCGAAGAACGCGTTCGCGAATGCACCCCCGAGTGGGCGGAGGGCATCACCGGGATTCCGGCGGCAACGATTCGCCGCATCGCGTACGAAATGGGCGTGACCGCGCGCGATCAAACCATTGAATTGCCGATTGCGTGGACCGACTGGTGGGGCAAAGAACATAAAAGCGTGAAAGGCAATCCGGTTGCGTTTCACGCAATGCGCGGGCTCGCTGCACACAGCAATGGTTTTCAATCGATTCGCGCGCTCTCGATTTTGATGTCGTTGCTCGGCACTATCGATCGCCCCGGCGGATTTCGTCACAAAGCACCGTACCCGCGCGCGGTGCCGCCGAACGCGCGCCCACCCAAAGGCCCGCAATCGATCAAACCGAATACGCCGCTCGATGCGCCGCCGCTCGGTTGGGTGGAAACGCCTGCGGACTTGTGCGTTGACGAGCGCGGCGAGCCCGTGCGCATCGACAAAGGTTTTTCGTGGGAGTATCCGTTCTCCGCGCACGGACTCATGCACAACGTGATCACCAACGCATGGCGCGGTGACCCTTATCCGATCGACACGCTGATGCTGTTCATGGCGAACATGGCGTGGAATTCGAGCATGAATACCTCCGAAGTTCGCAAAATGCTCGTCGACAAACGCGAGGATGGCGAATACAAAATTCCATTTATCGTTGTCGCTGATACGTTTCAATCGGAGATGACCGCGTTCGCCGATTTGATCTTGCCGGACACAACGTATCTCGAACGGCACGATGCGATGTCGATGCTGGATCGACCGATCAGCGAATACGATGGCCCGTGCGATTCGGTGCGCGTGCCCGTGTTGCCGCCGCTCGGCGAATGCAAGCCGTTTCAGGAAGTGCTGGTCGAACTCGCATCGCGACTCAAGTTTCCCGCGTTCACGACCGCAGACGGTACTCGCAAATACAAAAACTACCCGGATTTCGTGGTTAACTATGAAACTGCACTCGGTTCCGGCATCGGTTTTCTCACCGGATGGCGTG
>JBOFBL010000414.1:0-1946 GCA_051645545.1 Casimicrobium sp. | reverse complement strand
GCGAAGTGATGGCGGAGTTCCGCTGTGCGACCGGTTTGCCAACGGCCACCAACATGGTCGCCACCGATTGGCGCGAGATGGCGCACAGCATTCAGTTGCAAGCGGTCGATATTCCGCTCGCCGATCCGCACTTCTGGACACTGCAAGGCTCAGTGCGCGTGGCGCAGCTCTGTCAGATGTACAACCTGACCTGGGGTTCGCATTCGAACAACCACTTCGACGTGTCGCTCGCGATGTTCACACATTGCGCGGCGGCTGCACAGGGCAAAGTCACGGCGATCGACACACACTGGATTTGGCAGGATGGTGAATACCTGACGAAATCGCCACTACAAATCAAAGGTGGCTATATCGATGTTCCAAAGAAACCGGGACTTGGTGTTGAGCTGGATATGGACGCAGTCGAGCGCGCGCATCGCTTGTATTTGCAACACGGACTTGGCGCACGCGACGATTCCATTGCGATGCAGTACCTGATTCCGAATTGGAAGTTCAACAACAAGATGCCGTGCATGGTCCGGTAACGCATTAACGAGAAGAACACAAAATGGATTTACCGATCAATCACTTCAAGCGAGCGATCGCGAACAAGCAACGCCAAATCGGCCTGTGGTCGCATTTATGCAGCAACATCTCTACCGAAATCCTCGCGCATTGCAATTTCGATTGGTTGCTGCTCGATATGGAGCATTCACCGAATGAGTTGCCTGACATCGTGAGTCAGTTGCAGGCGATGCAAGGCAGCAAAACCGCGCCTATCGTGCGACCGCCGTGGAACGATATGGTGATGCTGAAGCGCTTGCTCGATGTCGGCGTGCAAACGGTGTTGATTCCGTATGTGCAAACCGAAGAAGAGGCGCGTAACGCCGTTTCTTATTGCAGCTACCCGCCGCACGGTGTGCGCGGCTACGCAGGCGCACCGCGCGCGAGCCACTACGGACGCGTGAAGGACTACGCGAAGCATTCACACGAGGAAATCTGCGTTCTGGTGCAGGTCGAAACGCTCGAGGGCATCGCGAATCTCGAAGCGATTGCGAACGTGCCCGGTGTTGACGGCGTATTCATCGGCCCAGGAGATCTGTCCGCGGCGATGGGGCATCTTGGCAATCCAAAACATCCCGATGTCGTGAAGGCTGTTGTGGATGCGTTCAAAGTAATTTTGAAATGCGGCAAAGCGCCGGGCGTACTGATCGGCGACGAAGTGCTAGCGACGCATTTTGCCGACGAAGGTGGTTTATTTATCGCTGTTGGTGCCGATCAAAATTTGCTTCGCGACAGCGCCACCGCGTTAGCGGGGCGCTTCAAATTGAGAATGCAAGAATCGTAGGGAAAAGTCATATGAGCATCGAACCACTAACCGCAATCCGCTTCCATCGTCTGTTGCTCACAGGGGCGGCGGGTGCGCTTGGTCGCGTATTGCGACCGCGCCTCGCGCGCTACTGCGACAAGCTTCGATTGACTGACATTGCGCAGATGGACGTCGCCGCATTGCACGAGGAAATCGTCACGGCTGCCCTCGAAGAGGTGGAGCAAGTGAACGCGCTTTTGACGGATGTCGACGCTGTCGTGCATTTAGGTGGTGTCTCAACTGAGCAGCCCTGGTCAGCAATTCTTCCGGCGAATATCGCAGGCGTTGTCAATCTCTACGAGGCCGCGCGCTTAAACGGCGTGAAGCGCATCGTGTTCGCAAGCTCCAATCATGCCATAGGTTTCTATCGGCAGAGCGAGACGATCGACAACAAAGTACTGCCGAAACCTGACGGCTTTTACGGACTCTCGAAAGCGTTCGGCGAAAACTGCGCGCAACTCTACTGGGATCGCTGGGGCATTGAAACAGTGAGTCTTCGTATTGGCTCGTCGTTTCCTGAGCCGAAGGATCGGCGCATGCTGTCAACGTGGTTGAGCTACGACGATCTTGAACGCCTGGTCGTCGCGGCACTCACCGC
>JBOFBL010000413.1:0-1577 GCA_051645545.1 Casimicrobium sp. | reverse complement strand
GCAGTATCGGTCGCGTTTTTATCGTCGTCGATTGAGAGTTTTTTCGACACGCGCATTGAAAAAGCGCTCGACGCGGGTTTGCAATTGGGACGTACCGCGCTCTCGCAACCGCTTAAAGATCTGTCGCGTAAAGCCGAATCGATGGCAGAGACGATTGGTGCGGCGGAGCCTTCGCAGGCGCGCACGGCACTCTTGCAAGCGCGCGAAGCTACGGGCGTGTCCTATGCGGCGCTACTCACGGCGGCTGGCGGCACCATCGCAGTGGCAAGCGAATCGCGCAGCGTGAATGCGCCGTCGCCGCCATCATCGCTTGAGCTTCGCTCGGCGCGCTCGATGCAGTCGGTGAGTAACGTCGATCCGCAAGGCGAGGCCGGGCTCATGTTGCGCGCGATCGTGCCGGTGAGTTCGACCGCGCTCTCGCCGCCGCGTTTGCTATTGGTCGGACAATCGGTGGCGCCCGCGTTGCGCGAGCAAACCGAGCGCGTGGATGCGGGGTTTCGCGACTATCAAGAAGTCTCGTTTCAGCGCAATGCATTGAAGCGATTGTTTGCGTTTACCTTGACACTGCTTTTGTTGCTCGCGCTACTGACCGCGCTTTCGCTCGCGAGTGTGTTTTCAGAGCGATTGGCGGGTCCGCTCGCTAATCTCGCCGCCGGCACCCGCGCGGTGGCGGCGGGAGACTTCACGCGCCGACAACCCGTCTCCGGTCGCGACGAGCTCTCAGTGCTCGCCAAATCGTTCAACATGATGACCGCGCAGCTCTCGGACGCACGCGATCGCGATCAAGTCAATCGCCGGGAAATCGAGACCAGCAATCTCTATCTTGAAAACATTTTGCGCAACTTGAATGCGGGCGTGCTGGTGTTCACCGATAACTTTGATTTGCGTGTTGCGAACGCTGCGGCTTCGGTGATTTTGCAGGCACGCATTGATGAGCTCACTGGCACCAACGTGGCCTCGTGGGCCTTTACTGAGGCGAAGCTCACACAGTTTGCCGAACTCGTTACGCGTCAATTCGTGCGCTCGCTCGATGCCGATTGGCAAAACGAACAAGAGATCATGATTGGCGGCAACGCGCGCACACTCATCATGCGCGGCTCGCGACGCGTGGTGGCCGATGTCGCTGCACGCATTGTGGTGTTCGACGACATCACCGAGGTGCTACAGGCGCAGCGCGATACCGCGTGGGCCGAAGTGGCGCGACGCCTTGCGCATGAGATTAAAAATCCACTCACGCCGATCCAGCTTTCCGCTGAGCGTTTGGAAATGAAGTTGAGCAACCGACTCGAACCGGCCGAGGCCGACGTGTTGAAACGCGGTACGCAAACCATCGTCAATCAAGTCACGGCGATGAAGAACATGGTTAACGATTTCGCGATCTATGCACGAAAGCCGCGACCGGGCAGCTTGCAAGCGATCGACGTCGGTAGTCTGTTGCGCGAGACCCTGGAGCTCTATCAATCCTATGCGGTGTCGATCCGTTTCGACTGGCGCGCCGAGAACGGCATCGTGCGCGGTGAGGGCACGCGGCTTCGGCAAGTCATTCACAACTTGCTACAAAACGCAGTCGATGCCTG
>JBOFBL010000412.1:0-9514 GCA_051645545.1 Casimicrobium sp. | reverse complement strand
AGCCAGCCTTCGACGGCCATGATCTTTTCGTAGTATTTCGTTCGCTTGACCTCGGCGACTGGCATCACATCGCTCACGCGCACGATGCGCGCACCTAGATGGTCGCGCAGCCACGTGAGCCCTGGGTGCTCGGTCGAGTAGTCGATCGCATCGTCGTTGGAGGTTTCAATGCCAACGCGCATCAGCGTAGTCGGCGTGCCCGCATGAAAACGAAATCCCGCGACGATAGAGTGGCGAGCGAATCGCGCGTCGAACAGGCGAACCATCGCTTCGAATAGCGCCTCGGACGTATTGGTTTCGTGTATTGCACGAAGCGCTTTTGCGCGCGCGTCGGCGGTCATCCCATTTTCTTTTTTCATAATGTTTGCCGAGTTAACGACATCGCCATTCTCTTATTCGGAAGGATAAACGCGACGATCCAGCGCGCTTTGGTTCATTTGTACTATGTCCGAAGCGGGGGCGGCGCGATAGGCTACATGACATCACAGCTCCATCAGTTTATTCGGGGAAACTCTTATGTCGCTTGAACGCATTGGTCGAGCCGACGGTGTTAGCGGGTCGCAAACACGAAATGTGGAATGCGATGGGTCACGATGACTACCCACGGTTTTGCTTATGAGGCTTATTTGCGCACAAGAGGCGCAATCCGTTGTTGTTGTACGTCTCTACAGTCGTAATGTTTTTTTTGCAGCGCCGCACGGACGGGTGCGGTGTGGACTAATCAAGAAACTGGCGATGAAAAGGGAATGTCGATGAAACTCGTGAACGTTGTTTGGTGCGGTGCCTTCAAAGTGATGGCGTTGCTTTCAACTCTTTGGTTGACCGTGGCGCTCGGTCAACCAGCAAACCAGGGCCCAGAAAAGCTTGATACCTCTTGGTCGACCTTCGATGGCAAAAGCTCCCCAGCAACACCTGGCTTCGGCTCGCTATACACCGACATGTTCGGTGGCGATGATTTGGTGCGCGCGATGGTCGTTACGCCTGAGTTGGGCATCATTTTGGCAGGATCGTGTGTCTCGCCAACCTCCAACAGAGCCGTCTTCTGCGCGGCTCGATACGACTCATCTGGCAATCTTGTTGCTGGCTTTGGCAACAACGGAAAACTGCTAGCTCCGATTAGCCAGAATGCAGATCAGTTGCATGCCGCTGCGTTGCAGCCCGACGGAAAACTCGTACTTGGTGGCTCATGCTCGAACGGATCATTCAGTACTTTTTGTGTTGCGCGCTTTAATGCGAATGGTGGTTTCGATCCTACATTCAATGGCACCGGCGCGGTGGTGACATCGATTGGTGCCACCGAGGATCTTGTTACCGCTATCGCGTTACAGCCAGACGGCAAGATTGTCGTAAGCGGATACTGTCGAAATAACGGTGCGACCCGCGTCAACTTCTGTGTGGCGCGCTACAACGCCG
The DNA here is from genome assembly GCA_051645545.1 of Casimicrobium sp. Classification (GTDB taxonomy): domain Bacteria; phylum Pseudomonadota; class Gammaproteobacteria; order Burkholderiales; family Casimicrobiaceae; genus Casimicrobium. Next base: position 8,101 of record JBOFBL010000412.1, on the reverse strand, counting down.
ATGGGAGTCTTGACAATGGCTTTCGCGGCACTGGCAGCGTAATTACAACGTTAGGCACGACATCAAATATCGAGAGTAGTGCTACTGCGATCGCCATCGCTTCTAATGGATCGATATCGCTCGCAGGCTCCTGCAGTGACCCTGTAAATAACGCTCGTTTCATTTGTGTCGTTCGATACAACGCAAACGGATCTCTCGATACGTCCTTCAATTCCACCGGAAAGCTCCAAGTCGATGTACCTGGGTTCAATTCTGAGACCGCAAGCACGATTGCTCTGCAACCAGATGGTCGCATGTTGATTGGTGGGTACTACGCCAACGACTTTCTACTTGTGCGACTAAGCGCATCCGGAGCGCTTGACCCGCGCTTCGCCCCGTCCAGTTCATTCGGCGCTGGCATATTGCGCGCGTCAATTACTGGCGGCGACGATGTTCTCACACAAATCGCACTACAACCAGACGGAAAGATATTAGCGGCAGGAGCCTGCAATCCGAACAACGTCAATCGAACCGAATTCTGCCTTGCTCGCTTTCATAGCGACGGCAACTTCGATGAGAGCTTTGCGACCGGAAGTGTCTATGGCAACGGAAAGCTAGTGATAACGATGGGTACAGGCACAACAAGGTTGATTGATGCTGCTGACCGCATAGCAGCGGTTGCGGTGCTGCGCGACGGTCGCATTATGCTTGGCGGCTCGTGTTCTATTGGTGGAAATGCGCAGTTTTGTACCGCTCGATTGTTAGGCAGCACGTTCCAGCGAGCATGGCGGAACTGCACGCTTGACATCGACGGTGATGGTAGGTTCACCGTCAACGACAGTGTTATCAGTAGGCGTGTTGCAGACGGTTTAATCGACACAGATGTCACCAACGGCATTACGTTCCCTCCGGGTGCTATGCGAAACACATGGGCATCGATAAGGAGGCATTTGATTGACAACTGCGGATTGTCGATTCGCTAAATGTGATTGCCACACGCGGCTGAATCTGTGCATTGCATCGGCAGCATTAAGTACTCAGAAAGACTCATCGTGGAAACACTCAAATTTACGTTCAGGTTGCGCGAATGTGCCCAAGCGCCAGCGCGCAGCGCTGTGGCAGCGTGCTCACGAGCGACACCACATTGACGAGTGAGCTTCATTACCCACAAACTATTTCGCCTTCGAAATCGGCGGCAGCGTTTGATTCCTGAGCTAACCCGGGTTTCCCAGGCATTGGTGAAAGTAGACAAGACTCTAGGATGTGTCGCGAGAATCTCGGCAAATACGTCTGTAAAGTGTCAGCGTGAATTTTCGAATTTCGGGGGATTTCTGTGATGAGCTCTTTTTCCGAGCCTTGCGAACGCGGTATCCGGCTTTTGTGCGGCGTGCCCTATCAGGATTTGATCGCTCGTCTTTACGACTATCAAGAAAACAGAGAGAAATTTATGACGAAAACTGTCCTTCAGTTAACTCGGGGTATTGGCGGCCTTTGTGCTGCGTTGCTGGGTCTGCTTAGTAGCACGGCGTCCGTTGCCGCGCCTGGCGACATTGATCCGACCTGGGCACCCGCGCCGCCGCCGTTCCAGGCATTCAGCGGCTACGCGATTGTCGATATCGGCGGTCGTAACGACTATGCGAAGGCGATTGCCGTGCAACCCGATGGAAAAGTCGTCGTCGTGGGCACCTGTCAGGGGTTCGTGAGCCTCGACTACTGCGCAGTTCGCTTCGACAGCGCAGGGGCGCTCGATACGACGTTCGCGAGCTCGGGCAAGTACACGTTTGACCGCGTCGGACAGGACGATGAAGCGGCGGGCGTCGCGCTCACGCCGGATGGAAAAATCGTGATCGCTGGCACTTGCCCGTCTCCATCGCTGCTCAAGGATTTTTGCGTCGTTAGATTGACTCAAAGCGGGCAGCTCGACACTACGTTTGACTCCGATGGTATCGCCGTAGGAACCAGTGGTCTGGAAATGCTCGCGAGTGCTGTGGTCGTATCGCCTGATGGCAAAGTGACCGTCGGGGGTTCCTGCAAAGTCGGTTCTCTATATCAATTTTGCATGGTGCGATGGAACGCAAACGGCTCGGTAGATAACGCTTTCACGAGCGGCGCTCTCGGTGGTCTTGTACTGACTGATTTTGGAGCAGGTAATGAGCGCGGCACCGCGATGGCGTTGCAATACGATGGAAAGATCGTGATGGCGGGGACGTGCGAGAACGGTGCGACGAAAGACTTTTGCGTGGCGCGTTACACGGCGACGGCGGGTGCGCTCGACACTACATTCAATTCGACCGGACAGGTTCGGGTAGTCGGAGGTCTGACCGAATTGCCGTTGGTCGCAAGCGTGCTTGTGCTGTCTGACGAGAGATACTTTATCGTTGGCGCATGCCCATATTCAGGTTCTCCCTTTTCCTGCTCTGCGCAACTCGCGCCTAACGGCGCGCTGTTGTGGAGTGATTTTGGCTCTCTCGAATATGGAGTTGTCAGCGCTAGCCGAGCGCCGGGCGGAAACGTGTTAGTGCTAGACGATGCTGCCGCACTATCAAAAGAATCTACGTACTTCTCTAGTGTGTTTACAACTAGGTTTTTTTTACCCTATGAAAACGGCGAAAACATAGCAAGTGCAATAGCTGCGCAGCCGGATGGAAAGATTCTCGTTGCAGGTCGTTGCAGAGTAAACACGACGAATGCGCTGTACGATTTCTGCGTGGCACGCTACGAAGGCGCTCCTAGCCCCAATCCGCAATGCTCCCTCGACGTAGACGGCGACGGTCGCGTGCTCGCAACCACCGACATACTCATCAGCGCACGCGTTGCGCTCGGAATGATGGGCGCTGCTGTGCTCAATGGCATTAGTTTCCCCGCGAACGCGAGACGAACCGACTGGGCATCGATGCGCAAATTCTTGATCACGCAATGCGGAATGACGATTCCGTAGCGCGAATTCGCAAATTGCGGAAAGTGGCTCGATGAGCTCGAATTGATTTCGAACACATTGAGATACGCGTTCGTTGGGGTGGGCAACTCGTTACCCATTCAAATCCGGTAGGAGCGACCCTGGTCGCGATCAATTTTTGCGGTTCGATCCGAAATCAGATCGCGGCTTGAGCCGCTCCTACAATTAGGCCACGACCCCGTGGGCAACGAGTTGCCCACCCTACGCAGCTCGCTATCTAAGCTTGCAGAATGCGAAGCATTCTGCGCAACGGCTCCGCCGCCCCCCAAAGCAATTGATCGCCAACCGTAAACGCGCCGAGATATTCCGGACCCATCGCGAGCTTGCGTACGCGACCGACGGGGATCGTCATCGTGCCTGAGACAACTGCAGGCGTAAGCTGTTTTTCGCTATCGACGCGATTGTTGGGCACGTACTTCACCCATTCGTTGTCGTTCGCGATCATCTGTTCGATATCGGCGAGCGGCACGTTCTTTTTGAGTTTGAAGGTGAGCGATTGCGAGTGGCAACGCATCGCGCCGACGCGGATGCAGGTTGAATCGATCGGGATCGGCGCTTCGCTTGAACCAAGCATTTTGTTTGCGATGCCCATGATCTTGTTGGTCTCCGCACCGCCTTTCCATTCTTCAAGGCTGGTGCCATCTTCGCGATCAGCGTCGATCCATGGAATCAAATTGCCACCAAGTGGAATGCCACGGAAATTCGCTGTTTCTTCTGGCGTGAACGCGTTTTGTTTTGCAGTGACCTTGCGATCGATTTCGAGAATCGCGCTTGCGGGGTCGTTGAGCAAATCTTTGACTTCGGCGTAGAGCGCGCCGTACTGCGTTAATAGTTCGCGCATGTTTGGTGCGCCGCCGCCGGAGGCTGCTTGGTACGTCGAAGTTTGCATCCACTCGACCAAACCCGCTTTGTAGAGTGCGCCAACGCCCATCAACATGCAGCTCACGGTGCAGTTGCCGCCGATGTAATCTTTGATGCCGTTTGCGAGCGCATTTTTGATGACCGGCATGTTGATTGGATCGAGAATGATGACGGCGTCGTCATTCATGCGCAGCGTTTTCGCGGCGTCGATCCAATAGCCTTTCCAGCCCGACTCACGCAATGGTTTGTAAACTGCTTTCGTGTAGTCACCGCCTTGGCAGGTGATGATCACATCCATGCCTTTGAGTTTCGCGATGTCGTTGCCGTCTTGCAGAATCGGATCGAATGTTTTGCAGCCTTCAATCTTCGGCGCGGCTTTACCGGCGGAAGAGGTGGAGAAGAACGTCGTTTCGATGGTGTCGAAATCGCGCTCTGCGCTCATGCGCTGCATTAATACCGATCCAACCATGCCTCGCCAACCGACGAGGCCTACGCGTAAGGCCATGATGATGCTCTCGAATGTGTGTGGCTCGCCATGCGCACCAATCGAGCCACGTCGTTGTTTTGTTGCGGTGCAGCGAAAACGGAGAATATCGCATTTTTGCTGGCAGATGCGACTACAGCCGCCTAGCGATTAGAGTGACGCAAACATTTTGAATGCGTTCGGTTCGCTTGGGCTGGCGCAGTGCGTGCTGGGCTCGGACGGCGATTGGGATTACGTTGCCGACACTTCGTTCGCAGAGAAGGATTTTTGTCGCTATACGTTCGGCAACTTCGTATTTTCACAGTTTCAATGGACATAAGTGTATTTTTTATTAAATATCAATATCTAACGTTTATGACGTTTTGGCCCAATTAAATTGGACTTGTGGTTTTAGTGCCAATTTGCTTGCTATGCTCCCGCTCGCTATGCTTCGCGCACTAGTATGAGACGGTCGATAAGCGCGGGTTTCCGCTAAAATCAAAAAGTTTTTCCGACCGAACGCGCTGCGCGCCGCGGCACTCGTTCTCCGCCGCTTCAACACGGCGCGTTTCTCGCGGCAAATCAACAAGTTACGCCTTATCAGGAATCACGGGAAGCCAATGAGCGAACCAATCAATAAATCAAGACGACGCGCGGCCATTGCGACCGCCGCTGTTCCCGGCGCGGCTTTGGGTGCCGCCGCTGTTGCCCCCTTCGTTACTTCGATGTTCCCCTCCGAGCGCGCGAAAGCCGCCGGTGCTCCGGTTGAAGTCGATCTCTCGACTATCAAGCCGGGCGAGAAGTTGAACGTCGAATGGCGCGGTAAAGTGGTGTGGGTGATGAAGCGCACGCCTGAGCAAATTGCTTCGCTTGCAAAAATTCCGGCATCACAATTGAATGACGCGGAGTCAAAAGCATCTAAACAGCCTTCGTACGTTGACAAGAAAACACGCTCGATCGCCCCAGATTTGGTGGTGATGGAAGGCGTTTGTACGCATCTTGGTTGTTCGCCTGTTTCGAAGCTTACTCCTGGAGAATTGGGCAATGATTGGCAAGGTGGTTTCTACTGCCCATGCCACGGTTCGAAGTTCGATGTGGCCGGTCGCGTATTCACAGGTTCGCCGGCGCCGACCAATTTGACGATCCCCGATCACAAGATTGAGGGTACGAAGCTCGTGATTGGCATCACGCCCGATGGCAAAGAAGCTTAAGGAGTAGTTGCGATGGCTTCCAAAGGACCTTCCATGTTTACGAACCCAGTCCTGCGCTGGGTCGACGATCGTTTCCCGATGACCGGGATGATCAAAGAGCATTTGACTGAGTATTACGCGCCGAAGAATTTCAACTTCTGGTACTACTTCGGCTCGCTCGCGCTGCTCGTGCTCGTGCTGCAAATCGTCACCGGCATTTTCCTTACGATGAACTACAAACCGGATGCAGCCGCTGCGTTCGGCTCGGTTGAATACATCATGCGCGACGTCGACTACGGTTGGCTCATTCGCTACATGCATTCCACGGGCGCTTCGATGTTCTTCGTCGTCGTCTATTTGCATATGTGCCGTGGTCTTCTCTACGGCAGCTATCGCAAGCCGCGCGAATTGATCTGGATCTTCGGTTGCTTGATCTTTTTGTGTTTGATGGCCGAGGCGTTCTTCGGTTATCTGCTGCCATGGGGCCAAATGAGCTTCTGGGGTGCGCAGGTGATCGTAAACATCTTCTCCGCGATTCCATTGATTGGTCCTGAGCTTGCCGTGTGGATTCGTGGCGATTACGCCGTGGGTGATGCAACTTTGAATCGCTTCTTCGCGTTTCACGTGATCGCGCTGCCGCTTGTGTTGCTCGGACTCGTCGCTGCGCACATCATTGCGCTGCATGAAGTCGGTTCGAATAATCCCGATGGCGTTGAAATCAAGCAAGGCCCGAAAGGCAATCGCTGGTCGAAAGACGCGCCAGCCGATGGCATTCCGTTCCATCCGTATTACACGGTGAAAGACATTGTCGGTGTCGTTGTGTTCTTGATGATCTTTTCGGCGATCGTGTTCTTCGCGCCGGAGATGGGTGGGTACTTCCTTGAGTACAACAACTTCATTCCTGCCGATCCGTTGAAGACTCCGGATCACATCGCACCGGTTTGGTATTTCACGCCGTACTACTCGATTCTTCGCGCTGTGCCGCCGATTTTCGGCTCGCAATTTCCTGGCGTGATCGGTATGGGCTTGGCAACGTTGATCTTCTTCGCACTGCCTTGGCTCGATCGCAGCGAGGTGAAGTCGATCCGTCAACGCGGCAACCTCTGGAAAGGTTTCTTCGCGATGTTCATCGTTTGCTTCTTTGTTCTCGGCTACCTTGGTGTGAAATCCACCGATGTGTGGGGGCAGTTCGGCGATTGGGCAAGCTTCATGGACACGCGCGATCGCGCAACGTGGGTCGCCCGTATCTGCACGATTGGCTACTTCGCATTCTTCTTCTTGATGCCGTGGTACACGAAGAAAGACAAGACGAAACCGGTGCCGAGTCGCGTGAGCTTCGGCGACCATCATGCACCAGCGGCGGGGGAATAGGTTGTGAGAGCGAAAAAGATATTCGCGAGCGCACTGCTCGCAGTGGCGGTTGCTGGTGCGGGAAGCGCATTCGCAGCCGGTGGTCCAGAAGTCAAAATCGTCGGCGTTGAAGCAAGCCGCGTCGATGCTGAATCATTGCAGCGCGGCGCACGCTTGTTCGTCAATCATTGCCTGAACTGCCATAGCGCGCAGTACATGCGCTACAACCGTTTGACTGACATTCAGTTAACGCCGGATCAGATCAAGCAAAACCTCATGTTTACCACCGACAAAATCGGTGAGACCATGAAGGTCGCGATCAATCCGAAAGATGCGAAAGATTGGTTCGGCGCGGTGCCGCCTGATCTGTCGGTGATGGCGCGCAGCTACACGAAAGAGCGTCTCGCGGCCTACATGCGTGGCTTCTATCGCGACGACAATCGTGAGACCGGTTGGAATAATTTGATCTCGCCAAACATCGGTATGCCGCATGTGCTCGCCGAGCTTTCCGGTACGCAAACGCTTGCGCAGCAAGTGTTCAAAGCAGACGGCAAAGACATCAAAGACGACCACGATGCCGAAGGCAAAGCTCGCGCTGCGTTCATTGCAGCGAAAACGATGTCTTCGTTCGAACACAAAATCGACAAAAAAGACGGCAAAACCGAACACAGCTACATCGTGAAATCGCTCGTGCCCTCAACCGACGGCAAGATGACGCCGACGCAATACGACGTTGCCGTTGCCGATCTGGTGAACTTTATGGATTTCGTTGCCGAGCCACATAAGGCAAAGCGCATCCAAATCGGCATCCTCGTGATGTTCCTGCTCTCCATCCTCTTGGCTGCCGCAGTGTGGCTCAAGAAGGAATACTGGAAAGACGTCACTTAAATCAGGTAACAGAGCTCGGGCGATCGACGAGAGATTTTTCTCTCTCTGTTCATCGCTCGAACGCTGTGTGAAATCCTGTTCCCTGTAACCTGTTACCCGATACCGAGCCCAAACCATGATGACCCTTTACTCCGGCACGACGGATCCGTTTAGCCACCAGTGCCGCATCGTCCTTCACGAGAAGGGCATGGATTTCCAAATCATCGATGTCGATCTCGATCACAAGCCCGAAGATCTTGCTGCGATGAATCCTTACAACACGGTGCCCGTGCTTGTTGAGCGTGATTTGATTCTTCACGAATCGAACATCATCAATGAATACATCGACGAGCGCTTCCCGCATCCGCAATTGATGCCGGCCGATCCTGCAACACGCGGTCGCGCACGACTTTTTTTGCATCGCTTCCAGCGCGA
>JBOFBL010000411.1:0-2663 GCA_051645545.1 Casimicrobium sp. | reverse complement strand
ACACCCAGGTTCAGTTGATATTTCTTTTGAGTTCACGGAGTTGCAATGTCTGAGATTAGTCGGGTCTCCTTATTTGGCAAGTTAAACCCTACCCTATACAAAGCCGTCGAAAGTGCGACGGTATTTTGCAAGTTGCGCGGTAATCCTTATGTCGAACTCGTTCACTGGTTGCACCAGATATTGAACTTGAACGATTCGGATTTGCACCGGATCATTCGTCGCTTCGAGCTCGATACATCGAAACTCGCGACCGATTTTCAAACCGCGCTCGATAAGTTACCGCGTGGCGCGACATCGATTTCCGATCTCTCTTCGCATATCGAAAATGCAGTAGAGCGTGCGTGGGTCTATGCAACGCTCATGTATGGCGAGGCGCAGGTGCGCAGCGCGTACGTGCTGATCGGTTTGATCAAAACCAACGGTCTGCGCAATGTGCTCTTAGGCATCTCGAAAGAATTTGAGAAGATTTCTAACGAAGAGCTTTCCGCCGAGCTGCAAAAAATCATTGGTGGATCGCCGGAGGAAGCGGAAGCTGCGAGCGATTCGAGCAACCTTGGTGGCGAGCCGGGCGAAGCAAGCGGTGCGCTTGCGCCTACGGGAAAGCAGGAAGCGCTCAAGAAATTTGCGGTAAACCTGACGGCGCGCGCGCATGCGGGTGAGCTCGATCCAGTCAGCGGTCGCGACGAAGAAATTCGGCAAATCGTCGACATCCTGATGCGACGTCGACAAAACAATCCGCTGCTCGCAGGCGAAGCAGGCGTTGGAAAAACGGCGGTGGTCGAAGGCTTTGCACTTCGCATCGCGCGCGGCGATGTGCCGCCGCAACTTAAAGATGTTGACGTTTACACACTCGACATCGGACTCTTGCAGGCCGGCGCAAGCATGAAAGGCGAATTCGAGCAGCGCTTGCGCAGTTTGATCGACGAAGTACAGGCAAGTCCAAAGCCAATCATTTTGTTTATCGACGAAGTGCACACATTGATTGGCGCAGGCGGCGCATCGGGCACGGGCGACGCTGCGAACTTGTTGAAGCCCGCGCTCGCGCGTGGCACCTTGCGCACGATTGGCGCAACCACCTGGTCCGAGTACAAAAAATACATCGAGAAAGACCCTGCGCTTACACGTCGTTTCCAGGTCATTCAAGTGGCTGAGCCGGATGAAACGAAGGCGATCATCATGTTGCGCGGTGTCGTGCACGCACTTGAGAAACATCACAAGGTTCAAATTCTCGACGAGGCGATCGATGCGGCCGTTCGACTTTCGCACCGCTACATTCCAGCACGCCAATTGCCCGACAAGGCCGTGAGTTTGCTCGACACGTCGTGCGCGCGTGTTGCGGTCAGCCAACATGCAACGCCGCCACACGTCGAAGACTGCCAACGTCGCATCGATGCGCTCACTACAGAGCTTGAAATCATCGGCCGCGAAGCGGCGATTGGCATCGATGTGACCGCGCGCAAAACGACAGCAGAAACGCGTCTCGCCGCCGAGCAAGAAACGCTTGCGAAATACGAAGCGCAGTGGAAGATCGAAACCGATCTCGTGCAAAAAATTCTTGAGCTCAGAAAAGAGTTGCGCGCGATCGGTGATGGCGCGATTGAAAAGAAAGATGAAGTTAGCAATGAAGCGGCTGCCGATGCAAAGCCGCCTCTGTCTCCTGAGGAATTAGCCGCACAAGAAGCAGAACGCGCAGAAAAACTCGATGCGCTCCGCAAACTGCAAACCGAATTGGCAGCGCTACAAGGCGATCGCCCGCTCGTGTTGCCGTCGGTCGATCAAACCGCGGTGGGCTCGGTGGTGGCCGATTGGACCGGCATTCCTGTCGGTCGCATGGTGAAAAACGAGATTGAGGCCGTGCTCAAAATCACCGATACGCTCAACCAACGCGTGGTCGGTCAACGACACGGCTTGGAAGTGATCGCAAAGCGCGTGCAAACCTCGCGCGCGAAACTCGACAATCCGAACAAACCGATTGGTGTGTTCTTACTTTGTGGTCCCTCAGGTGTCGGCAAAACCGAAACCGCCTTGGCGCTCGCCGAATCGCTCTACGGCGGCGAGCAGAACGTCATCACGATCAACATGAGTGAATTTCAAGAGGCGCACACCGTCTCAACGCTCAAAGGCGCGCCACCGGGCTATGTGGGTTACGGCGAAGGCGGTGTCCTCACCGAGGCCGTGCGTCGTCGCCCGTATAGCGTGGTGCTGCTCGACGAAATCGAGAAAGCGCACTCGGACGTGCACGAAATCTTTTTCCAGGTCTTCGACAAAGGCTGGATGGAAGACGGCGAAGGCCGCTACATCGATTTCAAAAACACGATCATCATTCTCACGTCGAACGTCGGCACCGACACCATTGCAACGCTCTGCCGCGATCCGGAATTGATGCCGAGCACCGATGCGATTGCCAAGGCGCTGCGCGAGCCGCTGCTTAAAGTATTCCCCCCCGCGCTGCTCGGCCGCGTGATTACGGTGCCGTATTTGCCGCTCTCAGACACCGTGCTCGCCTCGATCGTCGAATTGCAATTGAAGCGCATTCAAAAGCGGGTGCGCGAAAATCACGATGCGTCGTTCGAATACGACGACACCGCTGTGCGTTTGGTGATCGATCGTTGCACCGAAACCGAATCCGGCGGTCGAATGATCGATGCAATACTCACGAACAC
>JBOFBL010000410.1:0-2054 GCA_051645545.1 Casimicrobium sp. | reverse complement strand
TCCCTTTATGCCTCTGCGCACCCACTCTGCGCCCCCTCTATCACCCTTTCTTCTCCACCTCTTCCACCACTGCGCTCTCTCTCCCACCCTTCACACCTGTCAGCACACCTTTACACTCTGTCAATCTAAGAAATCATCTCGACTCTTCGGTTAACACAACACGCACGATCTCTCCTGGCGTCTGCGGTTGAATATCACTGGAAGAAACACTCATTTGTCTGCCCTCACGCGATGAATTAGCCATCTCAGAATCAACTCTTCTTAACGATGGTGAAGGTAGTACTGCACCATCGTTCGCATTCGGACCAAAACGCGCACGTTGTCCTTCATGAGTGATTACGGCGCGACGCTGCTGAGCGTCCTCAATCACTAGCCATTGCTCGCTAATCTCCGCGAGAACTAGCCCGTTACCTAGGTCGGCACCTCGGTAAAACCGCGCGCCTCGATGGTTGGATACGGACGGAGTATCACCGGTCATGACCTGCACAATACGGCCATTTCCGCTGAAAAAACGCCTCGCAGTCGCCTCTAATCCACTATCTTCGAGACGTGTCACGGCGAGACGGGCCAGCGAACGTGCGCCACCGGTCGTTTTCGGCACGAGTGTGTCCTCATTAGCGAGAACCCATTCGATTTTGTGCCCTGCCATCGCAGCCTCAATCTCACCGCGAACTTGAGAGAAACGCGACGCGTCTTCCATGGCGTGATGCACGCGCATTTTGTGTTGCATCGCTTCAATACGAGACGGTACTCTGTACCCCGCAAGCAAGTCACGCAACACATCTATAGGCTTCTGCGAACTCCCCTTCCCAGGAATCAGCTCCTTTCTAGAAGCGCTGGCTACTGTAGTTGACGTAGATTTTGCGCCCGCTACACAGTCTTTGCCGTCACACCGAATCCCACCGGCGTTTGTAAGTACATAGAAAGCTGCTGCAATCATTACGCTTGCAGATACCACTGCTCCCCCCACAAAAAAACGAGCGTGTGGAGAGTGCTTTATCTTCGAGAAGTACGTGGTTGGCGACACAGGTACTTCATCTAATTTTGTAGAAGCAACCTCGCTAGTTAATTCCTCAGCGCTAAATTTTCCGTTGCAACCGACATCGATTTCTACACCGTGAACCTGGATATGCACCGGTTGAGAAATAGCGACTTTTTCACCTTGAGATCGTTGCTCACCTGCAATGAGCGCTGATTCGCAAAGCACACGAATTGTTAGCCGTCCATCAACTGGTTTGAACTTAAGTAGCGTGATTTCCGCATCAAGAATCGGAATATCGTCAGTCTCTGCCCCCCCAAGCCGCGCGCCGTTCGCTGGAATATCAATTTCGACATCAGCGTGAGCGCCGCCCGCAAAGCGTATCCGCCAATGCTTTACAGAGCCTTCGTCAGCGTGTTTAGCAGCATTTGGAATTTCGTTGAGATTATTGTCCATCGCGTTTCTCCAAATTAGATACAGGAGCCGTACTTTGACTGGCAGATAACGAAGCGCTACCGGAGCCTGAAGATCTCGGCGCTGCAATTTCTGCGACAACGCCCAGGCGATAAGTCATCGCAATTTCCGTCTGCGTGACGTAAAGCGCGCCAACACCGCTAGATTCCAGTACGGCTCGTGCAGCCCGCATCAGCGTGTTGTCAACGACGATAACGATGCGGCCACGAAATGCTTTCCGATGGATATCAACCAGCGCTTTGAGCGTGGCGCACCAGTACGATGCTCTCTCGGGTGAAAGTGGTAATCCGTCGAAATCTGCACCTGCAGCCTCGACAGCTTCGCTTAACTCTTGAGCGAGGATTTCGCCGGGAACGAACGCTGACACGCGTCCATCACTGTCTGATAATCTTTCGAGAATGCCGTCTATCACCCACGTTCTCATCATCACAACCGCATCGTCTTCGCGCATTTCATGCAAGTTGTATAGCGACGCACAAGTCAACAATCCGCGCATCGCATGGACTGGAAGCCCGTCGGCAATGAGGCGCCTGACCAATCCGGAGAAACGGATTAAAGGTAAATTGCGAAACACTTCGCGCGACATGTCAACGTACTCTTT
>JBOFBL010000409.1:0-1385 GCA_051645545.1 Casimicrobium sp. | reverse complement strand
GCAATCGAATTGATGACGGCGTTGGGATATCCAGCCGGTAGCGGAAGAAATGTCTGTCCGGTGCCGCCAAACGAGGTGTCGAACCCGACACCGTTGGCGTTGACCGCCGCTACGCAAAACCCAAAGCCAAACGAGGGATTGTTGCACGTGCCCGCGAGAAAATACGCACCGTTCGCGCGCCGCACTGCGCGAATGCCTTGAAACGCCCCGGAGAACGCTAAAGACACCCCATTTGAACCAAACGAGGTGTCCGGAAAACCGTTCGCTGTCCAACGATAGAGGCATGCGTAATTGGACGTGCTGCCGCTCAAGAAACATGAACCAGCCGCCACCACCTTGCCATCGGGAAGGGGAAGTAACTCGGTGACATTGCCGCGGATATCGGCATCGCCTTGACCCGCCGGATCGAACACCGCCCAGAAGTTAAGCGAGCCGAAGTTGGTGTCGACCGCGCCGTGAACTTGCGCATTGACGCCACGTGTTGCAAACGCAAACAACGCGATTGTGCACACGATTAAGAAGACGCGTTTTCCAGCCAGAAAAATAGTCATGGGTTCTTTCTCCGTGATGAAGAGGATGAGTTTGTGTTTTCTCGATCTCAAAACTAAGACGCGAGGCGCGAGCCCTTTGCGACAGGGCGAACAATCTATGAAACTCCGCATACCGCATAGCTAACCTGGGTTAGTAGCATCCGCATGATTTGTCGGCGGCTTTTCTCGCTATGCTTCTTTGCGTGCATCAATCGCAAACAAAACGCTTATGACTGAAACGATTTCAACGACGCGCGACGATGCGCAGTGGCTTGATGGCATCGAATTGCTCGCAACACTTCCCTATCCAGCACCGATGCTGATGCCGCGTTTATTGCGGGCGATTCGCACGCGCATTGATGCGGATTTCGGCGGTGTTGGTTGGGTCGAAGGCGATCACTTGCGACCGACAGCGTACTGGAGCGAGCGAATGACCGAGGCGACCTATCGCGCCTTTATTCGTAATCTTGACGCGTTCTTCGACGAGTATCCGCTGCGTGCGCAATTGCAAAGCGATGGCGAAGCGATTCGCGCATTGCAGCATACGAAAGAGTTCGAACAGTACTGGTACTTAAACGAGATATTGCTGCCGCTTGGCGTGCGTTGGGCAATGGGCGTACCGGTGCTCTCCGAATCGGGCGTGTGCAGCGGATTTCTCTATGTGTTTCGCGAGGCGAGGCGCGGTCATTATTCCGATCAAGAACAAATGCGTTTGCGTCTCGTGCGCGATCGCATGCGTGCGCTTGCGTCGAAGGCGGCGAACGCGAATGTGAAGCCCTCTCTTCGTTTGGCGAACATGGCAACGCTTCAGTTCGACCGCAACGGAGCGATGGTTGCGCGCAGCGAACAGGCGGC
>JBOFBL010000408.1:0-24392 GCA_051645545.1 Casimicrobium sp. | reverse complement strand
CGATTTTACGTTTTCGGCGAGAATCGAACTCAAATGACGCGCAAGACGTCAAAAATACAGGGATCATCACGCGTTGCTGCGAATTTTTCGTCGCCGCATCTTTGAGGCAAGCGGTTTTATGCCCTCGACCCCGGTCAATCCAATTTCTTCCTCGCTATTCTGGTTTCGCCGCGATTTGCGCAGTTTTGATAACGCCGGTCTTCACGCCGCACTCACCCGCAGCAAGCGAGTGCATTGCGTGTTCGTATTCGATCGTGAAATCCTCGATGTGCTGCCCGATAAAGCGGATCGCCGCGTCGAATTTATCTGGGAAAGCGTGGCTGAGCTCGCGCGTGACTTAAAAGCGCTCGGCGGATCGCTGCATGTCCTCTACGATCACGCAAGCGATGCGATACCGAAGCTCGCGAACTCGCTGAAGGTAGATGCGGTTTTCGCCAACCGTGATTACGAACCGCAGGCCGTCGCGCGCGACGATCGCGTACGCAACGCGCTTGCAAAGAGCGGCATCGTCTTCGAAACGCGCAAAGATCACGTTGTTTTCGAGAAAGACGAGGTGCTTACTCAGGGCGGAAAGTTTTTCTCGGTGTTTACGCCGTACAAAAATGCGTGGCTCAAAAGACTCGCCGCAGACGACGTCAAACCGCATGTCGTCGAGCCGCACAAAGCCGCATTCGTCAACGACGCACCAGATCAGCTACCGACCCTCGAATCGATGGGTTTTGCGCGTACCAATTTGAGCGCGATGAAGTTCCCCACCGGCGCTTCGGGGGGCGCAACACTGTTGGCGGAATTTCTCGAACGCATCGATCACTATGATGAAACAAGAAATTTTCCAGCGGTGAAAGGACCGTCGTACCTGTCGACGCATTTGCGGTTCGGTACCGTGTCGATTCGCGCCCTCGCGCGCGAGGCGTGGACGCGCTCGCGCGAAGGCTCGCGTGGCGCGGAGGTGTGGCTCTCCGAATTGATCTGGCGCGATTTCTACGTTCATATCCTGCATCACAATCCGCGCGTCGTTGAGCGTGCGTTCAAGCCGGAGTACGACGCAATTCGCTGGCATCAAGACGAAAGCTTGTTTGCCGCGTGGTGCGAAGGGCGCACGGGCTACCCGCTCGTCGACGCCGCGATGCGTCAGTTAAACCAGACAGGCTATATGCACAATCGTTTGCGGATGGTGGCGGCCAGTTTTTTAACGAAAGATTTGCTCATCGATTGGCGTTGGGGCGAGCTCTATTTCGCACAAAAACTCAACGACTTTGATTTGTCGGCAAACAACGGCGGCTGGCAATGGGCGGCGTCCACAGGCTGCGATGCGCAGCCGTACTTTCGAATTTTCAATCCCGTCAGTCAGAGCGAAAAATTCGATGCTGAGGGCAAATTTATTCGCAAATACGTACCTGAAGTCGCGATGCTTTCGAACAAAGATATTCACGCACCTTGGCTCACGTCACCTGTCGAGCAGCGCGCGCGCAATTTCACGCCAGGCAAAGACTATCCGTTACCAGTGGTCGATCATGCGCAGGCGCGTACGGCAACACTTGCTGAATTCAAGCGGGCGCTTGCGGAAGGACGCTGACGTATCAGCGATCACTTGTATTCCATTGGTGGAAAATACGACGAACTAGTTCAATCCTCACCTAATGAAAACACTCGAAAACAAAGTTACCCTCGTCACCGGCTCGACGAGTGGCATTGGACTCGCGATTGCTCGAAGCATGGCGCTCGCGGGCGCGGAGGTCGTGATGAACGGCTTTGGCGATCCCGCCGAAATCGAGAAGCTGCGCGAAGACATCGCCGACCAATCGAAAACGCGTGTGCATTTCATCCCCGCCGATTTATCGAAAGGCGCAGATGCGCAAATGCTCGTGAAGCAAACCGTCGCGATTTGCGGGCGCATCGATGTGCTCGTGAACAATGCGGGCATTCAACATGTCGCCCCGATTCCCGAGTTTCCGGATGAGAAATGGGACGCAGTAATTGCGATCAATTTGTCGAGCGCGTTTCACACCTCGAAGATCGCGCTCGCCGATATGCAAAAGCGGGGTTGGGGGCGAGTCATCAACATTGCGTCGGCGCACGGGCTTGTCGCTTCTGCTAGCAAGAGTGCTTACGTCGCAGCGAAGCACGGCATCATTGGGCTCACCAAAGTCACCGCGCTCGAAAATGCGATCTCGAACATCACGTGCAACGCGATTTGTCCGGGCTGGGTGGACACGCCACTGGTGCGCAAGCAAATCGAAGCGCGCGCAGCTGCGCATGGTGTTTCGATTGAAGAGGCCACGCGAGGGCTTGTGGGCGAGAAGCAACCGAATATGCGATTTGTTACTCCAGAGCAACTCGCTGAGCTGGCGATTTTTCTTTGCACAGATGCGGGCGGCTCGATGACTGGGTCTGCGTACACCATGGACGGCGGCTGGACTGCCCAGTGAGAGAACGTCTGCGCGGGCGCATCGCAAAGTGAACCGATCCCACCACGAAGCAATAAGACGAGTCGCACGCTATTGCAAAGCTTTGCGTCATAGCGCGAAGCGCGCCGTCTTAGCACGTCAGTGCGTCGTCCTAGTGCGAAGCACGTCGTCCTGACGTCTATGCGTCTGGTCATTGACACCAATGTGTTGATCTCAGCGCTCGTGTTCAAAGACACGCGGCATCTTGCGCTGCGCGAAGCCTGGGAAGCGAAACGCGTCACGCCGCTGTTATCGATTGCGACGTATCGCGAGTTGAAACGTGTGCTTTGCTATCGCATGTTCGCGCTTGACGACGATCAGATTCAAGCGGCGATCGAACGCATTGGTCCGTTCGTCGAATGGGTTGCGATTGATGTCGAGCAAGCGGCAACGCTTCCGAAATGCAGCGACCGCGACGATCAAAAGTTTTTGGACGTGGCGCTGTGCGGTCGCGCCGATGCGCTGATTACGTACGACAAAGCGCTGCTTAAATTGCGTCGACGATCGTTGTCATTCGAGTTAAAAAAACCGGAAGAAATACAATCCCAGCTAACGTAGCCATAGCCCAATTTAATTGGGCGTTAAAGAATTTTTATCTAACTATCAATAGATAGTAATAAATGCGTATCGACCCTTATAAATTGGGGGATTACATAAATTTCTCACCCATCATAAACGATAACATTCATCGGTTTCTGCGAGTGTCGATAGCGCCTCGGTCGCTTGAGAATTTCCAACGACGAGCACTTTAAAAAGTTCGCCCATCTCCGTCGGCGAAACGATTTTTTGAATCGCACCTGTTGCTGCGATACGTTGTGCGTCGTTCTCGAAATGCGAACGATCAAGTTGCGCAAGCAAGCCATTCACGAGCAAGAACTTCGCTTGTGACGCATAGCAGATCACTTGTGTGCCGTCGTTCGCTTCGACACAAGCTTCGGCCATCGCGGTGAAGTCGATGTGTGACGTGATGTCTTGCAATCCGGGAAGCACGAGCGGATCGTCATGCGCGTGATGACGAAAGTGACACATGAGCGTGCCGCGCGCGCGCGAGGGCATATAAAACTCGCGCCGCGGAAATCCATAATCGATGAAGCAAATTGCGCTTGGAACGGTGATGCTTAAACGTGAAGCGAGCGTGGCAGCAAGCGCTTCCGCTTCAAGATTAATCTCCGTCGTGTAACCCGTGATCGGCGGCACACGTAACTTTGCCGTATCGAACAGCTCGCCTTGGACAAGCGGCAACCACCGCCACGCAAATGCATCTGTCTCGTGCGCGACAAACGCCTGCTCGTAACCCGACACACCAAAGCGAACGATTTCGCATGGTACGGCGTCCAGCACTTCGTTGAGTAAGACGAGCCCGGAAATCTCACGCGGTAGTTCGTCGAGCCATGCGACACGATCATCTGCAAGCGTTTGCTCCTGGCGTTCGCGCAAATCCGCACTCACCTCGAGAATCGAGTAGGTGCCGTCTGGCGCCGCATCGAGAAACGAGCGAGCGAGCGCCCCGCTGCCCGCGCCGAGCTCCAACACACCGTGCGTTGCGATCGTTGAGAACGCGTTGGCAAGCGTTGCACCGAACAGCGGAGACATTTCCGGCGCAGTCGTGAAATCGCCCGCCGCACCGAGCTTTGTTGCGCCGGCGGTGTAGTATCCAAGCGCAGGTTCGTACAAACACGCGCGCATAAAATCGGCAAAACTTATGCAACGCGTGGGCGAGTTCGCAATGCGCGCGGCGAGCGTAAGCGCGAGCGCTTCGCCATGCATGCGAGACGGCGCGTCAAGTGTCGGCAGTCCCCGAGCAGTGAGCTCAAACAAAGAATTCCACATGGCAGTTAACAATCCATCGAGAGTCGCGCTCGTCACCGGCGCCGCAAAGCGAGTCGGGGCAGCGATCGCGCGACGCCTTCATCGCGAAGGCTTTGCAGTTGCGATTCATTATCGCGCATCGAAGCAAGAGGCCGAAGCACTCGGGGGCGAGCTCAATGCGCTTCGTGCGGGGTCTGCGCATTGTTTTCACGCTGATTTGCTTGCGACCGAAACGCTTCATTCGCTCGTACAAGACGTCGTGCATCACTTCGGACGATTAGATGCACTCGTCAACAATGCGTCAACGTTCTACGGCGGCACGCTTGATCGTGTCGACGAAGCGATGTGGAGCGAATTGATCGGCAGCAACCTAAAAGCACCGCTTTTTCTGAGCAAATCCGTCGCACCGCACCTCGAAAAAACGAACGGCTGCGTCGTCAACATCACCGACATTCACGCCGAGCGTCCGATGACCAATTACGTTGTCTACAACATCGCGAAAGCCGGTTTGCGCGGGCTCACACACGCACTCGCACGCGATCTCGCGCCGCAGGTACGCGTGAACGCAGTCGCACCAGGGCCGATTCATTGGCCGGACGATGACCAGATCGATGCGCAAGAAAAAGCGCGCATCCTCGATCACGTACCGCTTAAACGCGAAGGCGGCGTTGAGCAGATTGCAGAGGCGGTGAAGTACCTCGTATGTGATGCAACCTATGTCACGGGTCAAACGATCAATGTCGATGGCGGGCGATCGATTGCGATTTAACACTACGGTGGAGGTCGTGCAAATAATAACGAAATGCTTGGCAAAACTGCGATGCGAAGCAGGTGCGGTCTCAACAATAGCGTTTGAGATGATGAATTGCAGAGAGGCGCAGAGACAAGCATTTCTATGAAGCGTTTCGCAATCAATCATCCGCTTGGTTTTGTCATCGACGCAGACTTCGACGAAACCAAAGCGCTCGAAAAAGGCACGCTCGCGCGCGAGGTCGGCAATGGCCATAAGTGGTACGACCTACCCGTAATCAAGCACGGCACAACGGAGATTGGCGTTAGCCTTTGCTATTACGCGACGAAGCTCCGTCACATTCATTTCGGTGCGCAAGGCAGTGAATTTGGCACTAGTTGGGATGACTTCAGTGAAGAGAAAGAACTTAAACGCGCTCGTAAAACTGAACAATGGTTGGAATCTGTCGATCTAAAGCCCGGCACTTATTCATGGGGTACAGTGTGGTGTGGATACGATCTCAAAGCTTCGTTTAGTTACGCCGCGCTTTGGTTATTCGAGAATCAGCGTTACTTTGTGGGCGTAGAGCTGTCCATGTTGGAGTTCTCAACGTTGCGCCAGCTTCTGATTAATGTCCTGGGCACCTGGAGCGCAGGCGATGCAAAAGCGCTTGTGTTCAGTCGATCTGTTTGTGACTCGGTGTATCAGGGGTTTCCGGACGCGAAAGACGCGGCGGAATCGCTAAAAGTCATACAAGCAATTCTCTCTTACGTGGTGATGAACGATGACGACCGTTCGAAGCGATGGTTGCACAACAATATTCGCATGAAGCAGCGAGCCTTGAAGGCGCTACTGACTAAGATCAATGCCGAGCACAAAGCATAGTAAATTTAGTTGGTAAGCGTAAGTCGCGATGCCGTGCAGGTCGGCCTGATCCCACAACGCTACTCACGCGGTTTATCCTGCCGTCATCTTTCTCCGTCGCCCTTGTGAACAGTCGTTCTCGATACCGAGAATCTCGGCAATCGACGCATTTACCCAAATGTGATTTGAATGACGCAGTCTTATCGCACTTTGCGATAAGAAACATTCAAATTATTCGTTTTGCTGATAAAAAGAATGGGTAGATAGTTGAATCTTCGATTTTTCATCAGGAGCTCAACATGCCTTCCCAACTTCGTGTCACATCCCTTGCTGTGTTTATTTCGGCGAGCTTCGCCGTAAGCGCTTTCGCAAGTCTTCCCGCGCAACTCGTGCCGCAAGGCGAGCGCGAAAAAATGAATCACGCTGCAATTGGCGTGCAAATCTACGAGTGCAAACAATCCGACAAAGGCCCTGCATGGACGTTCGTCGCACCAGAGGCTGATCTTTTCGATGCGAATGGCAAACGTGTCGGAAAACACTATGTTGGGCCAAGTTGGGAGAGTGACGATGGCAGCAAAATCGTCGGGGCACTCAAGGCGCGCGTTGATTCAACTCGGCCTGGCGCGATTCCACATCTGCTCATTACGACAAAGAGCGAATCGAAACCCGGCGTGTTCGGCGACGTAACAAGTTTGCAGCGTGTAAACACTGTGGGCGGCGTTGCGCCTACGTCGGGCTGCGACGCTTCGAAAGTCGGTCAACAAGCGCGGGTCTATTACACCGCGAACTACATCTATTTCACCAAGTAGGACACGCAATGATTAAGAACTCTCTCCTCCACACAATCGTTTTTTCCTTCGGACTGTTCGTAGCCTCTGTCGCCAATGCGGCGGATACACCTTCGACGCCCGTTGAGACGGCGAAGATCTCCGCATACGAAGAAGGCAGCGCTGCTATCAAGCGAAAAGATTGGGCGGCCGCAGCGAAACATTTCGAAGCCGCGGTTGCGGCAGCACCGAAGAACGCCGATGCGCACAACATGCTTGGTTATTCCTATCGCTGGCTTGGCAAACACAAAGAAGCGTTTGCAAGTTACGATCGCGCGTTCGCCATTGATCCCGGTCATCGCGGCGCGCATGAATACGCGGGTGTCGCGCACCTGAAGCAAAAAAATATAGAGAAAGCACGCTGGCATTTGTCGCAGCTCGAAAAAATTTGCGCTAAGCAATGCGAGGAATACAAAGACCTCGAACGCGCGGTCGGCGAATACACCAAGGCAAAGGGCTAACAACACGGACTCGCGTATGGTCAACCTCGATATCGATGCCCTACGAACGTTCGTCACGCTCGCCGACAACAAGAGCTTCACGCTCACCGCCGAGCGTGTATCGCGCACTCAATCGACAGTGAGTGCGCAGATCAAAAAACTTGAGGATCGACTGGGCTTTCTGGTGTTCGAACGCGATCGACGCAATTTCGCAGTGACGCCCAAGGGCGAAGCGCTTCTTGCGTATGCGCGCGAAGTGCTGCGCGTTCACGATGAGGGCGTGCAACGCGTGATGAGCGATTCGGTCGGTGGCACGATTCGCGTCGGTGTTACCGATTATTTCGTGCCCGGCGCGCTGCCGGATTTGCTGGTGCGCTTTCGCGAACTCTATCCAGACGCGCGCGTGGAAGTGACCGGCGGAATCACGGGCGAACTACTCGCAAAGAAAAAAGAGGGTGACATCGATATTGTCATCGGTAGACGCGATGCGACCGAAGCCGCAGCACGCAGCAAAAAAGGGTCGCACGTATTGCGGCGCGAAAAACTCTATTGGGTTGCAACGCCGAATAATGAGGCGCTCGATCGATTGCGTCGCGACGCAGGAAACGCCGATAACGAGCTACCTCTCGCGCTGTTGCCACCCGGTTGCGGTGTGCGCGCACATGCGCTCCGTGCGCTCACACAAGGCGGGAAGCGCTGGTACATCGCGTATTGTGGGCAAAGCGTGCTTTCTTTGCAATCGGCGATTCAAGCGGGCGTAGGCGTCGGGGCGCTCACCGAAGGCTCGGTCACAAAACACTTGAAAATACTGGGTAAGCGCGACGGTTTTCCGTCGTTGATCGACTCGGAAATTGTGTTGCACACCGCAACATCGCCCACCAAAGAAATTACTGCGCTCACCGATTTGCTAATTGAGCATTTCCTAAAAGCGCCCAGCGTATGAACGCTACTCCTTCGGTTTCTCCCCTCCATCATCCATCCCCGCTGCGACCTGCGAATAGCCATTGTCGACGTAGAGAATCTCACCTGTCATCGCGCTCGCCCAATCGCTCATCAAAAACGCAGCGACGTTGCCAACTTCGTCGGCCGTGACATTGCGACGCAGCGGCGCAGCGGACGCGAAGTTCTTGAGCATCGTCGAGAAGCCCGCGATACCCGCCGCCGCGAGCGTTTTGATCGGCCCGGCGCTGATGCCGTTCACGCGCGTGCCCTCGGGCCCAAGCGTCGCCGCCATGTAGCGCACGTTGGCTTCGAGGGCGGCTTTAGCAACACCCATCGTGTTGTAGTTTGGCACGGCGCGAATTGCGCCTAAGTACGAGAGCGTGAGCAGCGCACCATTACGCCCTTTCATCAATTCGCGCGACGCTTTGCCGAGCGCAGCGAATGAATAGGCAGAAACATCCATCGCCGTCATAAACGACGAGCGCGACAAGCCATCGAGAAAATCTCCCGCAATCGCTTCGCGCGGCGCAAAACCGATCGAGTGCACGACCCCATCAAGCCCGTCCCATTCGCCTTTGAGTTTCGCGAACAC
Source organism: Casimicrobium sp. (assembly GCA_051645545.1). Classification (GTDB taxonomy): domain Bacteria; phylum Pseudomonadota; class Gammaproteobacteria; order Burkholderiales; family Casimicrobiaceae; genus Casimicrobium. Next base: position 15,741 of record JBOFBL010000408.1, on the reverse strand, counting down.
GGCATCGATTTCGTCTTGTTTGGTCACGTCCATGCTCATCACGAGGCCGCCACCCAGCTCCGGTGCGAGCTTGTCAACGCGTTCCTTCATCGCTTCGCCCGCGTAGGTAAACGCAAGCGTCGCGCCCTCGCGCTTCAATGCCTTGCCGATGCCGAACGCGATCGAGCGGTTTGAGAGTAGGCCGGTGAGTAGGATTTTTTTGTCTTGCAAGAGCGGCATTGCGCTAACTCCGAAACATGTTTCTAAATCTCTCTTGACGCAAGCGCGATCACACAACTTCACGTTCGCTTCACAGAGAAGCCGTAGCATTGTGTCAAGCGCGGCAATCGTGCCAGACACTACATTCGAATTACATTCTATTTTGTTCGAGGGGATATGTTCCGATTAGACCGGCGTTCTTTGTTGCTTCATTTCGTGATTTGGTCGCCGTTTGCTGCAGTTGCCATGTTTTTAGGCGCAATGCGCTGGCTTCCGCGCGAATCGAAACTCGAGGCCTATCGCTTCTTTTTCACAGAGATTTTCTGGCTGGTGATTCCGTACCTGCTCTTGGCGCTTGTCTGCGTTTTTTGGTCGATGCGCGCACGCAAATGGTTTGATGCGAGCGCCGCACTAGCCGCTTTGATCGTTGCGTCGCTGGCGGGGTACGGTCGATTCATCGAACCGAATCAACTTGATGTGCAAGAGACCACGATAGAGATTGGAAGCAGCGCGCGTATCGCTTTGATTTCAGATTTGCACGTCGGGCTTTTTCAGGGAGGCGAGCGCGCCCAACAAGTGGTCGATGTCCTCAATAAGCTCGATGTCGATGTCGTTTTGGTGGCGGGCGATTGGACGTATGAGCCGAATACACCGATTGCAGGGTTACTTGCGCCGTTTTCGAAGTGTCGTCATCGCGTGCTTTCGGTGCCGGGCAACCACGACGAGCAAATGCCTGGGCCACCGCTTGCGACGGAACTTAAAGCGGCGCTTATTCAGAATAGGATCGTGCCGATTGAGGGAGCAATTGATCGTGTTCGCGATATTCAGATTATCGGTATGGGCGACCGCTGGGCACAGAAAGACAGCATCCCGCGCATGCTCGATACTTCGTTGCCGACCATTGCGTTGGCACACAACCCCGACTCTGTCGATAAGCTAAAAAATACCGATGTGAAACTCTTGTTCGCAGGCCACACGCATGGTGGGCAAGTGAACATTCCCGTCCTAGTGGATTGGGCGCTACGCGGTGCGACCGAGGGCAACTTCAAACAAGGTCTTTATCGTCGCGGCAGGCAACAGGTGTACGTTAGCTCTGGGCTGGGGATGATTGGGATTCCCCTGCGTTTGTTCCAACCGCCCGTCATCGATGTAATCAATCTTCGTTGAAACAATCTCGAATGCGGAATGTGGTCGCGGCAAGCCGCTCCTACAATAGCGACAAACCAGTTGAACAAAAGTAGTCGCCGTTATGTCTTCCCTCATGACCCCCAAAGAAATCGTTCACGAACTCGATCGTCATATTGTGGGGCAGGCGGCGGCGAAGAAGGCAGTGGCGATTGCGCTTCGCAATCGTTGGCGGCGTCAACAGGTGCCTGATCCGCTGCGCTCGGAGATTACGCCGAAGAATATTTTGATGATCGGCCCGACCGGTGTTGGCAAAACTGAAATCGCGCGGCGTCTTGCGAGACTTGCGAATGCGCCGTTCGTGAAAGTGGAGGCGACCAAGTTCACCGAAGTAGGCTACGTCGGTCGCGATGTCGATACGATCATTCGCGATTTAGTGGAAGTGTCGATCAAGCAAACACGCGAGCAGGCGACCAAAGCGGTGCGCGATCGTGCGCTCGACGCCGCGGAAGAGCGCGTGCTCGACGCATTGCTGCCACCCCCGACGGCGGTGAACTTCGAGGATTTGAAACCGACCGATAACTCGACGCGACAGAAGTTTCGCAAGATGTTGCGCGAAGGGCAATTCGACGACAAAGAAATCGATATCGAAATCGCGCAGGCCGCGCCGCAAATGGAAGTGATGGCGCCACCGGGCATGGAGGAGCTAACGCAGCAAATCCAAGGCATGTTTTCGAACATGCATCAAGGGCGCAAGAAATTCAAGAAGATGCGCGTCGATGAAGCGCTGAAAATTTGTCAAGACGAAGAGGCGGCGAAGCTCGTCAACGAAGAAGAATTGAAAGCGAATGCGCTTGAAAACGCAGAGCAAAACGGCATCGTGTTCTTGGATGAAATTGACAAGATTGCTGCGCGACAAGAGACAAGTGGTGCGGATGTTTCACGACAAGGCGTGCAGCGCGATTTGTTGCCGCTCGTCGAAGGCACGACGGTCAATACAAAATACGGCGCGATCAAAACCGATCACATTTTGTTTATCGCGAGCGGCGCGTTTCATCTCTCGAAACCGAGCGATTTGATTCCCGAATTGCAAGGCCGCTTTCCGATTCGCGTAGAACTCACGGCGCTGAATGTGAAAGATTTCGAACGGATTCTCACCGCAACCGATGCGAGCCTTACGCAGCAGTACGCGGCGCTATTGCTGACCGAACAAGTCACGCTTGATTTCAAACCGGAAGCGATCACGCGACTCGCCGAGATCGCGTTCACCGTGAACGAGCGACAAGAAAACATCGGCGCGCGGCGTTTGCACACTGTGATGGAGAGACTCGTCGAAGATGTGAGTTTCGATGCCGATTCACTCACCGGTTCCATTATTGAAATCGATGCGAAGTTTGTGGACAGCAAACTTGCGAACATTGTGAAAGACGAAAATCTTTCGCAATTTATTCTCTAAACAGACCGCTCAACTCTTTTCGATTTCGCCTAATTTAATTGGGCGATAAGCGAATAAATATTTAATATTGAAAACTAATAAAAATTGCATTATCGCCCAATTAAATTGGGCAGATAGCGATAGTGCTAGAGCCGATTTGTGCAGTGAATTCATCGAGCTCATTGAACACGATGATCGCTCCTTCCGATGAACGCAGTTGCTCATCCATCAAGTTTCAACGCGCTGCGATTCGCGCTTGCGATCTTCACGCCGTTCGGTCTTGCCTATGTGATCAGCTACGCGCTGCGCACGGTCAACGCAGCGATCGCGCCGCAGCTCACGCGCGAGTTCGGACTCGATGCCGCGCAGCTTGGCTTTCTCACGGCGGCGTACTTTCTCGCATTCGCGTTCACGCAATTGCCGCTCGGAAGCTTCCTTGATCGCTACCGTCCGCGTCGCGTTGAAGCGGCGCTGATGCTCGTGTGCGCAGCAGGCTGTTTCGTCTTCGCTTCGGCCACGTCATCGGTCGGGCTCATTGTCGGTCGCGCATTGATCGGCATCGGTGTCGCTGCATGTTTGATGGCGACGCTGCGCACGTTTGGATTGTGGCTCCCGAAAGAGCGCGTGCCCGCAATGAATGGTTACATGCTCGCGGTCGGCAACGCCGGCGCGATTCTCTCGACCGCGCCAGTGTTATGGCTGCTTGGTTTCATCACGTGGTCGCAAATGTTTTTCGCGGTCGGCGTGCTCTCGATTGCGGTCGCATTGTGGCTCGCGTTCGTGGTGCCTGATCCCGTTGCAATACATGCTGGGCAAACGAACAAAGAGAAAGTGTCGGTGGCCGTTGTGCTGCGCTCGCCGCTCTTTTGGGCCGTCGCGCCGATCACTTGCTTCGGCAACGCGATGGGGCTCGCAGTGCAGGGCTTGTGGGCGGGACCGTGGCTCGTCGACGTGGTCGGTATGGCGCCGCGTGACATCGGTAACTATTTGCTGCTGATCTCCGCAGGCATGTTCGTTGCGAACATCACGCTCGGCACGCTCATGGGGCGCTACGTCGCACGCGGCGGCTCGGCGCCGCTCTTTGCGTGCCTCGGCTGCGTTGGCTGTTTGATCGGATTGTTGCCGCTTGTGTTTTCGTGGAAGAGCTCGCCCGCATTGCTCCTTACGTTTTTTGGTTTAACGCACGTCGCCGGGAACTTGGTATTCGCGGCGCTCACACCGAATTTCCCGAGCGCGGTCGCAGGACGACTCTCGACGATCATCAATTTCATGATGTTTGGTTTGGGCTTCGCATTGCAATGGTGCATCGGTTTAATCGTCAATAAATTTCCGACCGAAACGCCGGGACGCTACGCGCAAGCGGGCTATGAAACTGCATTCATCGTCGTCGCCGCAATTGAAGTCGCGGTCATCGTGTGGACGCTTTTCGCGTTGCCGCGCGCCATGAAAAAATCGATCGCATGAACACAGCGCTTCGCATCGCGGAAATCGTTTTGCCGGTGCTGCTCATCATCGTGCTCGGTTACGCACTCGGACGCGCATGGAAGCCCGACATGCGCGTGATGAATCGATTTAATCTCGATGTGTTCGGACCGTTTCTCGTGCTCGCCTATTTGAGCGATAAGAGCGTAGATCTGGTGTCGCTCTGGCCGCTTGCCGTTGCGTCGATCATTGTGGTGCTCGGCTCGGGCATTCTCGCTTGGCCCTTTGCGAAACTCGCGGGCGAGAGTCCTCGCACGTTTGTACCGCCGATGATGTTCAATAACTGCGGAAATATGGGACTGCCGCTCGCGCTGTTTGCTTTTGGTGCACCGGGCGTCGCCGGGATGGTTGCGTTGTTTACGACATCGAATTTGTTGCACTTCACGGTCGGCCCGTTCATCGTGCATCGTCACGCGGAGCTCAAACTATTGCTCAAGAGCCCGATGATTTGGGCAACCGTCGTGGGGGCATCCATCGGCCTCACGGGATTGCACATCCCCGATGTCATTCACACACCAATGAAAATGGTTGGCGATAGTGCGATTCCGTTGATGTTGCTCTCGCTCGGTGTGCGGATGACGGAAGTGAAGCGCAAAGACTTCTCGATGTCGCTGCTCGCGGCGGCGGTATGTCCGATCGTTGGATTGCTCGCGGCGGCGGTTGCGACCCTATTGATTCCGATGACGAAAGAGCAAGTCGGTCTCGTGTTTTTGTTCGGCGCACTGCCACCCGCTGTGCTTAATTTTTTGGTAGCGGATTACTACAAGCAAGAACCGGCGAAGGTCGCCTCGATTGTGCTGGTTGGCAATATTGCAAGCGTTGTGTTTGTACCGCTCGGATTGCTCTTCGCGCTGCGCTAATTTTGCGCCCCCTAAGGGCGCTGCGTTGATTTCCATTCACATGGAATCGCGCAGAGAACGCGAGGTACGCTTTTGCACGTGCCTGTGCATTTCAATTTTCCTGTCACCCGAAAAGGTGACACCCAAACACGCTATAGCGCTGGACAAAAATAGCGCGGCAAACAAAATACGTTTGTAATTTGGTCGTCTACATGAGTATTCAAAGTGTGCTGTTCCGCCGCCGTGGACAATGATGTGTTGTTGCTAAAAATCTAGTTGATCCATACAAATTAGTCTAATGAAAAAAATTCTTGTTGCAGCATTTGCTTTGATTTTTTGCGGCTGTCCGCTCGCTGAACAACATGCCGATAAGTCGTTAAACGTCGTAGATAGGAATAGCGAAGTTCAGCAAGTATCTATGCAAATAGCGTTGCTGAGACTCGAGAAGCCGGAGATTGTGTTATCGATTAAAGATGAGTATCCCGTGCAATGGGGTGGCGAGCGTTTTGTGTCGCGCGCCGGTTTGAAAGAGGTGTTAGTTGTCGAGGCGCTAAATGAAGTGCTTCAGTCGTATGGAAAAGCGATTGGAACCCTGCGGAAAGCGTCGTCTATCCCCACTGAAAAACTAGACGCAATTCGCGCGCAGGCAGAGGCGAAGTCAGGACGCAAGCTGCCGGATATGGCCAACGACTTCGTACTTGATTTTAAGGCGCATGTTACGCCGGACGATATCGCTGAGCTCATTACGAAACTACGGCAATCAGCCGCAATGTCGCAGCTATCGCTCCGCGATGGTACTGCCATCAAAGCCGCTAGCGCGAATGCAGGTGTTTTTCCGGAAAATCTTGTAAAAAAATCAATAACCAAAGCGACCCAAGAGGACATCGTTAAGGCGGGGCAGCTAGATTTGAGCTCGTTACAGTTCTACTTCAAGGACTCCCCAGTAGGGACGGGTACTGCATCGATCTGGGCGATGCCGGGCGGGAAGGGCGAAGGGGTGACGATAACAACGATTGGTCCTGGCATTGATAAAAATCATGAAGATATGCCACCCGTTACTGTGTATGGTGAGAGCTGTTTTTTTAACACAGAACCGATATTCGCCGACAACGGCGACCATGATCTTGCGGCAATGAGCATCGTGGCAGCTCCGCATAATGGATACGGCATTAATGGTGCGGTGCCAAATGCAAAATTCCAATACAAGCTGTTCGCAAACAGCGCAGAAGTGAACGCCGATTCGGTTGTTGAGTTGAGCCAAGATCGCCCGTTCGGAATAGACTGCGGTGGCAATGGTTTCACAAAAAGCGATGTGATTTTCTTTGAGGTTGGCACACGCAATAATTATCTTGTGCCGCTTGATGGTCGAATAGAGATTGAACGATTCCTACCGATAGACGTTGGCCCTACTTTGTTCAAGGCAATCTCAATCGCAACGGCGAACGAGACGCATGTTCTGATAGCCGCTGCTAACGGCTATATAAATGGTGTGACACCACCGAACGGCTACAAGCGGCCCTTTGGTGTGAATCTCAACGAGCTGGCTGGCCTTTACCCCGACCCCTACTACGATCATCATGGTATCCGTGTCGGTGCCTCAGCCATCATCGAGCTGCCTGGATCCCCAACAAATATTAGTCAATGCTCTGACAAGCAAAAATTTTACGAATACAAGGCACACGCACTTCTGCCAGAGAATTTTTCCAACTATGGAAGTGGGGTTGGTAATTATGAGGTGCATCTATTTGCGGCCGGTGGTTCCGTCGTGGCGGCGACAAATAGTGCTTCCGACCGCGAGCCGTGCTTCGACAATGGGCCAGCGTCAAATATTTCACGCTGGTACCAGAGCTTTAGTGGTACGTCTTCCGCGACGCCGATTGTTGCAGGCGCTGTCGCGCAAATCATTGGTGTATTGCGTGCGAAAGGGCGAACGATTTCGCCGCTTTCGATGCGTAACATCTTACAAGCCACAGGTTCACCACAGGCCGGAAGTTTTGAACGCAATATCGGTGTGATGCCCAACGTGGTGGCGGCGCTTAATGCGATTAGTTCGGCGGCGGCGCCAGTTGCCCGCACAAACGCAATCCCGGTTGCAAACTGGCCGCCATTGGGTTCCCACATCTCGTTTGTAGGCATACCAGCCGCGTTGCCGGTGATTGGTGGTATTGATCGTGGCGGCGTGCCGCAAGCTGGTGCAAATTGCGCAGAAGAGGACTCACGAAGAAATGATTCTGTAGTTTGGGGCGCATGCTATGCAGTACCGTCGCGAAGAGTTGCTTCCGGAGAACGTAATATTCGTTTTTCTGACGCTAGAGGCTGGGGAGAAGCAACATTCAGTTGTGAAAATGGTCTCTGGTCAGCTCCTCTAGATGCCACGTGCAGTCCGGGGGGGTCGTGCGCTTCCTCTACTCAAAGCTGGCCGACTAGCAATCCGCAGTGTTCGGGTATTGTAGGCGCGGCTAACAATGGTCAAAAATCAATCGCATTCGCTACTTCTCCAAACGATGGTCGCGCAGAATTTCAATGTGAGAATGGAGCGTGGAAGTTGCAAGGTGGATGGAGTTGCAATGTGCCACCAGGCTGTGCTGCAGAAGAGGTGTCTTGGCTCGGGACAAACAGCACATGCCGGGCTACTTTGGGTAAAGGTGCCGAAGGCGATATTTTGGACGTTACAGATGCCGACGGCGACGAGATCGGCGAAGCGAGTTACCGTTGCCTAGGCTCCCAATGGAAGCGGCTTAGCAACAAGTGCAGCTATTCACCCCGCGGGGCAACTTATTTCACGCAATATTTAGAGCCTTATAAGCCGACGAACTGGGGTAACACTCCGGCTGGTTATGTACCCGTAACGTTGAATGCGCAAGGTACAACTTCTGTAATGATCACATTACCAGCCGCCTCAAAAAAAGTAGTGCGCCTTTTGATCAATGGCGACACTAACGGAACCATCGATTATGGCGATTGCGGATCACGCGCAATTACCGTGTGGCAGCATGATCGCGACAGCTACCCTGGATTTGTGGCTTCCTCGCCTGTCAGCAACGTGCCGAATAGTCCATTAGGCATCGATGCTAAATGCCGGGTGCGTCACGTAGTCGGTGATGTTGCAGGATCCTTGATCCTGCCAAGCATCTGGCAAGAATCCGCGAATGGACGAGTAACCAGTTATGGGACTAAAAAATATAAGGTAGACAGAATTGGGCCGTTTACTTGGGAGTGGAATCGAGAGACGAAGTCTTGTAAATACGAGGGTTGTACGTACGCTGGTGAATTTCTGAAGCCTGTTGCAATGCCCGCAGTTCTTGACTTCGAAGTATTTGATCTAGGTGCGCGTAAGCAAAACGTCTCTGTTCAATGGCGCGGCTATCGAATCGAAGTCGTGATTCTCTGGGATTCTTCTAAGAGAACCGAGAAGTTAACGTACCCGCTAGTCGAGGAGTGGACTCGCCACAATGTTGATGCTTTCGTATCTCACTGGGATGAATTTACCTACCAGCTTGGGTCGGACACACCGCCACCGAGAGGCGGTATACCTTACGGCAGAAGCTATGTCGAGGATTGGAAGAAATCTGGTTTTAGTTTTTCGACCATGTCACGCCATCCGACCACAGATGTTGTTGACTACACAAGGCAATTACTGCAATGCGGACACGATTGGTCTTTCAAGCAAACTGCTGATAACTGCGTCTCTTTAGGTTACGTTTTGCAGCGATTTAACTCGCCCAGCAACGTACCTTACTTTGAGCGCGTTTTGGGTGTGCAAAAAGCTAGCTTCCAAATGATCAAGCTGGAACCGTCTGGGCATACGTTAGCACGCCCCAAGGCAAAAGTTAGCGACCAAGCAAATGTTGTCGATCCATTCGGCTTAAACAACACTAGTCTCGACAGCGGCCCCCATTGGTACTTGGTATTCAAGCCGTATCGATACACACCAGATCTCGTCGTCCCACGGAACTGCTACGACGCAGCATGCTTTGTGCAAGAGCAACTCAAAACGATCATGCCAATTCTCTTCGACGATGACGATGATTGAAGGCGACGTTGTATTCATGGTATCAACTGATTCGAACATGACCAAAGCAAATACGAAGGAACATTCATGAGTGCAACGTCATCGCTATGCGGGTTGACACTTGGCGTCGTAACAGGCTTGCTTCTAACAAGTACAGCTTCAGGGCAAAGCTTTGAAAATAGTGGCGCTCGAAAAATAGTATCTATTGGCTGTCATGCGGTGGACGGCACTTGCTATGTTGGCTTAAGTGGACCGGAATTCATTAAGGACGCCAATAACTGCCCAACTCCGGGAACGGCTCAGTTTCGCTGGGATAACGCGGATGCACATGGAAAGCGTGCGTATTCCTCTCTCATGGCCGCATTTCTCGCACAAAAGAGTGTCGATGTGACGATATATGGATGCACTTCTCAGAAATTGCCAAAACTTGTTTGGTACAACATCACGAACTAAATTCAGTATGAAATCAATTAAAAAGTTTTTCGCTAAAACTGCATTCGCGAGCGTGCTCTCACTGAGCTTGTTAACTCAGCAAGTAAGTGCGGCTGTATGTACTGGGCAAGTAAAAAGCGCTGGTGTCTCGCCCGATGGCAATCTCATCTTCACGCTGGTGGGGCCGGAGGGCACGATCCCGGAGAACGTTCTTTGTAATGTCAATAGTGAATCGCGCGGTATCAGCGCAACAATCTGCCGCTCAATACTTAAGAACGTGCAGCTAGCGTTAGTTACGCAAAAAAACACTTTTGTTTACTTCAACTATGGTGTCGAAGGAAACTGCAAAAATTTCAAGCCCTGGGTTCACATCAAAGATAACGGCGATTGGTATCACGGGCCTGTGATCCACGTTGAATAATTTTTCCGGACTACGCGATGAAAAATAGATTGATCCCCCTTCTGTTCAGTCTCTGCTGCTTCATCGCAACATCGGTATCGGCTCAGCAGGCGCAATGGTGTCAATGGCATGTTGATTCCGTTTGGGTTAACTCTTACGGCATGCTGCTTGGAAAGATGCGGGAGCGAGGGGATCATATTGGCTTTTGCAATTTGAACGCGAACCATGGCGACATTACCCCGATCACCTGTGCGACATGGTTTCAACTGCTGCGCACGGCGACGGTCAAGAATGTGGCGTTAACTGTTCATTACCTTGACGCGCCAGCCTGTGCACAAATTCCTACGTACGGGAATTCGCCAAAGCCGTACTACATCATGTTGAACCAACCAATTAGTTGAAAATAATGAAGCGCCCATTCTGTAAATCGTTTTTTGCCATACTGTTTGCGATTTTTCACTCGACTATTGCAGTAGCGCAGCAATCTCAATGGTGCTATTGGCATGCGTCGAACGTATGGACGAGCGGCAATGGTTATGTAAACGCAAATATTAAAGAACGCGGCGATCACATCACATTTTGCAACATCAACTTTGATGTGAATGGCGTCACCCCGAAGGTCTGCAAACACTGGCAGCAATATCTAACGCTCTCGGTGCTAACAGGAAAGAAACTGATTGTTCAATACGAGAAAGCGCCAGCCTGCGATCAAATGCCAACGTACGGCAACGCACCTACGCCAAATTACATTATGTTGTTGGATTCGCAGTAGTTTTTCCTGCGACATCTACACGCGAAGCGCCAATTGCTCCGCCGCCCAATTCGCGCTCGGCTTGCGTTTGAACCCGCTCTTCGCGTACGTGTGCCAGCGCCCGAGTGCGTACGCAACACAGGCAGATGCGCATGCCGTTGGGTTCAGATCGACTTGCGGGTTGGCGGCCGTGACAAGCTGCAACGATTGTTTGATCGAGGCTTCGACGCGATCCAAAATCTGATTGATGCGCGTTTGCAAACGTGCGTCTTCGTTGACCAGTGCGTCACCAATCAAAACGCGAACCATACCCGGATTTTTTTCTGCGAAGGTGAGCATCATCGAGACGATCGAGAGCGCTTGCGTGCGGCCATCTTTTTCTGCAGTCACGATTTGATTGATGACTGAGAACATCGATTCTTCGATGAATTCGATGAGTGCTTCGAACATCTGTGCTTTGCTTGCAAAGTGGCGATAAAGCGCAGCCTCCGATACACCCACTTTTGCAGCGAGCGCTGCGGTCGTCACTTTTTCGCCTTGCGGCGTTTCCAGCATGCCCGCCAGCACTTGCAGAATTTGTGTGCGGCGCTCCCCCGGCTTGGTTGCCATATCTTTTTCTCCTCGACCGCGTAACCGATTGAATTCTCTTATCGCACGCGATTCAATTCGCGCGAATCATGGTGCCCACGCCTTCCGACGTGAGAATCTCCAACAGTAGCGCATGCTGCACACGCCCGTCAATAATATGAACCGCTTTAACGCCATGCAGCGCAGCATCGAGCGCGCCCTGGATTTTCGGTTTCATGCCGCCCGAGATCGTGCCGTCGGCAAAGAGCCCTTCGATTTGCGCGTGCGTCAGCCCCGTCAACAGTTTGCCGTTCTTATCGAGTACACCGGGTGTATTGGTCATCAGCAAAAGTTTCTCCGCTTTAAGCGTTTGCGCAAGCTCTGATGCGACCAAATCGGCATTGATGTTGTACGCCTGCCCGTCCTCACCGACGCCGATCGGCGCGATGACGGGAATGAAATCCGCAGCGTCGAGATGATTGATGAGCGTTGGATCGATCGATTGAATATCGCCGACGAAACCGATGTCGAGTTTTTCGCCCGCATTCGTTTCCGAATCGAGCATCATTTTTTTCGCACGAATAAAGCCGCCGTCTTGGCCGTTAAGACCGACCGCTCGACCGCCGGCTTGGTTGATGAGGCCGACGATTTCCTGATTCAATTCACCGAGCACAGCTTCGACCACGTAGAGCGTTTCATCGTCAGTCACGCGCATGCCCTGCACGAAGGTGCCCTTCTTGCCGGTCTTGTCGAGCATCTCATTGATCTGTGGTCCGCCACCATGCACGACCACGGGATTCATACCGACCAGTTTAAGCATCACGACATCGAACGCAAACATCTTCTTGAGTTCAGGATCGGTCATCGCGTTGCCGCCGTACTTGATCACGAGCGTCTTGTCGTGAAACTGGCGGATATAAGGAAGCGCGTCGGCAAGGATGCGCGCGCGATCGGCAGCGGTTGCGGCGGAGAAGGTCATGAGTGGGAGCGGATGAGTAGTCGCGAAGTGAACGCCGATTGTAGGCGCTTTGCCGCGCGCGAGTGAGCGCCTGCCTTACGCGCGGCGGAAGGGCGTTAGCAGCGCGACTTAGCGCAAGAACTTTCCGTCTTTGGAGATGATGGTCTCTTCGATGAATGCACTACCAATGCGATCGCCAGCACCGTAAGAGAGCACGAAATCACCCAGATCGAAATTGCGCAATGATTCCAGCGCATTGGCAAGCGAAGTTGAAGTGACGTTGCGTCCAGCGCGGCGCAGCCCCTCGGCCAATAGCCGCGCACTGATATAGCCCTGAAGACCGGCGTGACTTGGCTCGAGCTTGGCCGCAGTCGCTGCAGCGGTGTATTCCTTCGAGATGCCTACTGTCTTCGAACTTGGAAGCGGCATCACCTGCATCACGATTACGCCACGTGCGTTTTTACCCATGCCTTTGATGAACGAATTGGAGCTATTGTTAGACAGGGTGATGAATTGTGTTGCGCCGCCACGCTCGACATACTTGTTCACAAAATCGGAGGCGCAGGTCGCACTGCAAATCAAAACGATCACATCGGGTTTAGCCGCTAGAAATTTAACCAAAGCCGGCTCGATGTTGGCGTTGCGATTGTCGACTTTCTCGAAAACCGGTTTCAAATTGACTTCCGCGAGCTTCTTTGTTGCCGCTGCGAGTAAGGGATTGCCAAACGAATCGTCAGCGGTCAAGAAAGCGAAATTTGTTCGCCCAAGACGAAGTTGCAGCTCAAGCGCGCGGACGACCTCCGCCGCATAGCTCGCTCGCACGGTAAAGGCCGACTTTTGCTTTCCGTCGTAGAGAAAATCCGGCCCGACTTGCGGCGCAATGATGGGGATGCCGACCGGTTCGACGAGCTTGAGTAATGCTTGATTGCTCGGCGAGGTGCGAGGCATGAAAAACGCGAGCGCTTCTTTCCGGTTTATCAGCTCGCCAGCGAGTTGCTCCATTACTTTCGCGTCTTGTTTGTCGTCCGCTTCAACAATCTCGATTTTTCGTCCGGCGACACCTCCTGCGGCGTTGATCTTATCGATATACAACTTCGCACCGGCGAGCGCTTCTTTGTTGGCGTTGACAAGCGGCCCAGTGAACGGGCCGACGTGATGAATGCGGACCACATCGGCGGATACGGCCGGGGTTTGCGCATGAGCGAACAGCGCAATACTGCTCAACCATGCACATGCAAATTTCACTCGTAACAGCATTTTGAAATTCTCCTTTTCCCCAACAGCGAAATCATAGATTGACCTAGACGAGAAGAGTCTTCTATTTGCATAGAAATTTCACCGGGAAACCCTAAAATAGTGGTTTACCTAACGCAACGCCGGATAAAGCCGTGCGCCCTGCCTCATGCAAGACAAACCCTTAGCGCACAACGTTGCGCCGCTCATGACATCGTCATCAACGACGACTAAGAAAAAACTCTTCATTCGCACCTTTGGTTGCCAGATGAACGAGTACGACTCCGACAAGATGGCCGACATCTTGAACGCTTCGGATGGTTTTGAGAAAACCGACAAACCCGATGACGCGGATGTGATTCTTTTCAACACCTGCTCCGTGCGTGAGAAAGCGCAAGAGAAAGTGTTTCACGATCTCGGCCGCGTCCGCGAGCTCAAGAAAACGAATCCGAATTTGGTGATTGGTGTGGGTGGTTGCGTCGCTTCGCAAGAAGGCGCGGCGATTGTCGAGCGCGCCCCGTTCGTCGATGTCGTGTTCGGGCCGCAAACCTTGCATCGTTTGCCGCAATTGATCGCGAAGAAGCGTGCGACTGGCAAATCGCAAGTCGATATTTCGTTCCCCGAAATTGAAAAATTCGACAACATGCCGCCTGCACGCGTCGAGGCTGCAAGCGCGTTCGTTTCGATCATGGAAGGTTGCAGCAAATATTGCAGCTTCTGCGTGGTGCCGTACACGCGCGGCGAAGAAGTGTCGCGTCCGTTTGAAGACGTGCTCACTGAAATCGCAGAGCTTGCGATCAAGGGCGTGAAAGAGATTACGTTGCTTGGGCAAAACGTGAATGCCTACCGAGGCAAGATGGGCGATGGCAACGAGATCGCCGATTTCGCAACTCTTATCGAATACATCGACGAAATTCCGGGGATCGAGCGCATTCGCTACACGACCTCGCATCCACGCGAAATGAATACCGCATTGATTGAGGTGTACGGCAAAGTGCCGAAACTCGTGTCGCAGTTGCACTTGCCGGTGCAGCATGGTTCTGATCGCATTCTCGCTGCGATGAAACGCGGCTACACCGCGCTCGAATTCAAATCGACGGTGCGCAAGTTGCGCGCCGTGCGTCCGAACATTTCGCTGACCTCCGATTTCATTGTCGGCTTCCCAGGCGAGAGCGACAAAGATCACGAGCTCACGATGAAGCTGATCGATGACGTGGCCTTCGACGGTGCGTTTAGTTTCACCTACAGCGCGCGACCCGGCACACCTGCGGCAGACTTGGTGGACGACACGCCCGCCGTAGTGAAATCGGCGCGGCTTAGCCAGTTGCAAAAACGAATCGACGAGCTATTCCTCGGTTATTCACAAGCAATGGTCGGCAAGGTCGAACGTGTGTTGGTCGAAAGCGTGTCGAAGAAAAGCAAGAGCGAACTCGCGGCGCGCACCGAAAACAATCGCGTAGTGAATTTTCCGGGTAACGAACGCTTAATCGGTCATTACGTCGATGTGACGATTACCGAGGCCGTCGCACACACCCTACGCGGCGAAATTGTTGCGGTTGGCTAGCGTTGCGCATCGATTTGCACGAAGATTTGAGCTAATAACGTTTCTCTTTACCGCCCTAATAAATTGGGTGGCTGTAGCTGTTTTCGAGTATCCGCTTATGCAGATAAACGCCGTATAGCCCCAACGTTATAGGATGTATACGAACAAGGCCGATTGATGCGCTTTGTCCGCTTTGTTGAGCGAAAAACGGCTAATGGTTATGTAACTCGGGCCGAATGATCGCTTGAACTAGGGCTACACCTTTTGTGCGCGAATAAAAGCCGAGAGCGCATTCGCGAAACCTGTGTTTTCCGCAGTTGAGGCGCATCGAAACAACGAACGGGGGTAAAGACTATGCAAATGTTGAATTTGGCGAAAAATGCGTTTCTCACGCGGGTTAGTCGATACCGCGTTTGGCCAGCAATCGCTGCCTTTGCAGTGGCGTTCTTCGCGACGACACAAGACGCTCATGCGCGCGACGATCTTGCGAATGGGCAACCTCGAGTCGCCGCAGAATGCGCACTTGATGTCGACGGTGATGGTCGCGTGCTTCCGAACGACGTGTTGATTGCGATGCGGGTCGCGTTGGGTATTACCGGCGCTGCCGCGCTCACTAACGCAAGTTTTGGTGCGAACGCATCTCGCACCACGTGGCAGACGATCGGCCCGTTTCTCGCAGGCGCGTGCGGCACTTCGATGAGCTGCGGGCTTGATATCGATGGCGACACACGAGTCTTGTCAACTACGGATCTGCTGCTCGCGCTGC
>JBOFBL010000407.1:0-4335 GCA_051645545.1 Casimicrobium sp. | reverse complement strand
CAATCGTTGACTCCGTAATCTCGCCGGCTGGCAGCATCATCCAAACAATGCGCGCCGGGGTCATCGATGCAAGTGCTGTGTCGTGCGAATCAGCCGTTGCGATGTTTGCCTCGCTCACCGCTGCGCGCGCGTCCGGGGTCACATCGAAGGCAGTTACCTTCACACCACCACGCGCCCAACGCCGCGCCATGTTCGCGCCCATACGACCGAGGCCGAGAAGAATGATTTGCAAGAGATACTCCTATTTAGCGCGGATCAATGTTTGGCGAATTCGCGCTATGACGATTCCGACGAACCACGATTTTCTGTGTCCGCTTTATTCAATAATCACGCGACATTTTTCCATATTGGGCGGCAAACAATCCGATGCGTCGCAAAGACGAGCCATCGCTCATAACAGTACCTTATTCAGAACGTCTCGCCCGGCATCAGCGCGCCCTATTGCGAGCGCACGCCGATGCATTTCTTTCAGTAGTTCGGGTTGTTGCAATAACTTGCGCACGCGATATTCGAGCGTAACGTCGTCGCTCGCTTTAAGCGCGACGCCCTGTTCAAGCAAATAGTCGGCATTGCGCTCTTCCTGTCCCGGAATCGGCGAATTGAGGATCATCGGCAAGCCCATTGCTAGACATTCGGATGTGGTCAAACCGCCAGGTTTTGTAATTACAAGATCGGCGTAGGCCATCAACTGTTCGACTTGATTGGTGAACCCAAACGGGATCATTTGTTTCGGATAGCGTTGCGCCATCGTCCGCAACGCGGCGAGTGCTTGTGCGTTCTTTCCGGCGAGCACGATTAGCTGCAAGTTCGAATCGATCGCAAGCAATCGCGATGCGACGGTATCGAGACTGCCAAGTCCAGCTCCGCCTCCCATGAGCAAGATCGTTGAGCGTGTGGCATCGATCCCTTGCGTGAGCGCGCATTGCGCACGGTCGAGCACATTCGCAAACGCGGGCATGATCGGAATGCCCGTCACATGAATTCTGTTTTCTTCGATACCGTGCGCACGCAAGCGAAACGCGACCTCGTCATTGGCAACGAAATAGCCTGCCATTGCCTCGTGCACCCAAAGTCGATGCAAGTCGAAATCCGTCACCTGAACCCACACGGGGCAGTGGAGCGCCTCTTTGCGCAGCAGGCGCGCAAGCATTTCCGCCGGCAAAAAATGCGTGCAGACGATCGCATCGGGATTGAAATCGGCAATCGCTTGCCTCAATACGCGCGCGTTCATCCGCTCAAGTTTGCGGCGTAATTGCTCCATCAAGCTATCGCTTTGCGCTTCATGCGTCTGGTGATACAGATAGCCCCAGAGCGCAGGGGCTTTGTTCACGAGTTTGACGTAGAAATCGGTGTAGAGTTTGCGAAAACCCGCCGTTACATAATCCATCGCGTCGTAGTGAACGACTTCGATGTCGGGGTGGTCGCGCTGCGCGTACGCACGAATGGCCTCGGCTGCGCGCATGTGCCCAGCACCTGCGGACACGCTCAACAATAAGATCTTTTTGATCGGCATCTGACTACGGATTTGCGCGAAACACGAGCGCGTCTAAGTCTGTCTCGACTAAGTGGGATCGTGATCGCTTACATCGGAGGCGCAACGCGTTCCACCTCTTCGAGTGTCGTCAAGCCGAGCGCAATCTTGTGCGCGCCCGATGCGCGAAGCGGTTTCATGCCATCACGAAATGCCTGCGCGCGCAAGTCGTCGATCGACGCGCCGGAAACCACGAGCTTTCGCAATTCGGGCGTAAACAACATCACTTCGTACAAGCCCATTCGCCCCTGGTAGCCGGTCATTCGGCAGTCGAGACATCCCACGTTTTTGTACGTTTTCACCGGTTTCATCGCACGATACGGTAGCGTAAGCGCCGCCCAGGTTTCATCCGAAAGCTCATCGGTTTCCGCTTTGCATTTACTGCAGAGCGTACGCACAAGGCGCTGCGCCATCACGCCGAGCACTGTTGAGTTAACGAGGTAAGGCGGAACACCAAGATCAATCAGCCGCGTCACCGCAGTTGGCGCGTCATTCGTATGTAGCGTGGAGAGCACAAGATGGCCCGTGAGCGCCGCCTGCACAGCCATTTCCGCTGTGGGCAAATCGCGAATCTCGCCGACCATGATGATGTCAGGATCTTGGCGCATGAGGGTACGAACGCCACCTTCGAAATTCACGCCGATATTGGCTTGCACTTGCATCTGATTGAACAACGGCTCCACCATCTCGATCGGGTCTTCGATCGTGCAAACGTTCACTTCAGGCGTGGCGAGCGTTTTGAGCGTGGAATAAAGCGTTGTCGTTTTTCCCGAACCGGTGGGCCCGGTCACGAGGATGATGCCGTGCGGCTTCGTCGTCATACCTTGCCAGCGATTGAAATCATCGTCGCTGAAACCCAGGTCGCGGAAGTCGCGCATCAATACATCGGGGTCAAAAATACGCATAACGATTTTTTCGCCGAACGCAGTGGGCATCGTGGCCACGCGCAATTCAACCTCATCGCCCTCCGGCGATTTCGTTTTGATACGACCGTCTTGCGGACGACGTTTCTCGACGATTTCCATGCGCGCGAGGAGCTTCACGCGACTGGTCATCGCGGTGAGCACGGCGGGCGGAATTTGGTAGACCTGATGCAGCACGCCATCGATTCGAAAGCGCACTACGCCGGAGTCGCGCCGCGGTTCGATATGGATATCACTCGCACGCTGTTCGAACGCATATTGCCAGAGCCAATCGACGATACGCACGATATGACGATCATTGGCGTCAGGCGTACCCGTTGCCCCCATCTGCACAAGCTGCTCGAAAGACGACACGGCACTCTTATCATCGCTTGCACGCTCTTCCGCCCTGCGCACCGATTGTGCGAGCGAGAAAAACTCGGCGACATAGCGTCGCACATCAAGCGGATTAGCGAACACCAGCTGCACTTGTCGGCGCAACAAATTCGAAATTTCGGGAATCCACGAAACGACGAACGGTTCGCTCGTTGCGATCGTCACCGTCGTCTGTGTCACCGACACCGGCAAGATGCGATAGCGCTGCGCATAGCTCGAGCTCATCACTGAGCTCACTGCAGAGAAATCCACGCGCAACGGATCAATGTGAAAGTACTCGACGTCCAGACGCTTGGCAAGCCATTCGGTTAGACCTTCAAGCGTGAGCACGCGCATCGGCGGTTTCGCGCTGCGCCATTTTTGATCGGCAATTAACGTGAGCGGATGATCGTAGCTGCGAAACTTCGCTGTCGATCGAAGCGCTTCAATCGCGCTTGCCTCGACTAAGCCGTCCTTCTCCATTTCGCGGAGAACAAGATCGAGCGTGAGTGGGCGATCCGCGCCAGTTTTCGTTGCGGGGGGAGAAGCGTTTGAGATGGCAGCCATACGCTATTGTGCAACTAAGCAGCTTACAGCGCTACCGGTGGGTAGAAAATCCGCCATCGCATGGCGCCTTTAGTGCTACGTAGTAGCCACTACTGCACTGTAAGCGTTCCCAACACCTGCCACTGCCCATCGGTTACCCGAACCACGATACCTTCGCCCATCGCCGGGTTGGCGCCTGTCAGTGAGGTGATGTTGACTTGGTGCGTTACCAACAACCAGCTCTCGCTTCTAGGTACGGTTTTGAGCTTCGCACGCACTTCGCGCGACTGACGAGGCTCGGTACCGCGTTCATTGAAAAAAGAATTGATCGCCGGGAAGTCGGCCACATTATCGGAAATCAATGTGGCGGTATCGCGACAGCGACACCATTGGCTTGTCAAAGTCCGGGCGAATACCACGCGCTCTGCCTTGAGCGCTTCGCCAATACGTTTGGCCTGCGCTCGCCCTTCTGGTGAAAGATTACGCTGGGTCGCACAATCGTTGAGTTTGAATTCGGGCGGATCGCCGACCCCAGGAACAGTTTGCGCGTGCCGCAGCAACAGCACGTGGCCGCCACCGCGCAGCGCATCGAGCAACGCTTTCTGCGATACAGCAGCCCAGCACGATGTAGTCAAGACCCAAGCAACTAACATCACAATGGTTCGTCGCATAATCTCTTCTGCCTTCTAACTGCTAAACCGACATGCTCATCGATTGCGCCGCATACGTCAACGGGGTTCGCCAGAGACCACTTGAAATTGAAGCCATCAGCGACTTCCTCGAATCGAACCCACCGAATGGATCATTCGTGTGGGTCGCACTCTTCGAGCCCGATGCCGCAATGCTCGCGAAAATGCAAGAAGAATTCGGTTTGCATGAACTTGCAATCGAGGACACGAATCGTGGTGCGCAGCGCCCGAAACTGGAAGAGTACGGCTCAACGCTCTTCATTGTTTTGCACACGATCGAGCATCGTGGCGA
>JBOFBL010000406.1:0-2680 GCA_051645545.1 Casimicrobium sp. | reverse complement strand
GTAAGCGTCCGAACTGAACCGTTTTGACAAGTGCGGAGGTGATCGGGTTTAGGCGGCGATGGGATCGGCTGCGGTTGGGGTGCTCGTCGTGGCGGCAAGTTTGCTCGCAACGTACCAAGGTAGCAACGCTTTGATTTTGTTGATCGGGTGCTCGTTGATGTGGGTAAGCACATGGCGTAGATAGGCTTCGGGATCGATGCCATTGAGCTTCGCAGTGCCGATCAAACTGTAGATTGCCGCAGCACGTTCGCCGCCAGCATCAGAGCCTGCAAATAAAAAGTTCTTACGGCCGAGCGCCACACAGCGTAGCGCACGCTCGGCGGCGTTGTTATCAATCTCAATGCGTCCATCGTCGATGAAACGGGTGAGTGCCGTCCATCGCGTGAGCGCGTAGCGGATCGCCTCCGCGAGATCGGATTTACGCGAGACTTGCGCAAGGGTGGTGTCGAAGAATTGCTTCAGCGCTTCGAGTTTGGGCTTCGTTTGTAGCTGTCGTATTCGCTTTCGCTCGTCAGGTGGCTTGCCGCGAATGACCTCTTCGATCGCGTAGAGCGCTCCAATGCGTTCGAGCACGGCGCTAGCGATCGGAGTTTGACCATTGCTCTTCTCGGCGAGCGCGTGAATGTCGAAGAACTTACGTCGTGCGTGTGCCCAGCACGCCGCCTCGGTGATTTCACCGCTGGCGTAGAGCCGCTCGTAGCCCGCGTAGCCATCGGCTTGCAGGATGCCTTTGAAATCTTCAAGATGATGTTGCGGATGCTCGCCCTTACGATCGGGCGAGTAGGCAAACCAGACCGCTGCGGGCTCTGAATTGCTTGGGTTTATCGGTGCGCTGCGATCATCGCGCACATAGGTCCACAGCCGCCCGGTCTTGGTGGTACCGCGACCGGGTTGCAGTACCGGCACCGGTGTATCGTCGGCGTGCAGCTTCTCGCCACCGAGCACATAACACTGTAATGAATCGACCAGCGGCGCGAGCAGTTGTGAACAACCGCCTACCCAATCAGCGAGTGTCGAGCGCGAGAGTTCAACGCCTTCACGTGCGTAGATTTCGCTCTGCCGATACAGCGGCAAATGATCGCCGTACTTCGAGGTGAGCACGTGCGCTAGAAGTGCAGGGCCTGCGTAGCTCTTCGCCAACGTACGGCTCGGTGCATTCGCTTGGCTGATCGCTTTACATTGGCCGCAGAGGTATTTCGGGCGCACCGCCACGATCACCTTGAAACGTCCGGGCACGTACTCCAACATCTCTGACTCATCGTCGCCCAAGTGCGTGATTTGCCCCGACCGAGCGCCACAGTGTTTGCAGCCGCACGTGTTCGATGCGCCGTGTGCAGTCGGCTCGTAGCGCACACGCTCGCGTGGCAAGTGCTCGGGCAGCACGCGAGCGCGTGACGACGCATCCGTTGAAATCGCGGCAACGAGCGGCTCGCCATCGCTGCGAGCAATCGTCTCGCTCGTACTCGCTGCGGCATGACTCGCAATCACGCTGTACGTACTCTCCAAATCCTCCACGATCAATTCCAGCTGCAGGATTTGGCCGTCGAGCTGCTCACTACTTGCGCCGAATTGCACGCGCTTCATCCGCGCGATTTGCAGCTTCAATTTCTCGATCAACAAGTCGCGCTCGATGAGCATTGCCTCACGTTCGGCAAGCATCGCTCGCAGCGTCGCAATGTCGCTTGGCAGTGTGCGTTTGTTCTCTGTTTGATCCGGGGTGGGCATGCGCGATTAGACAAATACGCAAACACTCGTTCGCCTACCAGCACGATTTTTATCTACTTTCGCTACGCTGCAAGCGTGGGCTGCCACGTACGCTCGGGTCGCCGCCAATCGATGCCTTCGAGCAACATCGATAGCTGCGCCGTGGTGAGATGCACCACACCGCTATCCGCTTGCGGCCAGATGAAACGGCCTCGCTCCAGTCGTTTGGCAAACAGGCACAGCCCATCACCGCTCCACCACAAGAGCTTGATCTTGTCGCCGCGCCGACCTCGAAACACAAAGACGTGACCGGAGAAGGCGCTCTCGTCCAATTGGCTTTGCACCAACGCGGCCAATCCATCGAAGCCCTTTCTCATGTCGGTTACACCAGCGGCGAGCCACACTCGCGTGCCTGTCGGCACGCCAATCAATGAATTCATTTCGCACGGGACTCGCGTAAGCAATCGATCACCGTGTTCAATACCGCTCGATCCACGCTGCCGTCGAGCACGATTCGCGCCCCCGCGATCTCGATCACTAAACTCGCGCACGTGGGAGCTGATGCCGACGCGACCGGTGTGATCGTCGAAACAAGAGCCACCGAATTCGCTGGCGGCGACGAGGCGATTTCTACAGGTAAAAGTGTCGCCGCCGTCGCTTGCACTTTCTGTGCTGCACGCGGGGCTCGCTTGGCTTGATCGCGACCGATCCATTTACGCAGTAAATTCGCGTTGATGCCGTGTGCCAACGCGATCGCCGCCACTGATGCGCCCGGACGCGCGCACGCCTCTATCAGCGCTCGTTTGCCTGCCCGACTGTACACACTGCGCCCATCGCGCTTGGTTTTAACCACCAAGCGCTCGCGCGTAACGATCTCGAAACTCTTCATCTAGGTGTCCACCTACTTTCTACGTGGACACCTAGTCTCTTACTCTATGAGTACTCTGTCTCTAACGGCGTTGACCGGACGCTTACC
>JBOFBL010000405.1:0-16524 GCA_051645545.1 Casimicrobium sp. | reverse complement strand
CCCGCGAAGGCGGGGACCCACGCCGTGCGTGAGATGATCGCGCTGATAAACACGATTCACTCACGGCGACAGTGGGTTCCCGCCTTCGCGGGAATGACGATTCAGATCACTGCGCCTGACAAGGCTCTTTACCCGAACTTGCGTCAGGTGCCCAACACGGCGTCTTCGCTTCCGCGATGATTTTGTTGAGCGTTGCGGCTTGTTCGCCGAGCACTTTTTTGATGTCTTCGTTTTGAATCACGATACGCTGGAAGGTATCGACAAAGACTTTATTGAATTCGCCGTTCTTCGCGCCGAGGCCCGTTGGTAACAAAGATGCTTTGCCGTCTTTCGCGGCGAAGGTTGCGTTCACACCATTCGCAGCGAGTTGCACGCCGGGCGACAGCGTTGCTTGATTCACGCGCACCGTTGGGAAGAAGCCAACCGCTTGCAAGGTTGCCGTTTGCGTTTCTGGTTTTGTTAGATGATCGATCAGGCGCTCAGCGGCTGCTTTGTCGGGCGAGTTCTTCGGCACGGCAAGCCCTGCAATGATCGGCATGAAGCCGCGCCCTTTCGCGCCTGAAGGCGCGGGGAAGGTCACGAAATCGTTCGGTTTGTCGTTCAATGCTGGAAGCAAACGCGCGGTGTGATCGAAGGCGATCCACACTTCGCCGGTCTTGAGCGGCTCTTCCATGAAGCCGTAACTTGTCGAGCGCGGGTTCACGTATTGCCACATGTCTTTGAACTCAGCCCACGCGCGTTCGGCGTCCGCGCTCTTGAATGTGCGCACGAGGCCGCCGGTGTGGCTTGGATAGAAACTCGCTTGAAAGAAACGATGCGAGAGACCACGCGGACCCATCGGGAAGCCGAGTTTCGATTCGCCGGTGGCCGTCTTGATGTTCTTCGCCCACTCTTTGAGTTGCGCGTAGGTCAACGCGTTGATGTCGGCACCTGCGGGCAGATACCTGAGCGCTTGCTTGTTCGCCGCCATCTGAAATGTGTTTTGCATCCAAGGGACGAAACGCACGTTGTTGCCGCCCATCTTCGCGAGCACCATCGCGCCTTCGGAGAACTGGCGATTACCTGAGAGTTTCTTGAGTACGTCATCGAGATCGCTCAAGCCGCCTACTGCATTCACCGCAGCGAGCTCGCCATCGAGCGCGCCGGTCACGTGTACTTTCCCCGTGCCCGCTTGCAGCTCCGCGCTCATGCGCGTGAGATACGTGTTCGGATCTTCAGGAATGAAGTTCACCGCGTCTGGCATGCCTTTCAGAATGTCGCGACGCATCTTCTCGGCTTCTTCAATCGGTCGTAGTTGCGTCGAGATGAGATTCGTTTGCGCGAACGCAGTTGAAGCGACAAGCGCCGCGACCGCAACGAACAGCGGCTTTGTGAGAGTAAATCGTTTCATGGTTCCTCCTTTGAACGATAACTAAATGACTAGGTTGCGTTAACTGGTAAGCGGTCCGTCCGATTCGCGCGCAACGATGCGCACGCTTTCGAGTAATTGCAATTGCGCTGCGTCTTCGCCACGCAA
Source organism: Casimicrobium sp. (assembly GCA_051645545.1). Taxonomy (GTDB): domain Bacteria; phylum Pseudomonadota; class Gammaproteobacteria; order Burkholderiales; family Casimicrobiaceae; genus Casimicrobium. The sequence continues at coordinate 15,008 of JBOFBL010000405.1, read as the reverse complement.
GCGTCGAAGCACGAAGTCGGCGAGTTTGTGTCCAACGTCTTCGGTCGATTGCTCGATCGTGGTGAGTGTCGGAAACGCGTAGCGCGACGCGTCCGAGTTTCCGTAGCCGATGATCGACACATCGCGTCCGACGACCTTGCCATATTTGCGGCACGCAGCCATTACGCCGATCGCAATCGAATCGGTCACGCAAACGAACGCGCTCGGCGGATTCGCTTGCGATAGCAACGTGTCTGTAGATTCGAAACCCGTGCCTGCGTTTAGTTCGCCGTGCGCGATGATTGTTTCGTCGATGGCGATGCCCGCTTCCTTGAGCGCGCGACGATAACCGTCTTCGCGAAGACGTGCGAAGGTGAACTCTGTCGTCGCGTTGAGTAGCGCGATGCGGCGATGACCGAAATCGAGCAAGCGTTTCGTCGCAAGGTAGAACGCGGATTCGTTGTCGTTATCGATCCACGCATGATCGTTCGCAAGCGTGCGCCCGTAAGTGACGAACGGCAACTTGGCGTTGCGCAAAATGTCGACCCGCGCATCGTTCGGGCGCGTGCGCACGAGGATCAATGCATCGACGAAACCGCCGCGTACGAAATGCGTGAACGGTTCGGTTTCCGCCTCGCCAAGTGGAAAGCCCGTTGCGATGATGGTGTAGCCCTGCGGACGCAGCACTTCGCTCAAACCCGCGAGCAAGCTCGGCAATCCGGTGTCGAGAGCGATCCCGTCGCGCACGCTGGTGACGAGTCCGATGACGTTCGTTTTTCCGGTGGCGAGGCGATGCGCGACTGGGTTCGGGCGGTAGCCGATGCGCGCGGCTTCTTCTTCGACCCGTTTGCGCGTTTCGGCGTTGACGTCGGCGTATCCGTTGAGCGCGCGCGAGACCGTCGAATTCGACAGACCGAGATTGCGAGCGAGCATCTGTAGCGACATACAAAACGTTCCGAAAGCGCTTTTGATTTTCGAAGTATTCGCCAAAAGCGTTTTTGTTGCAAAGGGTTTTCCCTTGTTTCGCGGAGAATCCAGTGAATGTCATAGGGTTTCTGTGGCGGAAGAAATTGGCTGAGCGTAAAAAGCTACCAATCAACTCGGTCCATGGTCGCCCAATTCAATTGGGGCATAGCAAAAAATAATTTCTTTTTCGATAAACTACAAAATTAATAATTAGCCCCAATTAAATTGGGCTATAGCTAAGTAAGCTGATACTCGATTTCATCGAAATCGTGTGATCGCGCGTCGGGGCGTATGAACCCGGCAGTCGAGTGCCAACTCTATAATCCGCCACAGCTTGCCGGGCTGGGTTTTCTCTCTGAAAACTCGGGGGATTCGGCAGCGGCGCGGGAGTTTCGCGGGCCAAGTGTGGAGGATGTTTCTGTGACGCCAAAAGCCGTCATCTGGACAACACCGCCGTACGGAAGCCGTGCCGCGGGGACATCAATTTAAAAGAGGAGTTCACCACTCATGACAGCCACCACTTGGCTCATCGTGTCGCTGGTCTGCGGACTAGCGGCCGTCGCCTACGGAATCCTATCGATTTCGTGGATCAATGGCCTTTCGGCCGGCAACGCGCGGATGCAAGAAATTGCCGCCGCCATTCAAGCGGGCGCTCGCGCCTATCTTTCGCGTCAATACAAAACGATCACTTTGATCGGCGTCATCATCGCCATCATCATCGTGTTCGTGCCCGGCCTCGGCGCAAAAACAGCGGCGGGCTTCGTGCTCGGTGCGCTGCTTTCGGGCGCGGCGGGTTTCATCGGCATGAACGTGTCGGTGCGCGCAAACGTGCGCACGGCGGAAGCGGCGCGCAGCGGCATCAACGCCGCACTCGCGGTCGCCTTCCGTGGTGGCGCGATCACGGGCATGTTGGTCGTGGGTCTGGGCCTCTTGGGCGTTGCCGGTTTCTACTGGTTCCTGCTTGGCACGGCGGAACACGCGCCGAATCTGATGAAGGAAGATTTGCACAAGCTGATGGCGCCGCTGATCGGCTTCGCATTCGGCTCATCACTCATTTCGATCTTCGCGCGTTTGGGCGGCGGCATCTTCACCAAAGGTGCGGACGTCGGTGCTGATCTCGTCGGCAAAGTCGAAGCAGGTATTCCCGAAGACGATCCACGCAATCCTGCCGTGATCGCGGACAACGTGGGCGACAACGTGGGCGACTGCGCAGGCATGGCCGCTGACTTGTTTGAAACCTATGCGGTGACCATCATCGCAACGATGCTCTTGGGCGCGCTGCTCATGAAAGTGAACGCTGCGGCTGCGGCTGTGTACCCGCTCGCGCTCGGTGGCGTATCGATCATTGCGTCGATCGTTGGCTGCTTCTTCGTGAAGTACAGCGGCACCGGCAAGATCATGAACGCGCTCTACAAGGGCTTAGCGGTTGCTGCGATTCTTTCGCTCATCGCGTTCTACTTCGTAACCAATGCGATCTTCGGCGGCTTGAGCGGCGTGCCTTCCGTGAACGCACTCTTCGGCGCCTGCGTCGTTGGTATCGTGCTCACCGGCGCGCTGGTGTGGATCACCGAGTACTACACAGCAACAGAATACGCACCCGTGCGTCACGTTGCGCAAGCATCGACCACCGGTCACGCTACCAACATCATCGCCGGTATCGGCATTTCGATGAAATCGACTGGCTACCCGGTACTCGCAGTGTGCGCAGCGATTCTCGCAGCGTACTGGCTTGCCGGTCTCTACGGTATCGCCGTTGCTGCTACCGCAATGCTCTCAATGGCGGGTATCGTCGTTGCGCTTGATGCGTATGGCCCGATTACCGACAACGCAGGCGGCATCGCTGAAATGTCGGAGCTTCCAAAAGAAGTTCGCAACGTCACCGATCCGCTCGACGCCGTGGGCAACACGACGAAGGCCGTGACCAAAGGCTACGCGATCGGCTCCGCTGGTCTCGCCGCACTCGTACTCTTCGCGGATTACACGCACGGACTTGAGAGCAAAGGCTTGAACGTCTCGTTCGATCTTTCGAACCACATGGTGATCGTCGGCCTCTTCATCGGCGGTTTGATTCCGTATCTCTTCGGCGCCATGGCGATGGAAGCGGTGGGTCGTGCAGCGGGTTCGGTGGTCGAAGAAGTTCGTCGCCAATTCAAAGACGGTCAAATCATGGCCGGGAAGCGCAAGCCGGATTACAGCGCGGCGGTTGATATGTTGACGACCTCCGCGATCAAGGAAATGATTATTCCTTCGTTGTTGCCGGTAGCGGTTCCGATTCTTGTTGGCGTCATTCTTGGCCCAGCAGCGCTCGGCGGTTTGCTCATGGGCACCATCATCACCGGTCTCTTCGTTGCGATCTCGATGTGTACCGGCGGCGGCGCATGGGACAACGCAAAGAAATACATCGAAGACGGCAATCACGGCGGCAAAGGCTCCGACGCGCACAAAGCAGCGGTCACTGGCGACACCGTGGGCGATCCATACAAAGACACAGCAGGTCCCGCAGTCAATCCACTCATCAAAATCATCAACATCGTCGCGCTCATGATCGTGCCGGTGGTTGCGATGTTGCATCCTGCGAAACCAGGCAGCGCCTCCGCATCGGGGCATGGCAATCTGGCGGTTAGTGCGCCTGCTGCGGTGACTGCAGCAGCAACGGCAACTGGTGCAATGGCCGGTGCAGCCGCAACAGCGGGACAAGCTGCCGCGCCAGCGGCGTCAGTCGCCGCACCTGCGGCAGCAACACCTGCACCCGCCGCTGCGTCAGCACCTCCAGCCGTTGCGCCAGCAGCCCCTGCTGCCGCACCTGCGACGAAGCCTGCCGCCGCGAAGCTCTACTTCGCAAGCGGCAAGATCGACACACCGCCCGATGCAGCAAAGATGCTCGAACCGGTCATTGCTTACTTGAAAGCCAACAAAGACGCGAAAGCCGCCATCAGCGGTTTCCACGATTCAACCGGCAATCAAGCAACGAACGAAGAGCTCGCCAAGAACCGCGCTAAAGCAGTTCGCGAGTTGCTCAAAGGCGCCGGTATCGACGAAGCGCGTGCGGAGCTCAAGAAACCTGAAGTAGTTACGGGTGGCGCTGACAATCAGGAAGCGCGACGCGTCGAAGTCTCGATTCAGTAGATCGAGCCTTGAAAGATCGTCGGCGACGACGATCTTTCGCGTTTACAAAAAAAGCCACCTTCGGGTGGCTTTTTGTTGTGCGAATATGCAGTTGTCATTTGAACGCGCGACACCCAACTGGTACCATGAAATCTGTGTGCGACAGCGGCGCTGCTCGCGTTAATTTTGGGGAAGATTATGTTTAAGAAATTCATTTGCTTGCTAGGCATAAGCATGAGCTTGCTCGCGCATGCGGCACACGCGAACGGGCGCGTGGTCGTCAACAATGACGAGTGGACGATATCCGACTCTGGCTTTACGAGCGCGGGCGGTGCTAACGCGGCGACATTTGTCGCCAATCTCAAAACGTATCTCAATGGCAGTAATGTTTCCGGTTGCAACTTCCTCGTGATCTCCAGCAATTTCGGACTCACAGGTGCGACGCTTAGCACGCAAATGACCGCTGCACCGGCGTGCACATGGACAGTCAATTCGTCGGCTGCCTTTACTGTCTCGAACTTGTCGGGCTATGACGCTGTGTTTTTGGCCGGATCGATTACAAGCGTCGCGACGGGTGCGGATGTAGCCGCTGTACTCACGCCGTATGTCGCCGCGGGTGGCAGTGTCTACATTGCCGCAGGCACTGGTGGCGTATCCGGTGGATCGGCTGGCGAAGCGGCTTATTGGAATCCGTTCTTGAACACGCTGGGCATTTCGCTTGATGCAAACTACACAGTGACCACGCCAACTAACGATCCAATTACCGGCACCCATCCACTGCTCGCGGGCGTATCAACGCTTTTCTTCGACAACGGCAACGCGATTACGGCCGCCAATACCGCGTTCGGATCGCAGATCATCGAAACCGGGACCAACGGCGGTCAACTCGCAATTTACGATCGTGCGAATGACACGCGTCTCTTGCCGCCACCAACCGTACCTGCGTTGCCGCCCGGATTGCTTTCGATACTTGCCGTTATTCTTGCAGCAGTAGCTTTTCGGCGCAGTAAATTGCAGTGACGGTGAAAGAAAAGGGCGCATCAGCGCCCTTTATTTTTTTCGACTTTCGACATCAAAACTTTTTGCCGAATGAGTCCGTTGAAGCGTCAATTTTCGTTGTACTCGTCGCGGCACTTACCGGGCGCGCTTGCACCATATCCGCGACTGACTGCGCAATACCAGTGAGCGATGGATTTGCAAGCCCAGCATCTTTCATGATTGCATCGACAATCGGCTTTGCAACCTGATATTGCAGCGCCGAATTCACGACTTGTTCGGGCAGTGTGCCCTGACCGCCGCCGTTCGACGTGCCACCATCGCCCGACATCGATCCGCCCATCGGCATCCCGTTGACCTGAAAGAGCTTGATCGAATCGATTTTCTCTAGCGGTTTTGCGGCTTGTTGAATGATGAGCGGTAACGATTGAATGAGCTGCATACGCACCGCGAGATCGATTTGCGCAGCACCAAGTCGGTTCTTCGCTTCGTTGATCGCCGCGATACCTTCTGCATCGGCAAGCGCTGCGGCTTTTTTCGCGTCGGCTTCGGTACGAATTGCGAGCGCGCGGTTTTCTGCGGCTTCGCGATCAGCTTCGGCCGCGACTTTCACCGCGATCGCTTGCTGTTCCGCTTCTCGCTTCGCATCGATGAGCTTGATTTCTTTCGCACGCTCCGCAATCGCGATCTCGCGTGCGGTATTCACTAACTCTTCTGCCTTAACAGCAGCAGAAAGTGCTGCGTTTGCAGCCGCATCGGCCTGCGACTGTTCTTCCGATTTTTTCGCAATAGCAATCGCCGCGTCTTGATTTGCAAGCTCGACCGACTGACGTTGCTCCGCTTGCTTTACCTTCGTTTCGCGATCTGCCTCGATTTGTTTCTTTTGCACCGAGAGGTTCTTGTCGATCTCCGCGTTGTTCACGGTACGATCGGCCTCGATGCGTCGCTCTTTCACTAAACGCTCAGCGTTGATGCGAACTTCTTCGGCATCGCGATGACGCTCCGCCTCGATCTTCGCAACTTCTGCGGCCTGTTGTGCTTTCGCGCTGGCAATACCTTGCTGTTGCTCAAGTGTCGCAAATTCTTGCTGCTTGATGATGTCGAGCTTTAGCCGCTCAGCCTCTAAATTCTTACTGCGAACCTGTACTTCGGTGTCTTGTTCGACGTCGTTACGTTGTTTGCGGCGGGCTTCAGTTTCTTGCGTGAGCTTGGTCAAGCCTTCGGCATCGAATGCGTTTTGCGGATTGAAAAATTCCTTCGCTGTTTGATCGAGACTTGTAAGCGAAACGGATTCCAATTCGAGGCCGTTTTTCTCTAAGTCTTCGGCCACGGCATTCTGCACGGCCTGTACGAACTCGCGACGCTTGTCTTGCAATTCCTGCATCGTCATTGTGGCTGCAGTTGCGCGCAGCGAATCGACGAATTTGTCTTCAACGAGAAGCTTTAACTCCGATGGCTCCATCGTTTTGCGACCGAGCGTTTGAGCCGCCGTACTCACGGACTCCGCCGTTTGCTTCACGCGCACGAAGAACGCTGCGGCGACGTCCACCCGCATACGATCAAGTGCGATCAAGCTTTGCTCTTCTCGTCGCGACACTTCGAGTTTGAGCGTGTTCATGTTCACGGGAATGATCTCGTGAAAGATTGGGAGTACGATCGCACCGCCATCCATGATCACTTTCTGACCGCCCAGACCCGTGCGCACGAACGCGGTTTCCTTAGTCGCGCGCTTATAGAGTCGTGCGAATACGATACCGATCATCAGCAACGCGAAGAGCGCAATCGAGACAGGAACGCCAACGTTCAAAAGAAATTCCATCATTGTTTGATCCCCAAAAGGTAAAGTCGTTGTCTGCTACAGAAGTTCTGGATGCGGATTGCGAATGCAGCGAAAGCGCGAGCCAATTTTTCGCACAAGTAAGACGTTCTCGCCCTCGGAGAACGATTCGCCTTCGATGTCGCATTCGACCATCACGTAATGCGCACGGCCTTGTAAGTCGCGCACCTTGGCCTCGGCGGCGTAATCGTGTTTTGCAACACCACGCACGATCACTCCTGCACGCCCGAGAAGCGACTGCTCGCTGATTGCTGAGCTCTCGTCTTTTGGCATGACTTTCGCGAGCAGCGCGCCAATAGCGCTGACCGTTGAAAAGCCTGCAAAGATAGCCGGTATCGACGCGATCCAGGCGGGTAGCAACCCGCCTGTGAGTGCTTTTGCGGCCGATTGGATCACGTAGCCCGAGATCGCAAAGCCTGCGAGAAACAAGATGAGCAACACTAAGATCGGCACCTTACCTAAGTGCAACCAACCAAGCGGTCCATCGACACCATCAGGCATTTCCGGCAACAAATTGTCGAGAAAGCTCGATGGGCTATGCGAAACGAGTAGACCCACGCCCTCGAGCACGCTCAACGCGACGAGCAATGCGAGGGCCGCCGCAAACGGCCACGCTTCCGATGCAAGAAAAATCATTGCTTATTTCGACGCCTTCAACGCCGCCAAACGCTCGTTGATTTTGTTTTGACGTACAAGCTCGTTAAGCTCTTTGATTTTCGCTGCTTGCTCAAGTGTCGCGCCGCGACCTGCGGCGTCGAGCCCGGTTTGTCGCTGATAAACGCGATCGAATGCTGATTGCGCGGATGCTAGTTTTGCACCAGCGTCACTGGTGCTAGAGCCTGAGCGTAGTGCTGCGGCCTCTGCGCTTTTGCGCGACGCTTCGAAGTCGCGGATCGCTTGTTCCATCTCGCGCTTTTTACCCATCAACGCGTCTACATAGCCAGAGAGTTCCTTTTCTTGCTGAGTGAGCTCGGCTAGGCTCGATTCGAGCACTGGCAATTGCGCTTCGATATCGATTTGCCGTGAGATCGCTGGCTTTGCGAGCTCTTCGTTGCTCCCAGTAAGCGCCGTGTTGATCGCTTGACCGAGTGAATCGTGTTCTTTGTTGAGATTGGAATGCTGTTGTTGCGCGAGGTGGCGATTGGCAACCGTGCGGCCCAACTCGGCGCGTACCTCGTCGGCGACCTGCTCGACTTCGCGAACGGATTGTTCGAACATCGCAATCGGCGCGACGTCTTCTATTTTGTCGATGAGTGCATGTGCACCACCCGCGATAACGCGCGCCACACGAATTCGTAGTGAATCAGCCATGTTTATTATTCCTCGTGAATGAAAACGATTAGTTTTGTTTCAAGTGAAGTACTCGAACCAATTCGGTAACGCGCGTCGTGTTGTTGGCAATCACTTGCGTATCGAAGGCGGCGGCTTCCGCTGTGACGCCCTGGCGCAGGAGCGATTCTGTCAACTGCATGACGCGTTTTACCAACTGATTTTCGAGTTGCCTAGCTTCCGCAACATTCGGCACTGTCGCTGAATTCAACGACGCTGTGAGCGCCGGCAAATGCTCCAAAAATGCAGCCAAGACTTCCGAATGCGTACCTGTTTCGCGCTCCAATGCCGCGATGTGGTCGCGCGTGTTGCGCAGCAAATCGCGATACATCGACAGGCCATCAGCGTAGTTGTTGTCGCCTTCGTGGATGCGCCGTAGTGTGCTCACTGCAACGCGTAATTTGTCGCTAATCGTCGTTGCTTCGTCGAGTGGCTGTGTCGAGAGCCACTGATATAGATCGTCCGGAATCCGACCCGAGATCGGGGTCATGGTTGGAATGGGTGTTGACTTCATTTTTAAAGTATTCACGTTTGAAGTGAATTGTATTCAAACGAATACTTTTGTCAACTTGATTTGCTTTATAAGTAAATAAACAGCTAAATCAACTAGTTACAACTCGAAATCCTGTGAACACATCACTGCGCCTCGGCGTGAAAAAGTTGCGATAGTGCGGGTGATGCATGATCGGAAGCGTTGCGAAGCTGCCACCGCGGAGGACGCGATGCTTGCCGTCGAACCACGGTTGCGAGTATTCGCGATAGAGGCCGGGTTTGAATTCACTGACAGCGACGTACGGCGCGAAGCTGGTTGATGTCCATTCCCACAGTTTGCCGTGCCATGCGTTTTCAGCAGCGTTGAAGTGTGTGTGTAACTCGCCTTCCGTCGGAAGGCGTCCGCCGATCCAGCGTGCGTAGGCCTCGGCTTCGTGTGCGCTGACGTGAATGACGGGTTCGCTTGCGTCGAGTGCGATCCATTGGTCGAATCGTCGCTGTTGCCAATCGCCATTGGCGGTGTGTCGCCAATAGATCGGGTGTTTGCGTTGCAGAGACCTTTCGTAGTCGCCGCATTCAACGAATCGAACGAATTGTTGATTGGAAACTAGCTCAGCACTAACGTCGATCGTCCTATTTAATTGGGCCGATAAGCCAATTTCATTATCAAATCGAAAACAGCTATTTATTGCCTTATTACCTAATTTGATTGTCTGATTAACGACATAGTTGGAAGGTTGTTTCTCCTCGGTTCTTAACACTTCAAGATTCACCCACGCAGGCATTTTCCAGGCGAGCGTTTGCGCGGCCCACGCGAAAGCTTCCATATGCATCGCTTCGTGAAACATCGCAAGGCGGAAGCGATAGAGCGATTCATGGTGATTGCTCGCGCGATCGAGTGCGCGAAGCGTTGCATCAAGCGAGCGATCCAAGTAATCGAGCGTCGCCGCACGAGTCACCTGCGGCAGCGACCAGCGCGCATCGTGTGTGATCAGATTGGAATTCAAAAACGCGTCGCTGTCGATCCACATCGAAGGCGCGTCTGCACGGGTGTAGCCGTTCTCTGTGTTGTAAGCGTTTCGCACACAAAACCATTCGGAAAACCATGCGACGTGCGCCGCTTCCCAAAGCGGCGGGTTGATCGTTTCGAGTCGCGGTGGCGACAACTGTTCATCGCTCAAATCGACGATGAATTCGCGCAGCGCTTGGCGCATTGCGATGAGCTCTGTCGCAATCTGTGCGCGATCGAACGAGCGCGCCGCAATTCCGATTCGCAGCGCGTTTGCGCCGTTGGTGCTGTGCGATAGTTGCGGTGTGAAACCTTCTGTAATCATCGTCTCCCCAGCGAATGCCAAAGCGAACAACGGCAATTGGCATACGGCCGCGCGTTGGGCGCGGATGCTTGCTCGCGATTATGCGGTGAAAATCGTTGAACGTTGGTCGCCCGAGCGCGTGTTGCCTGACGCGATGATTGCATTGCATGCGCGACGCTCGTACGAGAGCATCGTACGCTATCGCAAACGTCGCGCCGAAGGCGGTGTCCTGCTCACGCTGACCGGCACCGATGTCTATCGCGACATTCACTTCGACGAGCATGCGCAACACTCGCTCGAACTCGCCGACGAGATTATTGTGTTGCAACCGAAAGCAATCGAAGCGCTTGATGAGCGGTTGCAATGGAAAACACGCGTTGTCTATCAATCGGCGCGCGCACTCATGCCGGGTGAAAAATCGAAACGACGTTTCAATGTCATCCAAGTCGGTCACTTGCGTCATGAGAAAGATCCGTTCACGCCGATCACTGCGCTGCGCACGCTGATGGACGAAAGTCGTATTCGCCTGATTCATGTCGGTGGCGCGCTCGATCGCGAACACGCCGATACGATCAAATGCGTTGCAAAAGAAGAGCCGCGCCTCACCTGGGCCGGCGCAAAAGATCATTCGCGGACGCGACGCTACATCAAACGTTCGAACCTGCTCGTGATCGCCAGCAAAATGGAGGGTGGGGCGAATGTGATTGTGGAAGCGGTGACGAGTGGCGTTCCCGTCATCGCGAGTCGTGTGAGCGGCAACGTTGGAATGCTCGGCGAAGATTATGCGGGCTATTTCGAATTCGGCAATGCACACGATTGCGCCGCGCTCATGCAGCGCTGCGAATCGGATAAAAAATTTCTCGCGAGGCTCGCGTCGCAGTGTGCGAAACGAGCGAAGCTTTTCACGCCGGAGCGCGAAGCGGCGGCGATTCGCGCTGCGGTGAAATCCGTTTCGTAAGGTAACGGTCGTGTTTTGCGACAATCTAACTATTGTCATTCCCGCGAAGGCGGGAATCCACTTGCCGAAAAACGCGGTCATTGAATAAGCAGAACGTCGAAGCTTTCTTTCGCTAGAAACACTTTGCGCAACCATAGATACCCGCCTTCGCGGGAATGACAGAAATAGGAATTCCAAATGAACGCCCCCATCACCGCCCCGATCGAACCGCGCCTCACATCCCTTTCCCACGGCGGAGGCTGCGGCTGCAAAATCGCACCGGGTGTACTCTCGGAAATTCTTAAAAACTCGTCAGGTTTATTGCCGAAAGAATTGCTAGTGGGCATAGAAACCGCCGACGACGCAGCGGTTTATCAATTGAACGATGAACAAGCGTTGATCGCGACCACCGATTTTTTCATGCCGATCGTCGACGATCCGTTCGAATTCGGACGCATCGCCGCAACCAATGCAATCAGCGATGTCTACGCGATGGGCGGCACGCCAATCATGGCGCTCGCCTTGGTGGGCATGCCGATCAACGTGCTCTCAGTCGAAACGATCGGCAAAATCATCAAAGGCGGGCAAAGCGTTGCGACCGCCGCAGGCATTCCGATTGCGGGCGGTCACACCATCGATTCGGTCGAAGCGATTTACGGCCTCGTCGTGATGGGGCTCGTGCATCCGAGCAAGGTGAAAAAGAATGCGGACGCGAAAGTCGGCGACGTATTGATTCTCGGTAAACCGCTGGGTGTTGGCGTACTCTCGGCGGCGCTCAAAAAAGAAAAACTCTCGCCCGCCGGATATGAGGCGATGATTCGCTACACGACCATGCTCAACAAACCCGGCGCGAAACTAGCAAACATGGCGGGCGTCAACGCGCTCACCGACATCACCGGCTTTGGCCTCGCGGGTCACACGCTCGAACTCGCACGCGGCGCGAAGCAAACGTGCGTAATCGAGTGGAACAAAGTGCCGTTGATCGATGGTGTTGCCGATCTTGCTTCACAAGGTTTTATCACCGGCGCGTCTGGGCGTAACTGGGCGGGTTACGGTAAAGACGTCGATCTGCCTGCAAACTTCGGCGACATCAATCAAGCGCTCTTAACCGACCCGCAAACGAGTGGTGGTCTTCTCGTCTCCTGTGATCCCGCGATTGCGAATGACGTGATTGCGCTCTTCAAACAGGAAGGGTTTGATCGTGCGGCGGTGGTGGGGCGGGTTGAGGCTGGCGCGGGGCGGTTGCGAGTTGAGTGAGTTCGATGGAGAACACTGAACACGCCGCTTCGGGCGCTCGGCGCAGGTCCCTGTCGTTGGCATTTGTTTCGTTACTTGCAGCGTTTATGTTTGTTGGCGTCGGTCTTCTCATGCTGATGAGCTTGCCTGCGATCACCATGCTTGTAAAGGTAAGCGATGAACCGGGCTTTGGAAGCAGTGCGTTCGTCGTCCTCGCGCCAGTGAGTGCCGCCATACTTCTTGGAGGGTTGTTTGCCTGGATAGCGCAGTTCGTATGGCGCAAGCAAAGCTTCTTCGTTGCAAAAGTATTCCTAAGTTTTTACTTGCTCTCTGTTGCGGTGTTTATTTGGTACATCCACGAAGAACTTCTCGCGCAGGCAATATGGATAACTCTGGTAGCGGCGCTTCTGGTCTGGGTTGTTCTCGATGAACGACGTAAGACAAAGGCAGATGCTTGAAATTGATTCAATCATCGCGAATGATCGCGTTTCACTGATACGTCTGTGGACTGAGCCTGCGGTCAGAACCTATTTGGGCGGCGTCCTCACACGCGACGCCGCCGAAGCGCGCGCAGGTCAGGTGATTGCTGACGCCGCGAATTCATGGGCAATTCGTAATCGCGTCAACCACGACGAACGCATGCTCGGTTTAATCACGCTCGGTACGCACTGCGATTTGAACGAGCTAGAAATCTCCTATCTGCTGCTACCCGAGTTTCGCGGGCGCGGCTATGCGAGTGTTGCGGTCGCTCGTACGTGCGAGCTTGCGTTCACGACACGCAACGCGTTACGCGTGGTTGCCGAGACACAAACCGCCAATATCGCGTCGATCCGACTGCTCGAACGACTTGGCTTCGAGCGACTCTACGACTGTGAGAGATTCGGCCAAAAACAATCTGTCTACGCGCTCGTTGCTCCGAACGAGGGATGTCGGTGAATGTCACTCGCGAGTAAGCTAGTCATCGATAATTGACACTCGCGTTAACTCCACGAAAGCATCCGCATGAGTCTCAAAGCCTATCTAACCTCGCAAGAGGGTAAATCGGTCAAAACCGAATTCGTCGATATGACGGTCGATCAACTCGATCCGGGCGAAGTGGTGATTCGTGTTGAGTATTCGACCGTGAATTACAAAGATGCGCTCTCGGCGACTGGCGCGGGGCGGATCATTCGTCGCTTTCCTTGTATCGGCGGAATCGACTTGGCCGGTGTCGTCGAATCGTCAACGTCGCCCGAATTCAAAGCGGGCGACAAAGTGATTGCGCATTCGTATGACGTGGGTGTCGCGCATCATGGTGGTTACGCAGAGCGTGCGCGGATGCCTGCGAGCTGGCTCGTGCCGATGCCCGCCGGAATGAGCACGTTCGATGCGATGACGTACGGCACGGCGGGCTTCACGGCTGCGCAGGCTGTGCATCGCATGCAGCATGATGGTTTGCATCCGGCGATGGGGCCGGTGCTGGTGAATGGCGCGACGGGTGGCGTTGGCATGGTGGCAATTGAGATTCTCGCGAAGCTTGGCTATCACGTCGTTGCGGTGACGGGTAAAGAGAAAGATACGGAAGTGCTCAAATCGCTCGGCGCGAAAGAAGTGTTGATTCGCGGGCAGTTTGAAATGACTGAGAAACCACTCGGCTCTGAAACCTATGCGGGCGCAGTCGATAACTTGGGCGGTGAACAACTCTCCTGGCTTACACGCATGATGAAAGTGGGCGGTACGATTGCGTCGATTGGGCTCGCACAAGGCTGGGAAGTGAAAACGACCGTGATGCCGTTCATTCTTCGCGGCGTGTCGTTGCTTGGGATCGATAGTGTGAATTGCCCGATGGCCTTGCGGCGCGAGCTTTGGGGGAAGCTTGCGAATGACTGGAAGTGCGAGAAGCTTGCAAGTCATTGCAAGACAGTTTCGTTTGCTGAGTTGCCGGGCGTGTTCGATGCGTACGTGAAGGGGGCGGTGACGGGGCGCACGGTGGTGAAGGTGGCGTGAGTGAATGCGAGGATGCGGTGGCTCCGTAGGCGCGGCTCCGCCGCGATCATTGGTTGCGCGGGAGACGGTCTATCGCGACATAGCCGCTCCTACGGCGTTGCCGTTGCTTCGCTTTTCATGACGGCGTTTTTTGCGAACGCGTTCGCCACTGAACCTCTGAAAAATCACTACAACGACCCGTTCATTCAGGTCACGAACGCCCTTAAGCAATGCCCGCAACCGCGTGGGCCGTTCATGACGATTGCGGAGGCGAATGCGGAGGCGCATCCACGTATCGAGCGTGGCACGACCTGTTTCCAATCGGGAAAATGCAAACAGGCGAACGCGTATTTCTACGATCCGCAGATTGCGCGCACTGCGCAGGCGATGGTCGAGAAAGAACTCGCGAGTTCGGCTGCGCTACGACGATCAAGCGTGTGGCTCACAGTGCAGCGCCGATTCGTATTTGTTCAAGGCTGTGTTGCCAGTGCGAGTCAAATCGCGCGTTGGGAAGCCTTGATTAAACGAGTTCCGGACGTTGAGTACGTCGGCGTCGATCTCGCGGTGGGCACGGCGCCAAAGAACGGGCGCATGCCGTATCCATTGATGCAATAAATCCGAGCGAACCGCGCTATCGCTGCTTACGAATATCGTCGATGATCTTCGGATTCACACCGGGCAGCATCTTTTCGTAATACGGACGTAGTGCGACGCGAAAGGCGTTGGCATCGACGAAGGTGTTGACTTGCATGCCAGCGGCGCGAAGCGCGGTGAGGGCCGCGAATTCATCGGCGTTCACGCGATCGCGCTGCGCTTTCACTGCGGCTTTCGCAGCGGTTTTGAACGCATAGCG
>JBOFBL010000404.1:0-4130 GCA_051645545.1 Casimicrobium sp. | reverse complement strand
GGTAGGCGCGAGCATCGCCGCGTGCGGGCTCGCCTTGATCGGTTACACCAAGATGCAAGGAAGTGTCGGCATCGCGTTTTTTCTGGTGATCTTCGCAGCGGTCGCTTGGGCAGCGGGCACCACGATCGCTAAGCACGTCGCGAAGCTCGCCGCTGCGCAAGGTCGTGACAAAGTTGCGCCGATGAATTTCATCGCGTGGACAAGTGTGGCCGCAGTGCCGCCACTCATCGTGATTTCATTAATGTTCGAACCCAGCGGCTCACTTTTGTTGCCGATCACAAAGCCGTCCTGGGCTCTTGCGTTTCACCTCTGCGTACTCGCATACGCGGCGCAGGTGTTTGGCTACGGGCTTTGGTCGAATTTGCTCACGCGCTACAACGCATCCTCGGTGTCTCCGTTTGCACTGTGGGTGCCAGTCGCGGGGATGAGCGCGACGGCGTATTTCTTTGGAGAAACGCTCTCGCCCTTGCAAATGATTGGCGCAGCGGTGGTAATGGTTGGGCTCGCGATTGCGGTGCTCACACCGACTGTGGCAGCGAAGTTTGCAAAAGCATAGTTTTGCTTCGAATATCTGCTAACCAGCTACGCTCGCGATTAACCAATTTGATTGGGCGAGCATATTAAAAACATACCTATTCGAAATTGTCGTTTTATTGGTTAATGGCCCAATTAAATTGGAGGATGTAGCAAAAAGTTACTGACGGTTTTAACCAAGCGTTTTCACGAAATCCAGAACCTCCTGCGCGTGTCCCGCGACCTTGACGCCACGCCATTCCTTCGCGATCTTGCCATCCGCGCCGATCACAAAGGTGCTGCGCTCGATGCCACGTACCTGTTTGCCGTACATGTTTTTCATTTTGATCACATCGAACTGCGTGCAAAGCGCTTCGTCTTCGTCTGAGAGTAGCGTAAACGGGAATTCGTACTTTTCGCAGAACTTGTCGTGCGATTTCACGCTGTCGCGTGACACGCCGACGACAATCGCGTTCACTGCAGCGAATTTCTTATAAAGTGCTGAAAAATCAAGACCTTCCGTCGTGCAGCCAGGCGTGTTGTCCTTCGGGTAGAAATACAAAACCACGATTTTTCCCGCATGCTCGGCGAGCTTGAAAATGCCGCCGCCGTTGGTCGGACGCGAGAAGTTTTTAACCTTTGCTGCCATGGAAATACTTCGAATTTGCGTTGGAAAGGCGCAATCGTAGAGCCTCGCGTGCGTTTGCGAAAGCGGGTGAGTCCGCGAGCAGGCAAAAAAGCTGCCTCGCGGCTTGTGGCATCAATCCGACTAAAGGATGAAAACAGGCGCTGGCGCCCACGCTGCGGGCTTCGCGTTTTCGAGCTTGTGGCTTACACTCAAAGCTCGCGCTAAACCCTTGACGCAAAAAGGGAAAAGCGTTTGGGAAGATCGCGCATGACCGCGCTTAACCGCGTTCGACAGGTGCGTGCGATCGGAAATCTACACAAAAAAGGTTGACCGAGATGAAACACTTGCGTACCCGCGCGCTTCGTACAGCGATGACTGCCGCGTTCTTTGCGATTGCCGGATCGGTGGTTGCGACCTCCGCCGCTGCAGCAACCGTCGAATTCAAGCTGAACCCGTCGCTCAAAGGACGCGGGGCGAAGGCTGCCATGGAACATGTGCGCACGATGGGCTCCGTCTCTGGCGTTGCCGATCGACTGGGCGTCTATGCCATCAACGCTGCGACCGAAAGCGACGCAAAGCGTCTTGCCTCAACCTTGCGTGAAAGCTCGACGATTTTGTGGGCCGAGCCTAAGTGGACAGCACCAGAATCCAATGGCAGTGACGTCAATGCGAATGCCTATCACGCGCGAATGGTTGCGCTCGATTTGCGCGACGGTAGCGATGCGGCTGCGGTGGTGTCTCGCCTTGCGAGCGCGAGCGGTCAAACGCTTAAATTGCGTCGCGTTGCGACAGGCAATCGTGCGCTTGTGGTGTTGCCAGAGGCAACGACTTCGGCCTCGATGGCCGCACTAATGGTGACCGCTGAACGCGACGCATCGGTATCAAAGGCGTCGCGTGTTCAGATGGCTCGTCATCAATGGATTCCAAACGATGCGCTTTGGTCGCAGCAATGGGCATTAGGCGATGGCGTTGGCGGTATCCGTGCTTCGTTCGCATGGGATCAAACGCCGTCGGGCTCAGTGCAAGTTGCCGTGATCGACACCGGCGTTCGTGCGCATCCCGATCTCGACGGCAAGCGCGTCGCGGGCTACGACATGATTAGCAATGAATTTATCGCGGCAGACGGCGATGGTCGCGACTCCGACGAAAGCGATGCAGGCGACTTCGAATGCCCGCTCGATAATCCGTTTGGCGATGTGTCAAGTTCGTGGCACGGCACGCACGTTGCCGGCATCATTGCTGCATCGGCAAATAACGCCGACGGTATCGCAGGCGTTGCGCCGAACGCCCGCCTGCAATCCATCCGCGCGCTTGGGCGTTGCGGTGGCACGTTTGAAGACATTTCTGACTCCATTCGCTGGGCTGCGGGCGTGCCTGTGCCGGGCGTACCAAACAATCCGTTGCCTTCGAAGGTCATCAACATGAGCTTGGGGGCAAACTCGCCCGGCGCATGTCCGACCGATATGCAAGCGGCGATCGACGCGGCGGTTGCACGTGGTGTAATCGTAGTTGCCGCTGCTGGTAACGAGGCCGATATCGCCAATTACGCGCCAGCGAACTGCAAAGGCGTGGTGAGTGTTGCCGCCTCTAACCTACTCGGCGATTTGTCGAGCTACAGCAACTTTGGCGGCGGCGTAACGATCTCCGCACCTGGCGGCGACTTTGGCAACCTTCCAGGCGTGCTCTCGACATTGAACGGCAACGCTACCGTGCCAGGTCAACCAAGCTACGCTGTTTACTCCGGCACCAGCATGGCCGCGCCACACGTCGCAGGCGTGGTTGCGCTCATGCTCGCGCGCGATCCGAACCTCACGCCAGGCCAAGTCGTCAACCGCTTGCAAGGCTCCGTGAAAGCGTTCCCTGCGGGCTCTGAGTGCGCAGCGTCTACGGGCGCCTGTGGCACGGGTTTGCTTGATGCCGCAAATGCTGTTGCATCTGTGGCTATCAATCGCGGTATCAATGAGGTTGCTGCAAACGCCACTCGTGTGCACCTCGTCGAGCTAATCAACCCCGCAAACGGTCGCTACATGCTCTCCGCCGATCCAGTGGAAATCTCCCGCTATGTCGCAAATGGATGGTCGCGTACCGGCGTCATCTTCCCAACATACAGCTACACCGCCGCCTACGCCGATCGTACGAGCATCGTGCAACCCGTGTGTCGTGCAACGCTCTTTGGCGGCGCATACGTCTATAGCGCAAATACTACGGAGTGCAAAACCTATCTCAACACACCGGGTACTTATGCGGGTCACGGCTTCGTGTTCTCGGGTGCCTTGCCCACCGGTAATCTGTGCCCCGCTGGCAGCTTTGCCGTTTGGGATCTCGTGAAACAGGATGTCCTAGGCTACAACGTGCGTAACGTTGCCGATGCGACGCTGATCTCGCAAATGCTTGCCAACGGATGGCAATATTCACGCGTTGCTTTCTGCGCGCCAAACTAGAATTCCGAACATGAGCTTATCGTTTCGCGTTTGTTGTTGTGTACTCTGCGCATGCTGCTGTGCATGCGCTTGTCCGTGCGCACGCACACGCAGCCGATAGTCGAGTCTCTCGCGAATCAATCAAAGGCTGCCTCGCGCAGCCTTTTTCGTTTTAAGCAAATAATCAACATGAGTCTTCACCTCTACGACACTTGGACCCGATCCCTTCGCGAATTCACGCCGCTCAAAGCGGGTGAGGTGGGGCTCTATACCTGCGGACCCACCGTTTACAACTACGCGCATATTGGTAACTTGCGTACGTATTTGTTCGAAGACGGCCTCACACGTGTGCTGCGCATGAATGGTTACAACGTGAACCATGTCATGAACATCACCGATGTTGGCCATCTCGTGTCGGATGCCGACGAAGGTGAAGACAAAATGGAGGCGGGCTCGCGCCGCACCGGGCAAACCGCGTGGACAATTGCCGCGCTCTATACGGACGCGTTTCGCGCGGATTTGAAATCGCTCAATATCGTTGAACCGACGACCTGGTGCAAAGCCACCGA
>JBOFBL010000403.1:0-4192 GCA_051645545.1 Casimicrobium sp. | reverse complement strand
TGAAGCCCTCTCTTCGTTTGGCGAACATGGCAACGCTTCAGTTCGACCGCAACGGAGCGATGGTTGCGCGCAGCGAACAGGCGGCAAGCGTGCTCTATCTTTGCAACGAAGGTCGTCTTGGCGTATTTGATTGGGCGAGTCCGAATGTCGAGGCGCTTCCGAGCGCGTTGCGCGAGGGCTTCACGCGCTTGATTCGCGATGCGTCGGCGACGCATTCGGCGACGAGTTCAATTGATACGTCGTGCGGTCGCTTCGAATTTCGCGCCGAGCGATTACAGCGCCTCGCGGGCGGAGACGCCGACACCGTGGTGACGATTCACCACTGGGAGCCCGTCGATCTGACTGTGGCTTCGCGGCTTCTGCAATCGTCGCTCTCGCTCCAGGAAAAGCGCATCGTGATTGCAACGGCGCAACAGATGGAACACAAAGAGATTGCCGACAATTTGGGAGTGACCGTCGGCACGCTCAAAGCCTACGTGAATCGCCTCCTGCAAAAACTCGATGTCGAATCGCGGCAAGAGATTGTCGAGCGCTTGCTCTCGGAGAAAGACACGGCTACGTTTTAGTTTGCCTCTTCGAGTGCTGGATAGTCTGTGTAGCCCTCGGGACCGTCGGTGTAAAAAGTTTTCGTGTTCGCCGCATTGAGCAACGCGTTTACTTTCAATCGCTTTGGCAAATCCGGATTCGCAATGAACGGTACACCGAATGCAACTGCATCTGCGGCGCCGCTTGCGACGGCATCGATTGCCATCTGCCGATCGTATTTGTTGTTTGCGATATAGGCCACACCTGCCTGCGTGAGCGTGCGCTTGGCTTGTGCGAAATCGAAGCCATCTAAGTTGCGCTCGCCGCCGGTGTTGCCTTCGATGAAATGCACGAAGGCCACGGCAGGCTTGCCGTCGTGGCTCGTGCGCGCGGCAAGTTGATCGACGAGCGCGCCATACGTTGCTTGTGTGTTGCTATCGCGCATCGCTGCATTGGCCGCAGAGACGGGCGACAGACGAATACCGACGCGACCAGCGCCGAACACACCGATCGCTGCATCAACGGTAGCAAGCGTGAAGCGAATACGGTTATCAATCGCACCACCGAACTCATCGGTACGTTTATTCGAACTGTCGCGAATGAATTGTTCAAGTAGATAACCGTTCGCACTGTGAATTTCGACGCCATCAAACCCGGCGTGCTTAGCGACTTCCGCCGCGTGTTTATACGCCGCGATCATTTGATGTACTTCGTGCGTTTCGAGTCCGCGCGCTGCGACGCGATCACGCTTGCCCTGCGGGGTGTAGGTAGTGCCGCCGGGATTAAAGCCATTCGATGCACTCACAGGCAGTTCGCCGCTCGGTTGAAGATCGGGATGCGAGATCGCGCCTACATGCCAGAGTTGCGCAACGATCTTTCCGCCGTTCGCGTGCACCGCATCGGTCACGAGCTTCCAGCCCGCCTCTTGTTCCGCGCTGTATATGCCCGGCGTGTGCATATAGCCTTGACCAGTCGGATGAATTTGCGTGGCCTCGGAGACGATTAACCCTGCGCTCGCACGCTGCGCGTAATACTCAGCGTGCATCGCAGTTGGTGCGAGCGCAGCGTTCGTTGCGCGGCATCGCGTGAGCGGTGCCATAAAGACGCGGTTTTTGGTTTCAATAGCACCGAGTTTGAGCGGGGAGAAGAGGGTATTGCTGGACATACTGTTTCGATTGCACGAGCCACGGAGAGCGGAAAAGTGCGGGTGAACCTTGTTTGAAGTGAGAAGCTGAAAACTACGCCGAGGAAAAAACCGCGATGGCTTCCTCTGCATCGGCGACGCTCATGACATCGACGCGGCGCGTGGCGGGATCGACACAGGCGCTACGCAGTAGCGGTGGGTCGATACTCGCGAGGCCGCGATGATGATGTGTTTTGATATCGTAAATACCGCGCTTGGCAAGCTCCGAATTGATCTTGCCCGCATGCTCAGGCGAATACGCGTGAAATGTTTGACCAGTCGATGCAATCGTCAACAGAAAGAGCGGCGGGCGCACCATGAGCACACGACCTTCTTCGAGTAGCGGCCTCATCCAGCGATAAAAATACATGAGCATCAACGCACCGCAATGAATGCCATCGGCGTCGGGATCAAACAGCAGCAACACGCGATCAAAACGCAGTGTCGAAAGATCGCTCACTTCGCCGGTTTCCAGATTGGTGAGCCCGATACCAAGCGCAGCCGCGAGTTGTTTGAATAGCGGAAACTCGGCGACCCTTTCCCCGCTCGCACGCAATGCGTTGAGCGGTTTGCCTTGCATAGGCAACACCGCTTGCGTATTCGCGTTACGAATATTGACGACCGAGGCCGATGCTGAGTCGCCTTCGACGATGAATAGCTCGCTGCCGCTGCCACGTCCATGCACAGTGCAATCTTCGAACTTCATCGGTTTGCCGGAATAATGCACTGAGTCAATGAGTCAAAAGTAATTTGACGCGCATCGATTGTCGCGATGCGCACCTACAGAAACATACGAGGACTGTAGCGATTTAGACGGCTACAGTGAACTTCACATCGATATTGCCGCGCGTTGCGTTGGAATAAGGGCACACCACGTGCGCATCGGAAACCAGTTTTTCTGCCGCCGCGCGATCCATACCTGGAAGGTTCACCGTCATGCGAACTGCGATACCGAAGCCCTGTGTAATTGGCCCGAGATCGACTTCAGCGTCAATCGATGTGTTTGCCGGTACTGCGATTTTCTGTGCACCCGCGACGAATTTCATCGCACCCATGAAGCATGCCGAATAGCCGGACGCAAAGAGTTGTTCGGGGTTAGTGCCTGTACCGGCACCACCCATTGCTTTGGGCGGCGTGAGCGTAACGTTGAGCAAGCCGTCGTCGCTCGAAGAATTGCCTTCGCGGCCGCCAGTCGTATGCGCTTTTGCGGTGTAGAGAACTTTTTGAAGTGTGTTCATGAAATGTCTTTCAATTAGAGGAAGAGGTGGAAGATCAATGATAGCGAGTGAATGCAAGCGCTACGCGACGCGATTGTGAACCATCAGCTTGTGCGCTCGCTCGGCGTGATATTCACGTACCAAGCACTCGTCTTGCCCGCGCGCAGCACTTTCACGGCGCATAGCTTTTCGATTCGCGTGGCGTCGAGCGTTTGATGCAGCTTGTCGACGCTATCGATCGCGACACCGTCGATACCCACGATGATGTCGCCTTCGCGCAGTCCTGCGCGTGCGGCGGGACTATCGGATTCGACATTTGCGACACGTACACCACTCGTTTGAGTCGTTTCAAGAGCACGAGCGACGTTGCGCTCAAGCGCAACCGTGCCGCCGGCAACGCCCAGATAGCCGCGTCGCACACGACCTGCTCGCATTAACTGCGGTATGACCCACGACGCAGTGTCGATGGCGACTGCGAAACAGATCGATTGCGCGCCCACAATGATTGCAGTGTTCACGCCAATGGCTTCGCCGCGCGAATTGAGCAGCGGTCCGCCCGAGTTCCCCGGATTCAAGGCGGCATCGGTTTGAATGACATCGGGGATGAGTCGCCCGTTGCCCGCACGCATACTGCGCCCGAGCGCGCTCACGATGCCTGCGGTCGCGGTGTGTTCGAAGCCGAGCGGATTACCAATCGCAATCGCGATTTCGCCACGCTTAACGTCGCGAGAGCTGCCAAGCTCGACGGTAGGCAGCGATGCTTCGGGTAAGTAGTCCAATCGAAGCACCGCCAAATCCGTATCCGGGTCGTCGCCGACGTAGCGTGCCGGAATGCTGCGATCATTGTCATCGCCGAGTTTCACTATGTAGAGCAACCGCTGCGCACTGAATCGCTCGCCGTGCTCGGCGCGACCGGCACGAACAACGTGCGAATTGGTCAATACATGTCCGTCCGGCGTGAATACAAATCCGCTCCCGCTGCCGATGTGCGACGCTGATTTACCTTGCACGCCAATCGCGGCAACGCTTGGAGACGCTTTGGCGATGACGTCGCTTACCGTTCGCGAATACGCATCGCGCAAGAAGGCATCGGTGGCGCCCATCGGATCCTTTCGCTGTTGATTGAACTCCAATGATGGGTTCGAACTCGGTGTTTGCAAGCCCTTACGGCAACCGTAGATCACGTCAACGCCGTGTGCGTCAGCGCGTTATCGCAGTTGCCGCAGGTCTCATGCTGGCAAATAACAACTCGGAGGATCTATGTCGA
>JBOFBL010000402.1:0-2290 GCA_051645545.1 Casimicrobium sp. | reverse complement strand
ACTGGGCGCGGCCACAAGGCTTGCCAATTACTGTATTTCCCGGTGCCGGGCATTTTTTTCACGGTCGACTCACCGAACTTAAAACGTGCGTGAAGCGCGGCTGCGCGCACATCGGGGCATCTGCATGAGTGCGATCCTTAAATTCAACAATGTGCGCAAGAGTTTTGGCAAAGGTGACGCCAAACGCGAAGTGGTGCGCGGCGTGTCGCTCTCGGTCGAGAGCGGGCAGTGCTTCGGTTTTTTAGGCCCGAATGGCGCTGGAAAAACGACCAGCTTGCGCATGGCACTTGGGCAAACGGCACCAGATTCTGGTGCGATTGAGCTATTGGGATTTGCGATTCCCGCCCATGCGCGTGTCGCACGCGAGAAAGTCGGCGTCGTGCCGCAAATGGATAACCTTGATCCGGATTTCACGGTTGAGGAAAACCTCGTTGTCTATTCGCGTTACTTTGGCATGAGCGATGCGAAAGCGAAGTCGCAAGTGCCGATGTTGCTTGATTTCGCCGGACTCGTTGGTCGAGAAAAAGCGAACATCCGCGAGCTCTCCGGTGGCATGAAACGTCGCCTCACGATTGCACGCGCGCTCGTCAACGATCCCGATTTCATCGTGCTCGACGAGCCGACGACCGGGCTCGATCCGCAGGCGCGGCATTTGATTTGGGATCGCTTGAAAGCCTTGCGCGCGAAAGGCAAAACACTTTTGCTAACAACGCATTTCATGGACGAAGCGGAGCGTTTATGCGATCGCCTCGCCGTCATCGACAATGGTGTGTTGATTGCACAAGATTCACCGCGTGCGCTCATCGAAACAACGATTGAGCCGGATGTCGTCGAAATATTCGGCGATGATGTGGCGTCCCTCAAAGATCGAATTTCAGCGTTCGCGACGCGCATTGAGATGTCGGGCGAAACGCTCTTCGCGTACACAACAACGCCGAAACCGTTAACCGATGCACTCTCGCAATTTCAGGGCATACGCGTCCTGCATCGTCCTGCGAATCTGGAAGACGTGTTCATCAAACTCACTGGCCGCGAACTGAGGGATTGAAATGAGCGATTTCTCCCTTTTTCGTTTCATTCCGATCTGGCGCCGACACTTCCTCGCATGGAAAAAGTATTGGTTGTCGTCGCTGATGTTCTCAACCGCGGAACCGTTGATCTACATGATCGGTTTCGGTTACGGGCTCGGCGCACTGGTGCCGGAAATGGGCGGCATGAGCTACATCGCGTTCGTCGCTAGCGGCTCGCTCGCATTCAGCGTGCAAAATGGCGCGACGTTTGAAGGCATGTATTCCGCGTTTTCGCGCATGTTCATTCAGAGAACGTGGGACGCGATCATCAACGCGCCGATGTCGCTGTTCGATGTGATGATGTCGGAGTGGACGATTGCGGGCAGCAAAGCCGTGCTCTCATCAGTCACTTTCATCGGTGCGCTCATGTTGCTCGGCATTTCACGCGAGTGGACCCTGATTTGGGTTGTTCCGGTCGCGCTTTTGATTGGCTTGGCCTTCGCAGCGCTCGCGCTCATCATGACAGCCGTGGCGAAAGGCTACGAATTTTTCAGTTATTGGTTCTCACTCGGCGTATTGCCGATGGCGATGATCTCCGGCGTGTTTTTTCCGGTTGAACAGTTACCGCGTTGGGTGCAGTTCATTGGTGATTGTTTGCCGCTCAAGCATGGCGTTGAACTCATTCGTCCGCTCGTTCAAGGACATCTGCCAAGCAATGTGCTGCTGCATGTTGGCGTCCTCACACTCTACGCAATCGGTGGGTTTTCGATTGCGATGATGCTTATTCGTCGCCGGTTTGCGAATTAACCTATGCTTTGGATCAAGTCGCTTCACATCATCTTTATGGTCACCTGGATGGCGGCAATTTTTTATTTGCCGCGGCTCTTCGTGTATCACGTGCAAGCGCTTAAAGAGAACGATCCCAAAGGCGATGCGCGTTTCAAAATCATGGAGCGAAAACTCTTTTGGGGCATCATGACGCCGGGCGCGATTTTCACGCTTGTGTTCGGTGTGTGGCTTTGGCTCGGTTACGGCATTACGGGCAAATGGATGATGTGGAAGCTTCTGCTCGTGCTCGCGCTTGTCGTTCATCACGTGCTTTGCTTTGCGCACCTGCGCGCTTTTCGCAATGGACACAATACGCGTTCCGAGAAATACTTTCGTATCATGAACGAACTGCCGGTGTTTTTGTTGTTTGGGATTGTGTTTTTGGTCGTGATTAAGCCCAACTGACCGACGACGATTGATCGATCGAATGTAGGCGCGCACCTGGGCGCGCT
>JBOFBL010000401.1:0-1554 GCA_051645545.1 Casimicrobium sp. | reverse complement strand
CGTTCGCGGAGTGAACGCATCAGTCACTCAATTGTAGGCGCGGACTTGGCCGCGCTTTGCTGGCCTTATCTAGCGCATTTGAAATCGGGTAGCGCAGCCAAGTCCGCGCCTACATACTGCTCGCAAACGCGAAGCCGCGTCCCGGCGCACTCGCGAGCAGCGCTTTCGTGTACTCGTGCGTTGGCGCAAGGAACACATCGCGCGTCGCGCCCTGCTCGACGACATAGCCTTTACTCATCACCAGCACGCGATCGCAAATTTGCGCGGCGACGCGCAAGTCGTGCGTGATGAACACAATCGCGAGTTTGAGTTTCGTTTGAATTTCTTCGAGTAACTTCAAGACCTGCGCTTGTACGGAGACATCGAGCGCTGAGACCGCTTCATCGCAGATCAACACTTCGGGATCGAGCGCGAGCGCTCGCGCAATCGAGATGCGCTGACGTTGCCCGCCGGAAAACTCGTTCGGATAACGCGAGAGAACATCCGGCGAGAGTCGCACGAGTTCCATCAATTCACGCGCTCGTTGCATCGCTGCTTCACGCGTCACACCGAAGTTAAGTGGGCCTTCAATGATCGCTTCGCCGACGCGTTGACGCGGATCGAGCGAACGGTACGGGTCTTGAAAAATAATTTGAATTCGCTTACGCGCGAGCTTCAAATCTTCGCGCGTTCCTAAATGCAGTTTCGATTCGCGCTGCGAAACGTCGCCCCTGTCGCGCAGCGAAACTTCGCCCTTCGTAGGATCGACAAGTCGCGTGATGCAGCGCGCGACGGTGCTCTTGCCCGAACCCGATTCGCCGACGATGCCGACCGTCTCGCCGGGTCGCACGTCGAAGCTAACCAGATTCGCTGCGCGCGTTTCACGCTTCTTCTGAAACCAACTGCCACTCGAATACGTTTTGCAAAGCTCTTTCACGGAAAGCGCGGGCGCACCATCAAACTGATGGCGCAACTCCGGTGGCTCAATCGGCGGCACGGCGGCGATCAGCATCTTCGTGTAATCCTCGCGCGGCTGCGTGAGTACTTGATGCTTGTCGCCCGCTTCGACTTGCTTGCCGTGTTGAAGCACGACCACGCGATCGGCGATTTCAGCGACCACACCCATGTCGTGCGTGATGAAAAGTACAGCGGTGCCGCGTTCGCGTTGCAAGGTTTTGATGAGCGCAAGCACTTCGGCTTGCGTAGTTACATCGAGCGCAGTCGTTGGCTCATCTGCGATCAGAAGCTTCGGCTCAAGAATCAGTGCCATCGCGATCATGATGCGTTGCCGTTGACCGCCCGAGAGCTGATGCGGATAGCTTGCGTAAATGCGATCCGGTTCGGGCAGTTTCACCGCTTCGAACATCGCAAGCGTTTTTGCTTTACGCTCGCTCGCAGAAAGATTCGTGTGCTCTGCGAGCAATTCATCGAGTTGATCGCCGCAAGTCATCACTGGGTTCAGCGCCGTCATCGGCTCCTGAAACACCATCGCGATGTCGTCGCCGCGTCTCGCACGCAGCTCGTTCGGCGAGAGCTTCAATAGATCTTCGTCGCCCAATCGAACCTCACCCGCGC
>JBOFBL010000400.1:0-4591 GCA_051645545.1 Casimicrobium sp. | reverse complement strand
AAACGACTGAGCGAATCGTCATGGAGAGACGAGTGCCTTCGGCAGTCGCACGAGGCGGAACCGCTAGCGTTCCGCCCTACAGATCAAGACGTACCGCTGCGGCTACGATGCTTGCGCTGTATTCATGTCGAGTCGGATTTTTTTCTCAGCACCGGTCACGGGACGCCACATGCCGTCTTCGCGCTCGCGCTCGAAAACAATTGCGATGTGGGGATCACTTCTTCAGATTGGCTTGCGCTCTTCCAGCGCAATTGAATTTGCGCGAGTCCGCCGTTTTCGTAGTACTCCATGCGAATGGCGTAGCGCTTGCCCGCTTCGAGCGTGATCTTGCCTTCGTGCAATGTAGCGGCGTGATCGTTCCATTGATCGATGAGCAATTGATCGTTGACCCAGAGCCGCACGCCATCATCGCTCAACGTGGAGAACGTGTATTGCTCTGTGTGGCGTGGCGCGATCGTGCCGTCCCAACGGACGGAGAACGTATCGTTGCCGATGTTCGTCGCAGGCGATTGGTTAGACCAATTGAAATCGATTTGCGGATCGATGCGTGAGAGCACGGGCGCGGTGAAATTCACATTGTTGAAATAGCAGGCTGTGAGCCCGTCGCCCGCAGCCGCAGGGGGAGGTGCGGCTTCGATCATGATGGGCGTTGCGCCGACTTGCACACTTGTCGCACCGTTCAAAGAACTCGCACCGCCCTCAAGCTCGCGTTTACTTTGCGCGCGCCATGCTGCGGGAATTGCAAAGCTTGCGCTCGCACGCGGTTGCCACACGATCCATGCGCTTTGGCCGTTGGCTTGCTGCAATTCGAGTTGATACACGCCCGCTGCGTTGACTTCAAAGCGCTTCATCGTTTTGCCGACGAGCCATTCTTGAATTGCGCCAAATGCGCGGCCCACGCGATTGGCTTCGGGAATGTTGTCGGTGACGGTCGGCGTGCAAAAGCTCGCGCATTCGCGCGGGCCGCCCCAGTTGTACCAAGCGTAGCGCTCAGCGCCGTAAATGAAGTTGATCAAGTAAGCGCGCGCGATGAAACCGACGCCCACGTCTTCGCTCGTGTTCCGATCGCCCACTGCGCCTTCGGTGTTCCAAAGCGGTTTCACGCCCCACACGCCGCGCTCTTCAAGCACGAGACGAATGTCGGCCAACCCGCGCGCCATTTGCTCTGGCTCATCGGCGTACACGTGATAACCAATGATGTCGACATATTGCCCGCCGCCACCCGCGAGAAATTGATCCAACCAGCCCACCACATACGGCGGCGCTGAAATCAGTTTCGCATTCGGATCCGCCGCCGTGAGCGCGCTTTTCGCTTCACGCGTGAGCGCGATCGCGTCGTTCACGGTGCCGCTGAAAAACGTCGTGTCGTTCGGCTCGTTCCACACTTCGTAATACTGAATGCGACCTTTGTAGCGCGATGCAACGGCCGTCACGTAATCGCGCCAATCAGCCAAGTTCGCGGGCTCTGCAGAGGCACCTAAGCCCAGATACGTGAGCGTGGTGGGTCGCGCCGAAGCCCAGGTCGGCGATTGGCCCAACGTCAGAATCACTTCCTGCCCGCGCGATTGCGCTTCGCTCACAAAACGATCGAGCATCGTGAAATCAAAGCGGCCTTTTTCTGGCTCCAGCTTGGCCCAGGTCACGCCCGCGTCCCAAAGCCTGAGCGTGCCAAAGTTCACATCAGGAAAGCGCGCCACAAGCGCATTGCCCGCTTCATCCACGACTGACACATCATCCACCCACACGGTCAGCGCTGTGTTGCCGCGAATCATCAACGCCGTGTTGTCGCCTGTTTCGACGCGGCCTTGCGTTGTCACTTGTTGCCACGTGTCGGTGAGCGTGACGCGCTTCGCGCCATACGTTGCATACGGTTCACCGCCTTGCGCGAGCGCTAGCTCCACTTCCGCGCCCGGCGTGCCGCGCAGCCAAACGCTTGCGGTGTAACTTCGATTCTTCGGCAATCGCAAATTGCGCACGATCTGATACCCGCCGCTGCGCACCGCTTTCACATCGATCTTTTGCGCCGAGCTTCCGCTGCGCACATTCGCACGCTCTTCGTTGTATTCAATCGTCACGTCAGCCCAATCCGAATTGTCTTGCCACCAAGGCGCGATCTTGCCGGTGATGGTTGAAGACGACGTGGTCACCGTGCCATACGGCCCTTCGAAGCCCGGATTGTTGACGGCGCTATCGGCAAAGTAATTCAGGTGCATGCCGAACTGTTTCTTCGCAATTGGCGCTGCGGGCAACGCGATCGGCAAGCCGCCTGCGACGATGCTGAGCGATGCGTCATCGATCCAAAGTGTGCCGGGCGTGCCGAATGTCACTAGAAAAAGATAGTCATCGTTGCGTTCGATAAACGTGGTGAGCCGCAGCTCTTGCCATTGATCGCTGAGCGTGATCGACGCTTCGCCCAAGCCCTCATACGGCGGCGCAGCTTGCCGCAATTGCAGCCCCACTTTCGCGCCGGGCGAGCCCTTCACCCACACGCTCCCACGCGCACGCGTGCCCGCACTGCCGCGAAACGATTGCACGATTTGTAATTGCCCGCTGGTGACGGCGCTAAGCTCAATCTTTTGCGCGAGCGATCCGCCGCGCATGCCCGCGCTCTCGCGCGAGTAGACGGCCGTCACGCCCGCCCAGGTTGAGTTGTCTTCCCAGCCGTTGGCCACCTCGCCATCGATCGTGGCTTTGTCGCCCGTAGCGTTCGGGCGTATCGAAATCGGCGCGTATGCGCCTTCGAATCCAGGGTTGCTGAGAACTTGCGACTGCGCGAACGTTACATTCGGCGCGAACGCTAAAGAAAAAACAAACAGAACAGCGAAAAGACGGAAGGGAAAAAATAAACCCGTCATGGCGCACTCCAATCAAACTATGAGTGGCCCCCGTGAAACAAACTCTAGCGATCCAGCGAACGATCAATGCGCAAACGCATTTTTTTGCAGCGGAGTGAATCCGCATATCTCGCTTTATGTCATCGATGAAGAAAAAACGCAATCGCGCAGTCGTGACAGAGCGACAGTGCAGCTGCGCTGATCGGCCGGTCGAATGAAGCGAACGAAATAACGCTGCGCCGTGTAAAGCGCTATTGATGAGCGGTTTAAGCGCGCTAGTAGCCGAAAAAATGCGTCTCGATTTATTGGTTGTGCGGACGAATAAATGAGCGCTAAATCACACACATAGGAAATTCGTGTGGGAATGAAGACGACATCACGTTTTATTTGAGAGGGATGATGCCGTGAACAGTGCTGCGATTCGATGCAGTTTTTGTTTTTAACTAAGTCGTTTAGAGCTCAATTTAATTGGGCAATAGTGAGTTTTTATTAACCTATCGATAAACAATATAAATATCGTCTAGCCCCAAATTAATAGAAAGAAAAACAAAATAGATGTAAGTGTATTTTAACGACTGTGAATGCACCACGAGGTGCGCGCACGCTGTGCGTTGGTGGGAGCGCGCTTGCGTGCGAAACGGCGCGATGATTTTCGTTTTGCTCTGCGAAACGCATTCGGCGTGCATTCATTCGCGCGCGAGCGCGCTCCCACAAGGCGGCCCATGTGAGGTCGCTCCTACTGAGGTAACGACCCTTGCCGCGCCCGCGCACCAGTACTTTTGATCTAGTGCATTTTTCGGCGCGAGCTGACAACATCCTGGTCATCACGACGGGGGATGGATCGAATGAGGGGTGGCGTTACACGGCGCTGCGTGCGTTGATCGTGCTCGTCTTGATGTAAAGCATAGCTTCCGTTTTCGAGCCAAGTTCAACAACCAATAAATTGCCATGAAAAAAACGCTCTACGTCCTTGCGCCTTCGCTGTGGATCATTCTTGCTTTGTTCGCTTTGCCTGCTCAACTCGCGAACGCGCAAACACTTGCGAGCTATGCGGTACTGATCGATACAGACGCGAACGCAGCGACCGGCTGTACGGTGAGCTATCCCAGTGGCGAGAGTTTTAATGGCGCAGAACTTCGATTGACCGCGTCGGTTGCAGGCAACCCGCCGCAGGTGACCCAACTCGTGACTGAAACCTGTGTGACCGGTAGTTTTGTCAATCCTCAGGTGCGAGCGGTAACCTATCCCGTGGGGCTAAATAACGGCACTATGGTTGCAAGCGTTGCGGCTGACGTAATTGAGTTAGCGACGACCTCTGGCGCGGTCGTATTAAGCGCCAGTCAACCGCGAGTGAATCTGGGCTTTGAAGCGCGCAGTGCGAGCGGCGCAGTGGACGCATTGCTCACGAGCAATGGGCAAGTGGGCGCCGGGTTGATCTCGCTTGCGCTCGCGCCTGATCTACCTCCGCAAGTGGTGTCCATCAATCGTGCGTGGGCGCTTTTGCTGCTTGGCTTACTTGTCACAGTAATTGCATTCAGATACGCGAACCATGTTGCGCGCTACACACCGACCCTTGTGTTGTTCATTGCGTTCGGCGTTGCCAGCAGTGCCTACGCCGCCGCGATTTTGCTCGACGGTCAGGTGAGCGACTGGGCGGGCGTGTCGCCGATAGCCGTGGATCGCACAACCGATGCAGCACCCGCTGCCGATCGCGCCGAAATCTATGCGGCCTACGCGAAGATCGACGGCACGGTGCT
>JBOFBL010000399.1:0-2574 GCA_051645545.1 Casimicrobium sp. | reverse complement strand
TGGGAGCGCGCTTGCGCGCGAAAGTCTTTACTTTTCTTTGCGTACAGATGCCAGGGGCATTCGCGCGCAAGCGCGCTCCCACAGGTAGTTCATCACACCAATAATCGATGAGACTCAGCTACGCCGCCCTTCACTGCCTCTCCAACTTCTCGTTCATGCGCGCCGCATCGCATCCGGAAGAATTGGTGCAGCGAGCTGCGCAATTGGGTTACAGCGCGATCGCGGTCGTCGATGAATGCTCCGTCGCTGGCGTGGTGCGCGCGCATGTGGCGGCGAAAGAAGTCGGCATTCATTTGTTGATTGGCGCTGAGTTCGCGCTTGCCGATACGCCGTCATTTGAACGCGTCGTGCTTTACGCCACCGATCGCGAAAGCTACGGTGATCTTTGCGAACTCATTACGCTCGCGCGCTCGCGCACGGAGAAAGGCACGTACCGGCTCGATCTGCGTGACTTGATCGAACAAAAACCTCGCGCGCTCTGCGTTGCGTTGATCGCAAGAAATGCGCATCGCGAAGATACGTTAAGCGCACTAGAAAAAATAAGAAACACGTTTCTCGATTCGTGCTGGCTCGGTATCTCTCTGCGTTACGAAGAAGACGATGAAGAAACCTTGCATTCCATACAAGCAATTGCGGAGATGAGCCAGTTGCGATTGGTAGCGATGGAGCGCGTCGTCATGCATGCGCGCGAGCGAAAAATGCTGCTCGATGTGTTAACCGCAACACGCGAACACGAACGCGTTGATGCGCTTGGCAGCAAAGCGTTATCGAATAGCGAAGGCTTTCTAAAGCACATCGTGCAAATCGAACAGCGCTATCCGCTTGAAGCGCTCTTCGAAACAGTAAACATCGCCGTACGTTGCACGTTCTCGCTCGATGAATTGCAATACGAATATCCGCGTGAAGTCGTGCCCGAAGGCGAAACGCCGACTTCGTATTTGCGCGCCTTAACCTATCGCGGTCTTGAAAATCGTTACAGTGGAGAAGCGCCGCAAAAAGTAATCGACACGGTCGAACATGAATTACGCATCATCGAAGAGCTTCGTTACGAAGCATTCTTTCTGACAATTCACGACATCGTTGTTTTCGCGAGATCGCAAGGCATTCTGTGTCAGGGTCGTGGTTCAGCTGCGAATTCGGCAGTGTGTTATTGCCTCGGCATTACCGAGGTAAATCCTTCGCAAATGCAAGTGCTCTTCGAACGCTTCATTTCGCGTGAACGAAATGAACCACCCGATATCGATGTCGACTTTGAGCATGAACGACGCGAAGAAGTGATGCAGTATCTCTACCGAAAATACGGTCGTGATCGAACGGCGCTCACCGCTGCGCTCGCAACATATCGCTCAAAAGGCGCGATTCGCGATGTCGCGAAGGCACTCGGCTTTTCGCTTGATCAACTCGACGCGCTTTCGAATACGATCGTCTGGTGGGATGGCAAACAGATTGCGCCCGAGCGACTGATCGAGGCGGGCTTCGATCCCAATGCGCCGATGATGCAGCGCTTAATGGAGCTAACGCATCAATTGCGCGGGTTCCCACGTCATCTCTCCCAGCATTCGGGCGGATTCGTAATCGCGCGCGACAAGCTCACGCGACTCGTCCCCATTGAGAACGCAGCGATGCCCGAACGCACAGTAATTCAATGGGATAAAGACGATCTGGACGAATTGAAGCTCATCAAAGTCGATGTGCTTGCGCTCGGCATGTTGACTGCCATTCGAAAAACGATTGATGAACTCAATCGTTTTTATGGTGCAGGCATGATGATGAGCAGTATTCCGGCTGATAAAGACGGCGACACATACGAAATGATCGGTCGCGCAGACACGATCGGTGTATTTCAAATCGAATCGCGTGCGCAAATGTCGATGCTGCCGCGACTCAAACCAAAGTGTTTCTATGATCTCGTGATCGAAGTTGCGATCGTTCGTCCTGGGCCAATTCAAGGCGGTATGGTGCATCCGTATCTTCGGCGCCGCGATGGCCTCGAACCGATTACTTATCCGAGCAAAGAAGTAGAAAAGGTACTAGAACGAACTCTCGGTGTATCTATTTTTCAAGAGCAAGTCATGCAACTTGCAATGGTCGCAGCAGGCTTCACTGCGGGTCGCGCCGATCAGTTGCGTCGCGCAATGGCCGCATGGAAACGCAAGGGCGGTATTGCACCTTTTCGCGATGAACTCGTTGCGGGCATGCTCGCGCGCGGCTACACGCCCGAGTATGCAGAACAAATCTTCAAGCAAATGAATGGCTTTGGCGAATACGGTTTTCCGGAATCGCATGCTGCGAGTTTTGCATTGCTCGTTTTCAAATCGTGCTGGCTCAAATGCCATCATCCAGCGGCGTTTACTTGCGGTTTGCTCAATTCACAGCCGCTAGGTTTCTACACGCCGTCGCAACTTGTGCAAGATGCGAAGCGACACGACGTTGAAGTGCGCTCGATTGATGTAACGATCAGCGAAGTTGATTGCGTCCTTGAAATAATGAACGAAACTGCTTCGCATCGACTTGATGAGAGTTATTTGACCAATCTTTCGCCTGCAATTCGACTCGGTTTACGAATGGTGCGCA
>JBOFBL010000398.1:0-2313 GCA_051645545.1 Casimicrobium sp. | reverse complement strand
ACCACATTCGATTCAATCTTTGCGTCGGCAACATTCATGCGCTCGAGGAGCGCGCGCCACTGCGCCTCCAGAAATGCTCGCTCGCCGGCA
Organism: Casimicrobium sp.; assembly: GCA_051645545.1. Lineage (GTDB taxonomy): Bacteria > Pseudomonadota > Gammaproteobacteria > Burkholderiales > Casimicrobiaceae > Casimicrobium. The sequence continues at coordinate 2,223 of JBOFBL010000398.1, read as the reverse complement.
AGCATTTCGGTAAACGTTGAAAGACTCGACAGCGACACCTGCGCACGTTCGCGATTGATCTGAATCTCACCTGCAATTGCAATGAGCGTCTGCTTGACTCGCTCCGCATTGTCGCGATGTTCGCGCCACTTTTGCAGCAACAACGGCAAAAGCACGCCGATAACAACAATCGACAAATAAAGCAGGTATTGAGTGACGGAATCTAGCGGGCCGAAGGTAAAGTTTGGACGCATGTCGCTGCCTTATTGATCGGAATCGTCAACCAATTCATTTTTTTGGCAGTGTAATCGCGCCGCTAAAATCGAGACATGTCGCAGATCCTCAATATTGCCACTTACCGCTTCGTTTCGATCGACGACCCCGAAGCCGTTCGCGCACGCCTGCTCCCGCACGCGAACGCGCTCGGGCTCAAAGGCACGATTTTGCTTGCGCATGAAGGCATCAATATGTTCCTCGCGGGCGCGGAGACAACGGTGCGCAGCTTTCTCGCGATGCTCGATGACGACGCGCGCTTTGCGAATTTGGACATCAAGGAGAGCTGGTCGGAGACGATGCCGTTTCACAAGATGAAAATTAAAGTGAAAGACGAGATCGTGACCTTCCGTCAGTCGCAAGTGAATCCTGCGAAAACGCCCGCGCCGTTTATGTCGCCAACAGAGCTCAAGGCGCGACTGGATCGCGGCGAAGATATTGTGTTGCTCGATACGCGAAACGATGTTGAGGTGGACACCGGCACCTTCAAAGGCGCGCTCTTTTGGGGTAATAAAAATTTCACCGAGTTCGGCGAAATCGCGAAAGATCACATCGACGAATTGAAGAACAAAACGGTGGTGAGTTTTTGCACAGGCGGCATTCGTTGCGAGAAAGCAGCGCCGTATTTGCAATCGCTTGGGGCGAAAGATGTCTACCAGCTCGAAGGCGGCATCCTGCGCTATTTCGAGCAGGTCGGACGCGATCATTACGAGGGCGACTGTTTCGTCTTCGACGAACGCGCGGCTGTCGATCCAGCGCTCGCGCCAACGCCACGCTAGTTTGTCGAACGAAGACACCGCGCTGTCCTACTCAGCGTCGACATTCAACGATTAAAAGCGCGCCTCTTCCACTTCCGTCCAGTACAACACGTCCATTTGCGATTACAGCGAGCGTGCGCGTTGCGTTCGTCGCAAACCTATAAGTCGCCAACCTGAACAAGACAAAATCTGTCTAGCCTTTTTTGGGTAGACAAAGTATTATTTGTCCAAACAAATTTCGACAGGCGATGTTGCAGGGAGGCAGCCATGGACGAATTTATTGAGGAACTGACACATCCAACGCCCACACATGAGGTGATTGCACGAACACTGCGCGAACAGATCGTTTTGCATCAATTGCCGCCAGGCGCGCCGCTTCGTGAAAAGGAGCTCGCCGCACTGCACGGTGTGTCGCGCGAAATGTTGCGCAATGCGCTGAAGGTGCTCGCCGTCGAAGGGCTCGTCGAATTTCAGCCGCGACGCGGCGCACTGGTTACACGATTGGAACGCCAACGTTTGCGCGACACGCTGGAAACCATTGGCGCCCTTGAGCGACTCGCGGGCGAGCTCGCATGCGCGAATGCAAGCCAGGATGAAATTTCAACGCTGCGCCACTATCACGACATGATGGCGCGACACTATCGCAAGCAAGATGCGGCTGGGTTCTTTCGCTATAGCCAGCACTTTCATCAAGGCATTGTTGACGCGGCTGGCAATGACGTGCTCACACGCATCTATCGATTGCTCAATGGCCAGGCCGCGCGAGCGCGCTACCTGGCGCACATGACCGCGCAAGCGTGGGATGAAGTGATGACCGAGCAAGACGAAATCATGCTCGCGCTTGAAGCACGTGCCGCTGATCGTCTCGCGGAGCTTCTTGAAGATTCGCTCTTGCATCGCGCGCAACGTGTGCTCGAACTGATCAATCAGGCTGCGGAATAAGGCAATCAGCACATATCGTAATCGTCCAATTTAATTGGGCGATCGCGTTAAAAATTAACTATCTCAATAACTATGTTTTTCGAATGAATCGCCCAATTAAATTGGGCGATTCAAAAAAGAGCTGGAAATTAGATTCTCTGTCGTTTTAATACTTCCACTTAACGACCGAGAGCAGATTATTGAAATCATCCGTCCACAGCGGTGCGCCCTGCACGCGCTCTAGGGGCTTGCTCTCTTCGATGCCCTTCAAGGCTTCCGCATTCTTTGCAAG
>JBOFBL010000397.1:0-1266 GCA_051645545.1 Casimicrobium sp. | reverse complement strand
CAAAGCCGTGGCAGAGCTTCGACGCGATTGCCAAGAACGATTTGATCGGCACCCGCGCGAGCGGCGAAAAAGTGTTCGCACCGAACGATGGCTGGATCGTCTTCCCGAACGCAGTCGCCGCAGCGGGCAACGAGTGGTTCTACTTGGCGAAAGCGAACTCGCGATTTCTCTAGCGAGCCTGCACGCTCGGCGCGTTGCAAGACGTCCGCGAATAGTTAAAAACAAAGCCGCGCGTTTACAGTTTGTTGTTTCGAACTATTCTCTCGTAAGCCCAATTTATTTGGGTCTGAACGATGAAAAAACGTTTTATCGATAAACAAGTTAAATACTATGATCGCCCATAAATATTGGACGATGGTGTGTTGCGTTGGTTTAACGTTGTACTAACCTTATTCGAAATCAAGCGCAAGGTTCGCGGCGCGTCTTGCGCTAAAACGAAGACGTTAATTTCTCGCGCGCTTTAACCGACACGTTTGGATCCCGTCACCGCCTTCATCATCGCCAGTGGTTTTGCACTGCTCAACGGCTCGGTGCTCGGTTTCGTTCATCGTTCGCTCACCGACGATCTGAAGCCAAGCGCCGTCGATTGGCGACGCGGCACGCTGCTGGTTGCGCTCTCAGGGCTTGTGTTCGCTGCGAATGGCGCCTCCGGCGAACTTTGGCTGTTGCCGATTGCCAACGGTCTTGTCTTCGGCGGTTTCGCGCTCTGCTGGCGATCGATCCGGCGCTACACCGGTCGTCGCGATCGCGCTGCGATTTTTGTACCTGCATTGATCGGGTTCGCCGCGATGTTGTGGTTTACGTTCGCCATGCCCAATCTTCCGTTGCGCGTTGCAATTTCTACGCTCATCAATCTCTTCTACTGCCTTTCGATGGCTTACGCGCTCTATGTGTACCGAAAGCGCGAACGCTCGATCGCGAGCGCGTTTCTGATTGGTTTGCTCATCATCACTTCGTCCTTGGTGTTTCTTCGCGTCGTGTACTACATAACGATCGGCGCGAGCACCACGTCAATCACAGCTACGGGCAGCGTCATCGCCGCGCTCACGCCGCTTTTGATCTCCGCGCTACCGATCGTGGGCACCACTGCGTTCGCGCTGCTTTGCTTCGAACGTATCCGCAACGAGCTGCACCACGCGGCAAGCACCGACGCATTGACCGGTTTGCCCAATCGACGAACCATTAGCGAGCGTGCCAATGCGATGTTCAAACAGGCGAAACTCGAACTCGGCGCGTTTTCAATGGCGGTGATCGACGTCGATCATT
>JBOFBL010000396.1:0-7201 GCA_051645545.1 Casimicrobium sp. | reverse complement strand
ACCATTTTCGATACCGAGTTTTTCATCGATGTGGAAGAGGTTGGTGCTCAGTGCAGAGCCAGCGATTGCGCCACCAGCGCCTAGCGCGAGAGTGCGTGAGAGCGCAGTCTTTGCGTTGCGTGCACGCACGTGGCTCACTACGTTGGGCTCATGGTGCAGGTATTTGCCGAAGGCCGATTCGCAGAAGCGCTGATATTGCCGCGTGAGCAGGATGAATTCGTGCCACGCATCGTCGACGACTTTACTCGGCATGCCGAATTTCGTTTTCGGATTGGCTTGCAAGAGCGCGAACCACTGCCGCAGCGCTTCGAACACTTCGCTGATCTCGTCGTCAGTAAGGCGTGGATGCTTATCGCGCATCTTTAGGCGCAGTGCGACTGGGAAGGCATACTTTTGAAGGAATTGTCTGCGTTGCGCCTTGGTTGCGTTCAGGCGCTGCGAGACGAGAAACCACGCGACGGCGGCGATTACTACACAAACTACCACTAACTGTGTCATCTTTTTCTCCTTTATCGGTTGTTGTTTTAGTGAAAGATGCTTCTTGTTGCAGAGAATTGCACCACAAGAATATGACAAACTCATGACAATGCGACCAACCGCAGATTGGCGTTCGCCAACGACGCCCCAAAGCGTAAAAGAAACGCGACAATTCGTTATCGACACCCTGGTTTTACGATGAAAAAAACATTCAAATTCGTCGGCATTGCGCTTGCAAGCCTGCTCGCTCTGGCAATCGCGCTTGGGCTGCACACATGGTATGCGCGACCGCTGTCAATCAACTGGTTTTATGGCAAGGCCTTTCTCAAATTCGCTATCGGTGAACCCGAGCTTTTGACTTCGCTTCGCGTGCTTGAGCCGTTCGGCATTCGCGGGCATAACGCAAAATTCGGTGATAGCTCCATCGCAGGCGACGCCAAACGCGACGCATTGCTTGACGAATTGATGGGCGAGTTCAAAGGCTACCGCGCTGATGGACGCAGCTGGCAAGACGCAATTTCGTACGCAGTGTTCGAGTATTCGCTTAAGGAGCGCGCGAGCGATGCAAAGTGGCGCTGGCATAGTTTTCCGATCACTCAGCTGAGTGGTGCACACACGTATTTGCCCGCCATGATGATCCAGCAGCAGCGGATCGACGACGCGACCGATGCCAAGCATTTCATCGCACGACTCAATGCGTTTCCAGTGAAGATGCAACAGTTCGTCGAACAAATCGATGCGCGTACTGCGCGCAAAATTGTTCCGCCGAAATTTGCGGTCGACAAAACGCTTGCGCAGCTCGATGGCTTCATTGCGAAAGGCGTCGATCAAAACGCGCTTTACGTGGATTTCAGTGAGCGCATCGACAAACTTGATGCGTCGAAAGTAAGTGCATCTGAAAAGGCTGCGTTTAAAGCCGAAGCAAAGCGCGCCGTGGAAGTATCCGTGCTTCCTGCGTACGCCGCGCTGCAAACGACGTTCCGCAATTTGCAAAAAATTGTGACGAAGAACGAGGGCGCATGGTCGCTACCCGATGGCGCAGCGTACTATCAGTATGCGATTGAGTCGCACACGACAACGACGATGTCGGCAGATACCCTGCATGAGCTCGGCGTGAAAGATGTCGCGCGGATCGGCGCTGAAATGGATGCGATTCTTTCGAAACTCGTACCGGACATCGACACAGGGAACGAACCCGTTAAGTTGCAGCCACTGCGCCTCTCACGCGCCGAAAAGCTAAAGCGGATCGTTGAAGATCCGAAGCGCAGGTATCCCGATACCGATGCCGGTCGCGCGCAAGTGCTCGCGGACTACCAAAAAATCATCGATGAAATCGCGCCTGCGATGGAAAAATCGTTCCGCTTGAAACCAAAAACGAGCGTCGTCGTCAAACGCGTGCCGACGTTTGCTGAGAAGGGCGCGCCAGCGGCGTATTACGAGTCGCCGCCGCTCGATGGCTCGGCACCCGGCGTGTTCTACGCGAATCTCGCCGATGCCAACGCAACGCCCAAGCACGGGATGCGGACGCTTGCATATCACGAAGCAATCCCTGGCCACCATTTTCAAATCGCAATTGCGCAATCGCTCGACGAGCTACCGTTCTTTCGTAACGTCGTGAATTTCACCGCGTATGCGGAGGGCTGGGCGCTATACACCGAACAACTTGCGTGGGAGCTCGGGTTTCAAAACGATCCTTACGATAACTTGGGGCGCTTGCAGGATGAGATGATGCGCGCGGTTCGTCTGGTCGTCGACACCGGCATTCACGCGAAGCGATGGTCGCGCGAACAGGCGATTGCCTACATGGTTGCGCAAACCGGAATGGTCGAGAGCGAAGTGGTGACCGAAATCGAGCGCTATTTCGTCAATCCCGGCCAAGCGCTGGCCTACAAAGTCGGCATGTTCAAAATCCTCGAGCTACGCGAGCGTGCGAAAACGAAGCTTGGCGCGAAATTCGACATTCGTGACTTTCATGATGTGGTGCTCGGCAACGGTTCAATGCCGCTTGCGATCCTTGAACGCGTCGTTGACGACTACATCGCCGCGAAACAGAAATCGTAATTTGGTAGGAGCGACGCTCGTCGCGAGCATTTTTTGTATTTGTAGGAGCGGCTTGCCGCGACAAGCGCACGCAAACTCCAACGTTAAATCTACGAATCGTTAGTCGCGGCAAGCCGTTCCTACAGGTTTGGTTACTCAACCTTCGCGCCCGAAGCCTTCACAACTTTCGCCCACTTGTCGATTTCGCTTTTGATGTGCGCTGCGAATTGCTCAGGCGTTGAACCGACGGCGTCCGCCCCTTGATTGGCGAGACGTTCTTTCATCTCCGGCACCGACAACGCTTTAGCGATTTCGCGCGACAACCGATCAACAATTTCCTTCGGCGTTCCTGCCGGCGCGAGTACACCGAACCACGAACTCGCCTCGAAACCCGGCAACCCGGCCTCTGCTACGGTCGGCACGTTAGGAAGCGCCGGTGAGCGCGTCGCGGAGGTGACCGCCATGGCCTTTAGTTTGCCGCCACGGATATGAGGGATCACGGTAGGGGCGTTGTCGAACATGATGTTGACTTGCCCGCTCATCACGTCCGGAATTGCTGCCGCCGAGCCTTTGTACGGCACGTGCGTCATTTGCGTGTTCGAAAGCATTTTGAAGAGCTCAGCGGAGAGATGAATCGAGGTGCCGCTGCCGCTCGATGCGAACGTCAATTTGTTCGGATCTTTCTTCGCCGCATCGATCACATCTTTAACGCTGTTTGCGGGAAACGTGGGCGCTGCGACGAGCACGTTGGGTACGCCTGCGACAAGAGAAACAGGCGCGAAATCTTTCATCGCGTCGTATGGCATCTTTGGGTAAAGCGTTACGTTGATGCCGTGTGTTCCCACCGTGCCCATGAGCAAGGTGTAGCCATCGGGTGCGGCCTTCGCGACGAAGTCGGCACCGATATTGCCGCCCGCGCCGGGCTTGTTTTCAACAACGACGGTTTGATTGAAGGCTTTTTGCAGCTCTGCGCCGACCGCACGCGCGAGGATATCGGTGGTGCCACCCGCCGTAAACGGCACGACGATCTTGATTGGCTTGTTCGGGTACTGTGCGAACGCGCTCGTTGCCGCGACGAGCGCAAGCGCGAGACAACTGTTGCGAATAAAACGCATGAAATCCTCCTTATTTTTTGATTCGGAGATTATCTGCGTTTGCGCGCATCGGCGCGCATTTGTCTATCGATTGAATTCGATATCGACCAACTTCGTTTGCGTCTCGCCGGTGCCTTCGTAGCGCCACTGCGTGAGCGCTGCACGAACGTTGCGATCGAAGACACGAGGCGGATTGGAGTTCACGATCTCGACATTGGTGACTGCGCCCTGGGCGTTGACCGTAAGGCGAGCGCGAACGGTGCCTTTGTCGGCGTCGGCGTTGCGGGGGAACACGGGCTCCACACGCGACACGAGCGCACCTTCACGTGGCGCAGGACGCGATGCGGGCGCAGCTGCGGCAGGCGCAGGGGCGGGTGCCGCCGCGACGGGCGCTGGTGCGGGGGCTGGAGGAGGTGGCGGCGGTGCTGCGGGCGGTGGCGCTGCGGGGGCTGGCGCAGGCGCGGCAGCGGCGACCACGGCTGGCGCGGGCGCTGCTGCAGCGGGGGCCGGCGCGGGTGTTGGCGGCGCTGGCGTCGGTGCTGCGCTTGCCGTTTGCGCTTTCTTTGCGGCTTCGCGCGCGGCGGCTTCTTTCGCAGCGTCGCGGGCGCTTAACTCTTTCGTGGCGACCGCTTTTGGTGCCTCGGGCGCAGCGGTCGTTGCGATGGCGGGTGCCGCCGGCGCGCCGGGTGCTGGCGGCGGCACGAACACGTTTGTTGGCGCTGCGGAGGGCGCTCCCGCAGGCGCTGCAGCACTTTGTGCAACCGGCGGCGGAGCGCTCGGCGCAGGCGCTGGCTTCGAGCTGCCGGTGAACATCCAAATGGCGGCCGCGATCGCAGTGAGCGCGACGCCACCGATGATCAGCGGCATCTTGCTACTTGATGAACCCGCGTAGCTGCCGGTTGTGCTTGATGTCGGAGAGGCGGTGCTCGCCGTGGCAAAGGTCGACGGACGCAGGGCAGCCGGTGCAGTGGCGGCTGCGGCGCTGTTGAACGCGAGACCGAGTTTTTCAAAGCGCGAGAGATTGGCTTCGACTTCCGCGTGCGGAATGCCGCTCATCGAAGACAGCGCGTCGACCGACATCGGCGTATTGAGCGCGGCGAGAAGTTTTCTTTGGCGCACCGATAGCGCGGAACCGCGGATCGTTGCATCATCTTGCGCGAGCGCCGTTGCGCTCCACGTTGCATTTGCCGAATCGGACATAGCTGTTCACTCCACCCCAAGTTTTTCTTATGTCGCATCGTGAACACGATCGCGACAGGCTTTGCCGTGATGCTAGCTCGCAGGTTCTTTCACGACCTGTCAAGCTCTACGCGGTGGTTGTCCGCGCTCAACGGTTGCTTTAACACGCTTGCAGTTCGTGGCTGCCGCGCATTTTGCGTGGGGTGGATTATCGATACTAAACTGCTTTAGCGACTTTGCTATTTTTCGACTTTACACCCCATATGAATTGGGCGATAGTGAACTATGGCTGTATCGCTTATTGGGAATGCTTTTTTCTCGAGCAAATAGCTAAGCCGTTGTTTTTTTACGACGAAATTCGCCCTTGTAGCCCGATGTTGTCGCTTACTCGGATTTTTGCTCGACGATATCGCGGCGCATCGGCGCGAGTTTCGCGATCAGCCGAAACTGCTCGGCTTGCGACACGCCCGCAGCGTCCATCGCATGCTGCAACTCTTCGGCGAGCGCATTGAAGTGATGTGTTTTCACGCCCATGCCTTGATGCGCGGCTTTCATGTCAACGCCCGTGTATTTGCAACCGCCGCCGAGCAGTTCGCAGAACTGATCGGAGAGTTGCGTTGCGAGCCGGTTCGCATCCGTGTCTTGAAACAGCGAACCGATGCGCGGATGCGCTTTAAGCCGCGCGACGAGATCGAGATTGATTTTGATGAGCCCTGCGTAGCCGCCGAAGCCTGCGATTGCCGATTCGTTGGGTGCATTTTTTGGGAGTGTGGTTTGCGCAAACGCGCTTGCGGCGAGAGCCAGAGTCGCGAAAAAGGTGACGAGCGTTTTCATTGTGAATTCCTTAAAAACTCAACTGCAGCGATGCATAAACACCGCGCTGACGACCGGGCACTACGATGCGACCGAGATCGACGTAAGCGAGCGTCAACGACGCATGCTTCGAAGGAAACCATGCGATGAACGCGTCCCACGCTGTGCTCTCACCGAGCCCGAGGAAGTCGCGTTTGCTACGCGCTTCAACGCCCAGTGCAAGATCGCGTCGCACGAGAAATGCGAGCGAGCCTTCGACTTGCGGTTTCATCGTGTCGCCGTTCGGCCCGCCGAATCCAAGAATGCCGATTTGATTGGCCTTAGTGAAACGAATGCCAAGGCTCGCGAGTAAGCGCTGATCGATGAAAAGCTTCGTTGCGTTCACGTACACGTCCGTCCCGCGCGCATGCGCGACGCCGAGCGCGGCGAGCACATTGCCGTTGTCATTTCGTTTATGTTGCACACCGATTGCGATCTGTGGCAACCAGCGATCCTGGTCGTACACCGCATCGCCGATCAGCTTCACTTTCGCGCCGAAAATGTTTTGCTTGAATGTGTACGCGCGACCGAGGCCGAGCGCGGTGCCGATGTCTTTGGTGTCGAACGCATGTTGCGCGAACGAGAGTTCGACGCGATCGTAAATGCCGATCGCTGCACCTGCGCTGCGCAACGCGTAATCGTCCAGACGCACGAGTGTTGCGAACGCGCTGCCGCCGATTTGGTTTTCAGTACCGTAGCCGCTGATGAGTGCCCACGGCGCGAGTCCGCCGCCGCCAGAACCTTCGATTTGACTCACGCCACCGGTCGCGAGCAGCTTGCCCGAGTAGCCCTGTGCAAAGGACGAACTGACAGTCAAGCTCAGTGCGCAAATGCCGAATAAAATTGGGCATACAGCGCATTTAAATAGTCTTCCCAATAACCCCATAAAACATCTCCGTGACCCGATTAAATTGGGCAATTATGATTATTGCTGGAACGAATTTATTCAGCTCATTCCATGCGTTCGATATAAAAAAACTCGAGCAGCGATCACCCTACGCGCCGCGTTGAACTTTAGATGCAATGTTTCGCGAGGGCAATCGATGTTTGCGCTTCGTGCAAACCGATACTTTGCAATCTTGCAAACCCATCGGTTGCATCCAAATCGTCGCCGTTCGCGTAAACCATGCAACGTTCACTCTCCTCGGCGTTTGCTCAAGGCCACACCGCATGCTCGACGATATCGAAATCAAACGCCTCATTTTGCTCACCGCAGCGCAGGATGCCGACGCGTTTTCTGTGCTCTATCAGCGCACGTCACCGGTGCTCTTGGGTGTTGCGCTGCGCATTACGCGCCGCCGCGAAATGGCCGAAGAAGTGTTGCACGACGCGTTCGTGAAAGTGTGGAATCAAGCCAAGAGTCTCGATCCGCTCGCGCTGCAACCTGTGGCGTGGCTCTCGGCCATCGTGCGCAATCGCGCGCTCGACTTGGTGTCGTCCGCAGAGGCAACGCGCGTCGAATCGTTTGATGCAAAAGACAACGATGACGATGGCAACTCGCTTGAACGTTTGCTCGATTGGAGCGACGAGGGCGACAGCGGCGCAGCCCTCGATCAAGA
>JBOFBL010000395.1:0-1750 GCA_051645545.1 Casimicrobium sp. | reverse complement strand
TCGATCGTGAAGATGATGTGGCGATACGTTTTGCTCATGACCTCCCCCAAAAGCGAAATTTGCGAATGCAAATCTCGAATCTCCCCTCGCCCTCGGGGAGAGGGGTCGGGGGTGAAGGAGTCGTCATGTAATCTAATTTTTAGTTTCGCATGACGATCACCCTTTCACGCAGAGCACTTGTTTCAGCGTGTGTTCCACGCTGACCAAATCACCCTGGTTCGCCATCACTTGATCGATGTCTTTGTACGCGCCAGGAATCTCATCGATCACGCCACCGTCTTTGCGACATTCCACACCCGCCGTTTGCTCGGCGAGTTGCACGCGGTTAAACGTGCGCTTCGCCTCTGTGCGGCTCATGCGACGACCTGCGCCGTGCGAGCACGAGCAGAACGATTGCAGATTGCCACGACCGCGCACGATGTAGCTCTTCGCACCCATGCTGCCCGGAATGATGCCAAGCTCGCCTTCGCGCGCGGAGATCGCACCCTTTCGCGTGACGTACACATTCGCGCCGAAATGCTCTTCGCGGTTCACATAGTTGTGATGGCAATTGATCGCCTCGTTCATAAGTTTGAACTTCGGCAAGTGCTTTTGCATCACTGCGATCACCACGCGCATCATCATCTCGCGATTGAGCCGCGCATAGTCTTGCGCCCAATTGAGCGCTTCGACGTAATCATCGAACATCTCGGTGCCTTCGCGCAGGTACGCGAGATCCTTGTCGGGCAACGCATGAACATGACGACCCATGTCCTTCTTTGCGCGCTCGATGAAGTAGCGTCCCATCGCGTTACCAATACCGCGCGAGCCGCTGTGCAGCATCACCCACACATACTCCTCTTCATCGATGCAAAGCTCGATGAAGTGATTGCCGCCACCGAGCGTGCCGAGTTGGCAACGCCAGGTGCTGTTGAATTTGCGCTGCATTTTCATGAGCGCAGGATGCTTCTCAACGATCGCATCGAGGCTTTGATCCATCGCCCGCGCCGCGCGCCCGAGCATCGATCCTTCGATCTTGCTCGATGCGTGTTGACAGAGGCCGACGGGCACCGCCGCTTCGATATCGATGCGCAGCTTGTACAAATCATCCGGTAAATCGTTTGCCTTCAAACTCGTGCGCACTGCGTTCATACCGCAGCCGATATCGACGCCGACAGCGGCGGGAATGATGGCTCCTTTCGTTGGGATGACCGACCCCACGGTCGCGCCCACGCCTGCGTGCACATCGGGCATCGCTGCGATGTGATGATGCAAGATCGGCAGTTGCGCGATGTTGACTAATTGTTGAATGGCTTCCGGCTCGATGTCTTTCGTCCAAACGAGCGCGGGCACCTTACCCTTGTTAAGCGTTAATTGAATGCCCATGTTTCTTTCTCGATAAGAAACTTGCGCGGGCTAAAAATGAAAAAGCAATAGCCTCGCGCAAGCGATAACTCACACGCCGCATCGAATGCCCAAGACGTGACAACGCCTGAGCCGATACAGCGCACTGTTTTTGAAGGAAAGCAGACGGAGCGAGGACTAGCGGCTCCGGTGAGATCGCGATCTAGCGTTAAGCGATCACGAAAGTCATCGAGAACTTCTAGCCTTGCTCCCATCTGCAAAGACGAGTTTGCAGCATAGGAAGACCTTTCAGTGTTGTGTGGTTGCGAAGGCAATCACACGAGGAGCGAATGTTAGTCTCGCTTTTTGCCGCTTTGCAATCCTCTTTGTGAAGATCGTTTGCGGAATATCGCGCGACTGTATCGCG
>JBOFBL010000394.1:0-1764 GCA_051645545.1 Casimicrobium sp. | reverse complement strand
AAAGTGCCGCTCGTTGCCGAAGTCGGCGTTGGCGCAAACTGGGATGAAGCTCACTGATCGATACATCTTGTAGGCGCGGACTTGACCGCGCTCAAGCTTTCAAACACAAAACATACCTAAACAAGCGCGGCGTAGTCCGCGCCTACAAGTACAACAGATGCCCCGAAGTAACGACAGAAACTCCACCGCCGCGCTCTCCATCTCCGATATTTATCGCGCGCTTCGTGACGAATTCGGCGAACAAGGATTGCAGCGCGGTCGCACCATCGTCGACGACGGCAAAGTAGAGATCGAATCCGTCAGTAAACTCGACGACGGGTCGTGGCAATTGCTCGCACGCGTTCAGGGCACGGCAGCGGAGCCCTACCGTACCGAAATCGAAATCGAAGTCGAGCGCGCGTTTGTACAGGTCGACAACGCCGAATGCAGCTGCCCCGTGGGCATCAACTGCAAACACGCAGCGGCAGTGTTGGTTCAGTGGTTTTCAACATGGCCGCAGGCCAACGGCTTGCTGCTCGGTAACCCGCCCACTACGGCAAGCGCAGCGCGCGCCCGCGAGATTCCGCTGCACGAAGCGGACAAGACCGAGCAACGAGAGGATCTGCGCGATCGCTTGCGCAGCGTTGGTACCGCAGCCGCTCCCGCAGTACAGCGTCGTGCGAACGTTGCGCTCGCACCGGGACTCGCCGCATGGCTGCAAGAAACCGTAACCGAAATCACTGAAGCAGAGCGCGCCGAGACGAAACCGAAGAAATCCGCCACACAGCAAAACACACTTGTGTACTTGCTGTCGCCAGAAGGCGTGCTGAGTGTTGCGAAAGCGAAGTTCGAAGCGAAGCGAAATCGCTACGCATTGGTGGGTGAGCTTGCGTCACTCGCCTGGATTGAACATGATCGCGCACGCCCAGCGTATGTTGCGCCGGAAGATGAGCCTCTGCTGCGCATGATTGCCGCATCGCTCGGTCCGATGGGTGTCGAGCCGCGTGCGACGTTGCGCGGCAAAACAGGCGATCAAATTCTGCAGCTTGCACTAACCGGCGGTCGTACTTTCATTTCGCCGCCAGAGAGCTGGTATCGCGAGCTCTGGCGAAAGAAAGCGAAAAGCACTGACACCCTCGAACTCGAGCGTCCGCTTTCGCTCGGTGAACACACACGTGCATCGATCGTTTGGCACACCGAAAACAATGACGGAAAACCGCTCATTCGTTTGCGTGCCGAAACCAATGTCGAAGGAGTCACGAGCACAATGCCTGTGATTGCGACCGATCCGCCCTATGTACTCGATCAAGACAGCGCGCAAGTAACGCGGCTCGATATTGCGCTTTCACATCGCTCGCTAGAACGTCTGCTTGCGTTGCCGCCACTGCGCGCTGACGATGCAGTGGGTTGGGCGTATGTGGCCGACGCAATCCAGGCGCTGCCCGACGCGAATCACGTACCACCGTGCCCGACCATTGCGACTGACGATGCGCCGCTGCCAACGCCGCGTGGCGTGCTCAAGTTTGGTTTGATTGAATTTCAATTCGCAACCGGATGGGGCACCGCCAAACGCACGCAAGACATTGTGTTCCCTGGCGTTGAATTTATTCTGGACTATGGTACAGAGCGCTTACCGTTCGATTCGCGTGGTTTTGAGGCTGCCGTAGAAGAAGAACGCGTCGGCACCGTTACGCGCTCTCGTCGCATGCGCAACGTGCGTGCGGAGCAGCTCTGGGCAATGCGCTTGCCGCCGATGCTCGTGCAGGCAAGTAACGTCGAGCGCGC
>JBOFBL010000393.1:0-10822 GCA_051645545.1 Casimicrobium sp. | reverse complement strand
ATCCATTCAGATTCGTCTTTCCTTTTTGTCGCGATTGATTTCCAATTTCAATCATGACCACTGCCGACTGGATCGCCACACTGCTCGCCTATTTGTTGGGCTCACTCTCGTTTGCCGTGATCGTTTCCAATGCGATGGGCCTTGCCGACCCAAAAAGCTACGGCAGTGGCAACCCTGGCGCGACAAACGTCTTGCGTAGCGGCAATAAAAAAGCAGCGATCTTCACGCTCGTGGGCGACGTGCTCAAAGGCGTCGTTGCTGTCGTGCTTGCAAAGTATTTCGCAGCTCGATTTGGCATTTCAAACATGGGCATCGCCGCAGTCGCTATTGCCGTGTTCATCGGTCATTTATTTCCACTTTTCTTCGGCTTCAAAGGCGGCAAAGGGGTGGCGACCGCCGCCGGCGTGCTTTGGGCGCTCGATTGGCGCATTGGCCTCGCGCTCACGCTCGTGTGGGCCATTGTGTTTGCGGTGAGTCGCGTGTCCTCGCTCTCGGCACTCGTCGCAAGCGCCGCTGCACCGATCGCGGGTTACTTTTTCTTCGGACTCACGCCGATTTTCTGGGCGACGCTCGCAATGATGGCGCTACTCGTGTGGCGACATCAATCGAATTTGCAGCGATTGCTTTCAGGCGAAGAGGCGGCGTTTAAGAAGCGCGCGTCGTAGCCGCGGTGTAAGGGCGGCGCTCGCCGCGATCATTTGAGACTGTGGGAGCGCGCTTGCGCGCGATAAGCGATTGATGATCACCGCAGGTTGCGATTGCTGGAGTGCCGCCGCCTATTCGCGCGCAAGCGCGCTCCCACAATTTGATCGCGACCAGGGTCGCTCCTACAGGGCTACGGGGCGCAACTCCGACAATGCCCACCGTGGCCGTACGTTGATCGCGTAGTCGAACTTTGCTTCGCGCAAACGCAGTGCGCCGACATGCGCAATCATTGCGCCGTTATCAGTGCAGAGTGCGAGTGGTGGGTAAAACACTTTTGCACCGAGCTTCGCAGCGCCTTGCGTAAGCGACTCGCGAAGTCTGATATTCGCGCCGACACCACCAGCGACGACGATTTGTTTAAGCCCGGTTTGTTTGAGCGCGTTCAACGATTTCGCAACCAGCGAATCGACAATCGCCGCTTGCACACTCGCCGCGAGGTCGGCGCGACGCGGCTGATCGTCGGGCAACACGGGTTGCGGCGTGGAGATCGCGCCGCGCGCGGGGAGCTCCGTGTTCGTGAGCCGCCGCACTTCGTTCGCAACGGCAGTTTTGAGTCCCGCAAAACTGAAATTCAAATCGCCGGAGTGCAGAAGCGGGCGCGGAATCGCAAACACTTTTTCGTCGCCATGCTCAGCGAGTTTTGCGAGCAGCGGGCCACCCGGATACGCGAGTCCGAGCAGTTTCGCGGATTTATCGAAGGCTTCGCCCGCTGCATCATCGATCGTGTCGCCGAGCATTTCGTAGTGCCCGACACCGGCAACGCGCATCAGTTGCGTGTGCCCGCCTGAAACGAGCAACGCCACAAACGGAAAACTGGGTGCGGGATCAGCCAACAGTGGCGAGAGCAAATGGCCTTCCATGTGGTGCACGGGAATCGTTGGCTTGCCCCATGCGTACGCGAGCGCGGCCGCGAGTTGCGCGCCGACGAGCAGCGCGCCCGCGAGCCCCGGGCCTTGCGTGTAAGCGATCGCTTCGATGGATTCGCCTGAGATTTGAGCCTTTTGCAAGACGGAATCGACTAAACGTAAGCCGTACTTGATGTGATCACGACTGGCCAATTCAGGTACTACCCCACCGAACGGGGAATGCAGCTCAATTTGTGAATGTAGCGCTTCAGCAATAATTTTCCCGCTTGCCCCATCAAATAGAGCGACACCGGTCTCATCACATGAAGACTCGATCCCCAGCACTAATCCCGGACGGGTGGTTGAAAAGTTGCTCATTTCGGGCTATATTATCGGGCTACTCAGCAAATGCGCGTATCCGGAAAAAGTTCTGGGCGACGCGCGAAACCGCAAAGAATTTACCGAACATGATCATCAAACTCCGCGAAAACGAACCCTTCGAAGCAGCGATGCGTCGCTTTAAGCGCGCCATCGAAAAAACTGGTCTCTTGACCGAGCTTCGCGCACGTGAGGCGTATGAGAAGCCAACCACCGAGCGCAAGCGTAAACATGCTGCTGCCTGCAAGCGCCACTACAAGCGCATTCGCAGCATGCAGTTGCCTCCGAAGCTTTACTAAGATTTGCTTCGCTGAGTAGCGCGCTCCGAATGGCGGAGCAGTTGAAAGTGGCTCCCTCGGGAGCCATTTTTGTTTGTTTGATCGTCATCCCCGCGAAGGCGGGGATCCACGGTTGCAGAAGAATCTAGCGATTTCACGACGCTAACGTTATCGAACGGTGGATTCCCGCCTTCGCGGAAATGACAGAAATAGGAATCGTACGACTATGAGCCTCAAAGACACCATCACCAACGACATGAAAACCGCGATGAAAGCGGGCGACAGTCAAAAGCTCGGCACCATCCGCATGCTGCTCGCAGCCATGAAGCAACGCGAAGTCGATGAGCGCATCGTGCTCACCGACGCCGACATCGTCGCGCTCGTTGAGAAGGCGATCAAACAACGCAAAGAAGCGATTGCGCAGTTCAGCGCAGGCAATCGCCCCGACCTCGTTGAAAAGGAAGAATTCGAAGCGAAAGTGCTCGCAGCCTACATGCCTGCGCAGATGAGTGATGCCGAAGTCGAAGCCATCATCAATGCAGCGGTCGCTGAGGTTGCAGCAAGCGGTGTGACCGGCAATGCGGCAATGGGCAAGGTGATGGCGATTGCGAAACCGAAGCTTGCAGGTAAAGCCGATATGCAAGCCGTATCGGCGAAAGTGAAAGCAGCGCTCTCGTAGTCCCGGTAGGAGCGACCCCGGTCGCGATCATTTGTTTTGTAGGAGCGGCTCTGCCGCGATAGGTCTTTCGAAACTCGCCAACGCTCAATCGGATTGTCTCTTTCTCGTACAACGTTTCGCGGCGGAGCCGCTCCTACAGAACAGTAGAACAAGTGATCGCGACGAGCGTCGCTCCTACGCTTTACCATCGCATAATCGCGCGATGAAATTCCTTCTCAAGCTCACGGGCGCATTCGCGCTGCTCGCTGTCGTGGGTTGCGTTACTGCCATATCGCAAAGCAAAAACGTGAACTACGACGCGTCGAAAAAACATCACACCCCCGAAGGTTTCAAGAACAACTATCCGCACGATAGCAGCGGCAGTTTCTGGAAATGGCAGTGGGAGCGGCTCACGCAAAACACGGTCGCGAAAGCGCCGCCGGGCGGTTGGGCGAGCGTGCTGCCGAGCGTGAAACCCGACATTGATTTTCTGAAGAAAAATCGTAGCGAGCGCACGATCACGTGGCTTGGTCACGCCACCGTTTTGCTGCAAACGAACGGCGTGAACATCATCACCGATCCGGTGTTCTCCGAGCGCACGGCGCCTGTGCAATTCGCGGGGCCGAAGCGCGAGGTGCCGTTCATGATGACGCCGGATGAATTACCCGAGATCGATGTCGTGCTCATCTCGCACAATCACTACGATCATCTCGATGTAGGCACCATCGAAGATTTCAAAACGCGGTTTCCGAAAGCGCAGTATCTCGTGCCGCTTGGGCTCAAAGCGTGGTTCGACGATCTCGGTGTCGCGAATGTGCGCGAGATGGATTGGTGGGACGCGATTGAACTTGGTGGGCTGAAGTACACGTTCACACCTGCGCAGCATTGGAGCAAGCGCAGTTTGAGCGATACCAATCGATCGCTTTGGGGTGGGTTTGTGGTGGAAGCGCCGTCCGTTCATGGTTCGACAAGCTCACCACGAACGGAAGTGAGTCTGAGCGCAGCGTTTACTCCCGTGCTTGACACGGGATCACCACGAACGGAAACTCAAGCCCCGCGCATGGTGAGCTTGTCGAACCATCGCACGGATGTGTGGCGTTTCATTTACACCGGCGACACTGGTTACTCGCAAGATTTCAAAGACATCGGCGCGAAGTTTCCTGGCGGGTTCGATTGGGCAGCAATTCCAATCGGTGCGTATGAGCCGCGGTGGTTCATGAAAGCGCAGCACTGCAACCCCGACGAGAGCGTACAGATCATGAAGGACTTAGGTGCGAGGCAAGCGCTCGCCGTGCATTGGGGCACCTGGATGCTCACCGACGAGGCGCTTGACTTGCCGCCGAAGCATCTTGCCGAAGCGCTCGCGAAACGCGAGGTTGATGCCACGAAATTCGCTGTGTTCAAGAACGGTGAGATGCGCAAACTGTAAGTAAACTTTTCCTATAATGGCTCAAATAATATGGGCCGCAGGAATATTTTCAGTAAATTTCGAAAATAACAATATATTTATGCATCGCCCAATTAAATTGGGAGATTAACGACATAGCTATCGTGTTTTTTCGGAACAGGGAATCATGCTCAAAACCGTCGAGTCGATTATCTTTTTCGTCAACGACATTCGTGTCGCGGCAAATTGGTACGCGGATTTGTTTGCGATTGCGCACGATCGAATCGAATACGAAAACGCGAACTACGCATTTATTCGCACGCCAGGTGTGCTGATCGGTTTTCATCCCGCCGATTCGAAATGTCCCGGCGGTATCGGTGGCACGACTAGCTATTGGTCGGTTGACGATTTAGACGCAGCGTGCGAACACATGATCGCGAACGGCGCGCGTTTGTATCGCGGTCCGATGAGAACCAATGTGGGCGATTATGTGTGCATGTTGATCGATCCGTTCGGCAATTCGATCGGATTGCATCAAGCGAATCTCGGCGCGACGAACGCGGCTATTTCTTGAAAAATACCTGCCGCGCCGCCCAGGCAAGAATGCCGATGTCGTCAAGCCAACCGACCAGCGGAATCCAATCAGGCACGAGATCAAGTGGCGAAAGGATATAGAGCAGGGCGAGCACGCCGATTAGCGCGCGTTTCCACGTTGGCCGTTTCGACGCTGCGGCGCTTGCTTGATTTGCATGAGGTGATGCGCCCTGCGTGCGTGCGTTTGCTTCCTTGCGCGAGATGCGCTCAGGTACGGCATCGATGATGAGTGGCTCACGTGTATTCACGGCATCAACCTCGGAGTAATGGGCGTTCAGCTTGGGCAGCAACAACGCGCGAAGGTTCAGATCTGTTGACCCATCAGTTTAGTCGAACGATCGCCCAATGCCGGCCACAACGAAGGTTCAGATTTGTTAATACTTTGGTTAGTGGAATGGTCATTGGGCTTGCGTACAATGAATACGCATTAAGTCGCGCCGTAACCAAGTTTGTGTCGCGCGATCACCTCGCTCCCCGTTCAAACGACATTCGCTCGCGACTAGGTTGAAATGCTTCTCCGTTGGCGACGTGTGTCGAAAAAAAGAGAAAGTCATGCAAGAGCCGAACTCCTCCTCAACGCGCGCGCTCGTGTGCGGCGTGCTGCTCGCGTCAGTCATCCTAAGCGGCTGCGGCCAATCGGGCGGTAGCGGACCGGGAGCAGGCGGGCCGCCGCCCGCCCCGCAGGTCTCGGTCGCGCCCTCAGTGCAGAGACAGATTCAAGAATTCGATGAATTCACTGGTCGACTCGAAGCGACGGAAACCGTTGACGTGCGCCCACGTGTCGCCGGCACGATCGATCGCGTGCATTTCAAAGAAGGCCAGTCGGTGAAGAAGGGCGATTTGCTATTCACCGTTGATGCGCGGCCGTTTCGCGCCGAGCTCGCGCGTGCGGAAGCGCAACTCGCTGCTGCGCAAACGCAATCGGAACTCGCCGGGACCGAATTCGCGCGTGCACAAAAACTCTTGGAAATCAAAGCAATTTCACGGCAAGAATTCGACCAATTGCAATCGGGTACGCGTTCGAGCGATGCCAACATTCGCGCCGCGCAGGCCGCCGTGCAAGCCGCGCGACTCAATGTGGAGTACGCAACGATTCGCTCGCCGATTGCTGGGCGCGTATCGCGTGCGAATGTGACGGCGGGTAATCTCGTTGGCAACGCGGAGCCGATTCTGACGACGATCGTTTCGCAGCAGAAGGTGTACGCCTATTTCGATGCGAGCGAGCAGACCTATTTGAAATACGTGAAATCTGCACGCGATGGCACGCGCCCAAGCTCGCGCGAGACGGCGAATCCAGTGTTGATGGGGCTCGCGAGCGAACAAGGTTATCCGCACAAAGGCGTGATCGATTTCGTCGACAACCGATTGAATCCGCAAACGGGTGCGATTCGCGCACGCGCGGTGTTCGACAACGCGAAAAACGAATTCACGCCGGGGCTTTTCGCACGTGTAAAGCTGATCGGTAGTGGTACGTATAACGCAATCATGACGCCCGATCGCGCGATCGGCACCGATCAAGATAAGAAGTTTGTGTTGGTCGTAGGCGCGGATAACGTCGCGCAGTTTCGCCCCGTAAGACTCGGCGCGCTGCAAGACGGTATGCGCGTGATTACGGAAGGACTCAAAGCAGGCGAGATGGTCATCGTCGATGGCTTGCAGCGCGTGCGCCCCGGCATGCCGGTCGCGCCGCAAAAAGTTGAGGTCGATCAAAACGGCATGCCGATCGAGAAACCAGCCGCGCCGCCCGGCGCGCCGCCCAAGCAAGAAGAAAAAGCACCCGCCAAAAAAGACGAAAAGAAAGCGTAGTCGATGGATATCTCACGCTTTTTTATCGACCGACCGCGGTTCGCGGCGGTGCTATCAATTTTTGTTTTCTTGATCGGCGCGTTGTCGATCTTTCAGCTTCCGATTTCGGAGTATCCGGAAGTCGCGCCACCGCAAATCGTGGTTCGCGCGCAGTTCCCCGGTGCGAATCCGCGCGTGATTTCGGAAACGGTTGCAACGCCGCTTGAAGAGCAAATCAACGGCATCGAAAACTTGCTGTATTTCGATTCGCAAGCAACGGCCGATGGCGGCATGACCTTGACGGTGACGTTCAAGATCGGCACCAATCCGGAGGCTGCTGAAACCGCCGTGCAGAACCGCATCAATCGCGCATTGCCGCGCTTGCCGGAGATCGTTCGCCAGATCGGCGTAACGACAGAGAAATCGAGCCCGAATCTCACGATGGTTGTGCACCTCGTGAGCCCGGACAACAGCCGTGACGCGCTTTACTTGCGCAACTATGGTCAGCTCAACATTCGGGACGAACTCTTGCGCATTCGGGGTGCGGGCTCGGTGCTCATGTTCGGCGCGGGCGATTACGCGATGCGCATCTGGCTCGATCCCGCAAAGCTCTCGGCGCGAAATGTTTCCGCGGGCGAGGTGATCGCGGCGATTCGTGAACAAAACACACAAGTCGCCGCTGGCGTCGTCGGTGCGTCACCCGCTCCCAAAGGCACCGATTTCCAGCTCTCGATTAACACGCAGGGCCGACTTGCAACCGAAGAAGAGTTCGCGAACATCATCGTGCGCACTGATGCGTCCACCGGTGGCTTCCTACGCGTCAAAGATTTGGGTCGCGTTGAACTGAGCGGCAACACGTATGCGTTGCGGAGTTTGCTCAACAACAAAGAAGCGGCGGCGATCGCGATCTTCCAAGCGCCACAATCGAACGCGCTACAACTCTCCGACAACGTGCGAGCGACGATGGCGAGTTTGAAGCCCTCGTTCCCGCAAGGTGTTGATTACAGCATCGTCTACGACCCGACGCGTTTCGTGCAAACCTCGATCAACAAAGTGATCGTGACCTTGTTCGAAGCGATTCTGCTCGTCGTTCTGGTCGTGATCGTCTTTTTGCAAACGTGGCGCGCATCGTTGATTCCGCTGCTCGCGGTGCCGGTGTCGATCGTTGGTACGTTCGCGTTTTTGAGTTTGCTTGGTTATTCGATCAACACGTTGACTTTATTCGGCCTCGTGCTCGCGATTGGTATCGTCGTGGACGATGCGATCGTGGTCGTGGAGAACGTCGAGCGAAACATTGAGGGCGGGCTCTCGCCGCATGATGCAACGGTGAAGGCGATGCAAGAGGTCTCCGGGCCGATCATCGCAATTGCACTCGTGCTCTGCGCGGTGTTCATTCCGCTCGCGTTTGTGCCTGGGCTTACAGGGCAGTTCTACAAACAGTTCGCGGTGACGATTGCGATTTCCACCGTGATTTCGGCATTCAACTCACTGACGCTCTCGCCAGCGCTCTCGGCGTTGTTGCTGCGGCCGCATGACGCGCCGAAAGATCGACTCACGAAAATCATGGATGCCGTGTTTGGTCGCTTCTTCCGTTGGTTCGATCGCATGTTCAAGCGCAGTTCGAATGCGTACGGTCGCGGCGTGCAAGGTGTGATTACACACAAGTCGTTAGCGATGATTGTGTATGTCGTGCTGATTGGATTAACTGCCTTGCTCTTCACGCGCGTACCCGCAGGCTTTGTGCCCGCGCCCGACAAACAGTATTTGATCGGCATTGCGCAATTGCCTGCAGGTGCATCGCTTGATCGCACCGATGCTGTGATTCGCGAAATGAGTGACATCGCGTTGAAAGTGCCAGGCATCGTCGATTCGGTCGCGTTCTCTGGGCTTTCGATCGCAGGCTTCTCTGCGGCACCGAACGAAGGTATTGTGTTCTTCGGTTTGGAAGACTTCGAAAAACGAACGACACCCGATAAATCGAAGTACGCAATCCTGGGCGCGGTGAACGGCGCGATTCAGCAAATTCAAGGCGCGCGCATGTTCGTCGTGCCACCGCCTGCGGTTGATGGCCTCGGCAACGCGGGCGGTTTCAAACTGCAAGTGCAAGACAAATCGGGGCTCGGCGAACAAGCGCTCTTCGGTGCCGCCTGGGGCGCGCTAGGGCAGATTTACAGCAATCCGAAATCGGCGGTGGGCACACCGTTCTCCACCTACGATATCAACGTGCCGCAGCTCTTCGCAAACGTCGATCGCACGCGCGCGAAGCAAATGGGCATTCCATTGAACGAGATTTACGACACGATGCAAGTCTATCTCGGCTCGCTCTATGTGAATGATTTCACGCGCTTCGGAAAAACCTATCAAGTGATCGTGCAAGCCGATGCGCCGTATCGCGCGAATGCCGATGCGATCACGCAACTCAAAGCGAAGAACTCAGCGGGCGAAATGGTGCCGCTTGGTGCTGTGATGAAAGTCGAGCCGACCTTTGGGCCAACGCGCGTGACACGCTACAACGGTTACCCATCGGCGGACATCAATGGCGCCCCAAATCCTGGTTTCTCATCGGGACAAGCCGAAGCGGAAATTGAAAACATTCTGAAAACGAGCCTGCCGCTTGGCATGAGTTATCAATGGACCGAGCTTTCATATCAAGATCGATTGACGCGTTCGGTCGTGATTCCCGGCACAGGCATCGAAGTGCCGATCTTGCTCGCGGTGCTGTTGATCTCTGTGATCCTTGTGATTCTCGTGCTCGCGGCGCAGTATGAAAGTTGGAGTTTGCCGCTCGCGATTATTTTGATCGTGCCGATGGGCGTGCTGTCAGCGCTATTCGGCGTGTGGCTCTCGAGTTTTCCGCCGTTCATGCAACCGGGAGACTTGAACATATTCACGCAGGTCGCGCTTGTCGTGCTTGTTGGGCTCGCGTGTAAAAACGCGATTTTGATCGTTGAGTTCGCGAAGGATCTGCAGGATCGCGGCGAGGCTTTGTACGACGCGGTGATTCATGCGTGTCGCATGCGGCTGCGTCCGATCTTGATGACTTCAATTGCATTTTGTGCAGGCGTGATTCCGCTCATCATCGGCACCGGCGCGGGCGCTGAGATGCGTCGTGCGATGGGGATCGCGGTGTTCAGCGGCATGGTTGGCGTGACGATCTTCGGAATCTTTTTGACGCCGGTGTTCTACGTACTCTTGCGTGCACGCAAAGAGAAAAAGCGTGCAGCCGTGATACCTATTCCGCCGGCGCCACCAAAACCTAATCCGAGCGGCGAAGCAGCACAGGAGGGAGCACATGACTAAGCGTCTTCTCTTCCTTGCGGTAATTGCGTCACTCGCGGGCTGCGCTGCGGTCGGTCCGAAGTATGTGCCGCCGACAACGCAGACGGCACCGACGTTTTCGAACGCGACCGGTTCAACACAAGAGCCTGCGAACGAATTTTGGAAAGCGTTCAACGACGCAACGCTCAATCAATTGATCGACGATGCGCTCAAAGCAAATCATGATGTGCGCATCGCAATGGCGAACTTGCGCGAAGCGCGCGCGAACCGCGAAAGCATCGATGCGGGTGCGCTACCGGGCATTGGCGCTTCGGCCTCCGCACAGCGCAGCGTGAATCCGCAAACGCAGGCGCCGGGCTCGAGGAGCGAACGCACTGGCAACAGCTTGAGCGCGGGCGTCGACGCGAATTGGGAGGTGAATTTCTTTGGACGTGTCGATCGTGCGCGCGACGAAGCGGCGGCGTTTGTCGACGCGGCAGAAGCAGGAATCTATGCCGCGCAAGTGATTGTGAGCGGTGAAGTCGCGCGCAACTATTTCGAGCTACGTGGTTTGCAAAATCAACTCGCGCTCTTGCAATCGACGATTCTCAATCAAGAAGAAACGGTGAAGATCGTCGAAGCTCGGCTCGAAGCGGGGCGCGGCATGGCGCTCGACACTGCGCGCGCGAACGCCTTGCTCGCGAACGTGCGCGCGGGCGTGCCTGCGCTCGAAGCGGCGATCGGTCGCGCGGCGTATCGCATCGCAGTGCTCACCGGTAAACAACCGCAGGCGATGCAAACTCTGATTAGCAATGCGCAACCGTTGCCTGCACTCGCGCCAGTCGCGGCAGTCGGCACGCCGGAATCGCTCTTACGTCGGCGTCCCGACATTCGCGTGGCCGAACGACAAATTGCGGCATCGATCGCGCGCGTC
>JBOFBL010000392.1:0-3620 GCA_051645545.1 Casimicrobium sp. | reverse complement strand
GCGCGAACACAGCGCGACGCAAACCACGTCACCGATTATCAATCGAACTGACTGCTCAAACGCTGTCGTGCAGCACGTTTCTGACGAATGGTCACCGGAAATTCGCACAATTTACACATATCAGCATTTTTCATCATCGCCCAATTTAATTGGGCGATGATGAATTTTACGTAGCTTTACGAGATACCTATTATTTTCTTATTTGACCCAATTTAATTTTTATTTGGTTGAATTATTTTATCGCTAAGACTTATCGCTCGCGCGTGCATTCGTAGCCTCGCTAGCGTGCGTGCGCAGGACACGCTCTCGCGGCATCGCAAACGGCGCGCTCTCTAAAATCAACCGATGTCCGATTCCATCCATTCGCAACACCCGAGCGCCGCGCTGCTCGCCAACCTCAACGAACCGCAACGCACCGCAGTCACTTTGCCGCACATGTCGGCGCTCGTGCTCGCCGGTGCTGGTTCGGGCAAAACGCGGGTGCTCACCACGAGAATCGCGTGGCTTTTGATGACCGGTCAGGTCAGTCCGCAAGGCGTGCTCGCGGTGACCTTCACCAACAAAGCCGCGAAGGAAATGCTCACGCGTCTGTCGTCAATGGTGCCGGTAAATGTGCGCACCATGTGGATCGGCACTTTTCATGGTCTGTGCAATCGCTTCCTGCGCACGCACTGGCGCGAAGCGAATTTGCCGCAAACGTTCACCATCATGGATACGCAAGATCAGCTCTCGCTCATCAAACGTATCATGAAGGCGGCCAATATCGACGACGAAAAGTATCCGCCGAAACAGATGATGTGGTTCATCTCGTCGGCGAAAGAAGAAGGCATTCGCGCCAATGCGGTTGAAGCCTATGACGAATTCACGCGTAAACAAGTCGAGATTTATCAACTGTATGAGGCCGCGTGTCAGCGCGAAGGCGTGGTCGATTTCGCCGAGCTTTTGTTGCGCTCGTATGAAGTGCTATCGAACAACGCCGCACTGCGCGAACATTACAACGCGCGCTTTCGCCACATCTTGGTCGACGAATTTCAAGACACCAACACGTTGCAATACAAATGGCTGCGACTGCTCGCGGGCCGCGACACGGCCGTTTTTGGCGTGGGTGACGACGATCAATGTGTCGTAAAAGGCACGCAAATCACGATGGCCGACGGTAGTCTGCGCGCCGTTGAAAAGGTAGGGCTTAACGACGAGGTGCTTGCCTGTGTTGGCCCGAAAAAATTTCGAGCGGCGCGAGTGACCAAGGTTCATCGCATGAAGCGCGCGACCGAGACGATTAGGGTCACGCTCGACACCGGTGCCACCATCGAGAGCACACCTGAACACACACATTTTGCCGACTATTTGCTCGGTGAATCGCCGCAAATGCACTTTGTTTATCTGATGCACAAAATCGGCATTGGATTTCGTTTGGGCACGTCGCAGACCTATACGCGCGGCCAGAAGAAACCTATGGTGGGCTTCAAGCAACGCAGCGTACAAGAGCACGCCGACGCTGTCTGGGTGGTCGGCACCCACGAGAGCGAGAATGAGGCGCGGATGCATGAAATGACGCTCTCGCTGAGGTACGCGTTACCGACGCTGCCCTTCGTGCCGCGCAAAGGCAAAGCGCGAAACGGGCTTGTGCACGACGCCGCACTCATTCGTCGTCTATACGAATCATTCGATACCGAAGTCAGCGCCAAGAAGCTACTGAAGTCATTGGGGCTGACTCTTGACGAGCCGCATCACATTCCGCAGGGTCGTAACAGCAATCGCAAAAGCGTGGTGGTTACTCTGTGCGGCGACGATCGCGGCAACAGCGTATTGCATCGCGTCGCCGCGTTCGGCACTGATAAAGAAGAAGCACGTCGTGTCGCGGCACTCGGGCTCAACGTTCGCAAAGCAAAAACCGACGGCGCTGGGTGGCGCTATGAATCTGCATTCGCCGACTACGGCGTAGCAATGAAAATAGCGCTCTCCATCAAGCGCGTTGTCGCGGGGCGCGTTGTCGAGCGCGCACGCGTCGCTGAGCGTGGTTTGCGTATGATGACCGCGGCGAGCGTACGACCTGGCATGGTGATGATGGACGCATCGAAAAAGCGCCTCGCGTCCGTGGTGAGCGTCGAACGTATGAAAGCAAGATCTCGCGACGTGTTCGATCTGAATGTCGAAGGCGTCCACAATTTCGTCGCCAACGGTATAGTCACGCACAACTCGATTTACAGCTTCCGCGGCGCAAAAGTCGCCAACATGCAACGCTTCGAGCATGATTTTTCACCGGCGAAATTGATCAAGCTCGAACAAAACTATCGCAGCTTCGGCAATATTCTGGACGCCGCGAATTCGCTGATTCGTAACAATCAGGGACGACTCGGCAAAGAGCTGTGGACCGATCGCGGTCACGGTGAACCGATTCGCGTGTTTCAGGGCTATAGCGATGGCGAGGAAGCCGCGTTCGTGATCGACACCGTGAAAGCGGCGATCAACGATGGCATATCGCTCGACGAAATCGCGATTCTTTATCGATCGAATGCGCAATCGCGCCTCTTCGAACATGGGTTGTTCAATGCACGCATTGCCTATCGCGTTTATGGCGGTTTACGCTTCTTCGAGCGCGCCGAAATCAAACATGCGATGGCGTACCTGCGCCTCATCAACAATCCGGAAGATGACAATGCGTTTTTACGCGTGGTGAATTTTCCGCCGCGCGGGATCGGTGCGAAATCCATTGAGAACTTGCAAAACGTTTCGAAAAGTAATGGCGTAACCTTGTGGCAAGCCGCGTGCAGTGGCGGCGCGGGCGGTCGCGCACAAGCGGCGATGGCGCAGTTCATTGGTTTAATCGAGAACATGCGTATCGCCACCAAGGGTTTGGTGTTGCCCGAAATCGTTCGGCACTTAATCGAAACGAGCGGACTCATTGGTCACTATCGTCTTGAAAAAGAAGGCCAGGACCGCGTCGAAAACCTGGAAGAATTGATTTCTGCTGCCGATAACTTCTTGCGCGAGACCGGTGGCGTGATTCACACTGAAAACGAAAGCGGCGAAACGACAAACATCGACGATCCAATCACCGCGTTCCTCTCGCACGCATCGCTCGAGGCCGGTGATACGCAAGCCGCCGAAGGTCGTGCCGCGTTGCAGATGATGACGGTGCATTCCGCGAAAGGTCTCGAATTCGATTACGTGTTCATGACCGGGCTCGAAGAAGGACTCTTCCCGCACGATAATTCGCTCAACGACGATGGCGGACTCGAGGAAGAGCGTCGTTTGGCCTATGTGGCCGTCACTCGCGCAAAGAAGCGCTTGCATCTCTCGTTTGCGCAGATGCGCATGCTGCACGGACAGACGCGCTACAACGTGCCTTCGCGATTTATCGATGAGCTGCCCGCGACATTGTTGCAATGGTTATCGGCAAAGCCGAAGAATTTCCTCGACACACCAATCAATTCGAGTTTCGATACGCGAAGCGATTGGGCGCCAAAAACGCAGAGCGCGCAAGGCAATGCGAGCGGCTTTCGCATTGGTCAGCAGGTCAAGCACGCGAAGTTCGGCGTGGGCGTGATCGTTGGCGCCGAGGGTTCGGGCAAAAACACGCAGGTAGAAGTGAATTTTTCGCAGTACGGCATCAAGCG
>JBOFBL010000391.1:0-1849 GCA_051645545.1 Casimicrobium sp. | reverse complement strand
TCGAACACGTCGCCCGCGACCGCAACGCCCGAATGCGAGAGCGGAATCGAAGTGAGTTTTCCTGCGTGTGGCTCGAAGCGAATGATTGAAAAGTCACTCGTTCCACCGCCGAAGTCAGCAACCAACACGGTGGCTGCTTTGGTAAGCCGCTGCGCGAAGAAGTAAGCCGCAGCGACCGGTTCGTACACATAAGTGATCTCTTCGAAGCCGACCATTTTGAGCGCGCGCTCGTAGCGCTCAATCGCAAGCGACTCTTTCGCATTAGTTCCCGCGAAATTTACCGGGCGACCCATCACTAAATGTTTGGGCAGTTGCGCGAGCGCTTCGCCCGCATGCGCGCGAAGCTTTTCAAGAAACGCGGCGAGCAAGCTCTCAAAGTTGAACTTACGACCGTGAATAAAGGTGTCGGAAAAAAGCGGACTCGCCGCAAAGGTTTTAAACGATTGCAAAAAACGGCAATCGGTCGGGTCGTCGATGAAACGCTCAATCGCCCAAGGCCCAGCTTCAAAACGCAAATCGCGCACGCTATCGTTCTCATCCTCCCAAAAACACATTGCCGAGCGAAACGTCGAATAGATACGCTCATCGATCGTCGATTGCAGCGTGAAGGGCACGACAGCCGCCTCGCCTTGACGCGACGAGGTCGCGATTACCGTATTGGTGGTTCCGAAGTCGATGCCGAGCGCGATGCGCGATGCAGATTGATTCATGAAAACGCAAACACGCCTCCGTCGTTCGCGCAGGGCACGAAACAACTAGAGGCGTGTGAAATAAAGCGGCGGGGGCGCGATTATAGAGACATCGGCACCCGCTACATGAACTTGAATGCGCTAGTTTTTTCCGCTCAACTCAAGCTTCACCGTTGCTTGGTCGCAGTTCACCGGACTCGCGATTTCGCAAATGCGGTAGTCGATCATGTAAGTGCCCGATTGCGATTTTCCGGTAACGCGAATCGCACCGGTTGCGGTATCGAACACGACGGCAGAGGGTAAGGACGAGAGAACGCTGATCGCTACGTTGGCCGTCGTTGCCGGTCCGCCGTTCAAGGTGTCGTTTGCGAGTACATTTGGAATCGGTGTGTTCGCCACTTTCGACGAACCGCGACCATAGTCGGCAACCGCATCGATCGCATTCGGACGTACTGCTACCGTCGCTACAGTTTGCGTGCAGTTGGTCGGTACCGCGCGTTCGCAGATGCGATAGACGAGTGTGTACGAACCATCCGCAAGCCCCGCCACCACGGAAACGGCACCGTTAGCGGTATTGAGCGAAACGCCGCTGTTACTAGCCGACACAAGGCTCAGAATGACGTTCGACGCCGTCGCCACCGCAGCACCCAATCGATCGTTGGCCAAAACGTTCGCGATCGCGATGCCGCCAGTCGCACCGGAGACGCCACCGCTGTCCGCATTGGCAACGATGGTTGCTTGCAAAACGCTCACGGTCGCCGTCGCTTGAGCGCAGTTGCCCGGATTCAGTTGCTCGCAAATGCGATAGACGACCGAATAACTGCCTGGCGTTGTGGCTTGTGCAACATTTATCGCACCCGTTGTCGTATTGAGCGTCACACCCGTAGTCGTTGAAGAGATTTGCGACAACGTCACCGCTGCGAGCGTCGCCGTTGCACCACCCAAGGTATCGTTTGCGAGGACGTTCGCGATCGCGACACCACCGGTTGAGTTGTAAATCGAACCCGAATCGTTCGCTGCGCGAATCACCGTCGCAGGTACGGACGCAGTCACCAAACCTTCGTCGCACGAAGTCGTCGTGGTCGAGCAAATGCGATAGAGCAAGCTGTGCGTCCCGGCGCCGACCGATGCGTCGGCGCGCACCTCGCCCGTCGTCGTGT
>JBOFBL010000390.1:0-1998 GCA_051645545.1 Casimicrobium sp. | reverse complement strand
CGCCCGAGGCAAGCGGCAACGGCTCATCGAATTTAACCTTCATGGGTGATACGAAACCCACGGAATCGGGTGCTACATGCATATCCAAAAGACAACAAAAAAGCCCGGAGCGGAAAGGCTTGCGGGCTGCTTTTTGGACAGGGAGCGAAAACACATCACGCCCCAGTCGCTTTAGCCGTTTTGAAAGCGCACGTTCCCGTTCGCTTTCTCGCCCGCAAGCTGTCAACTCAAATCGGCGATGCGA
Organism: Casimicrobium sp.; assembly: GCA_051645545.1. Lineage (GTDB taxonomy): Bacteria > Pseudomonadota > Gammaproteobacteria > Burkholderiales > Casimicrobiaceae > Casimicrobium. The sequence continues at coordinate 1,754 of JBOFBL010000390.1, read as the reverse complement.
GAAGCATATCAAAACTCCATCGAACCTACAGTAAACTGAAAATCGTTATGCAGCAACTGTTTGACCGCGTTCATTTCTTTACTGTCAACCTAGTGATTAGTTTGCGCAATTAACATTTGCATCGCATTTAGGCAATCATTCAAAAAATATTGAAGTTAGAAAAAGTCTATGCAAGAAATAATGCTCGCTGCTTACATTGCGATATTTGTTTGGGTATTGCTTGCGATCGCTTGTTTTGCGGTGGTATTGCGCCTATCGTGGGGCTTACGAACAAACGGCCAACAATCTGATGAAGCGGGTAAACGCGTTCGCTACTTGCGCAATTTCTTTGCAATAGCGTTTCTGATTCTTGTTTTTCCTTTCGTACCAATGATGATTGATTGGGTGAAGCAACAAAGGGGAGAGTTCGCGAATAACCGGTTCAATGCCGCTGTCGAAAAAGGGCGCTACGAGGATGCACTGGAGACTTTGCGCGATGACAATGATGCACTGTTTAGGCGTTATCTTCGCTGGAGCGAAAAGGCGCAGCCACGTCCCTTGATCGCCAAATCGAAAAGTGCTGCAGCACTTGCGTATCTTGTTTACGGATCAAACACGAAGGAAGATACTGAGCTTAAAGTACAGATTTTGAAACGGTGCAAAATCCCGATAGAGTTCAACGCAAATCTTCTCTATGAAATCTTAGCGAAGAGTGAAGCTCACGCCGTCTTTTTAAATTGGCTAGATGCACCGGCATGCGATAGCGCAACCACCTCGGGTGCGGTTGCTTCCAATGTGACGCATTTGCGTGACGCGCTAACTTTATTTGCTGGACAGAAAAATTGGCCGCAAAAGAACGATAACCAATATGATCGCATCTTCTCGAGAGCGATCGAGAAATATCCAGAGCTTCTCAACCCCTACGACGGCAAAGACTGTTTACACGAATTCGAGGACTGCAGTTTAATAGGTGAACTCTTCGCCAACGGGCATCGCTCAATCTTAGCCAGCGTTTTATCCAAAGACACGTATCTCGGAAAAGATCACGCGCCACCTCTAGTAATTGCGATGCTCAAAAACGACTTGGTATCAGTGAAAGATCTCGCCTCAAAGCAGTGGGACACTCTTGAGAAGTATTTCGCGCAGTTAGCGCAAGTTTCGTCCCACGAGGCTCTGCGAGCAGCGCTCTCAAACTTATCGCCAGCGCAGCGTGCAGGTATCATTGAAAACAATGAAGACGTCGTACGGCGCGTGACCGCATTAAAAGACCGCGACGGAAAAGTTGGCGAGCTGACATATCTTAAAGTCTTCCTCGAATCGACGGACACTGCGACTGAGAAATTTTTTCGGGTAGAGCACCGCTGGATGATGAATAGTGACGGTGAACCAAACGAGCGCGATCGTAGCCGCCTCTTCGAAGCAAGAGAGCAATTGACCCGTGATTTGCGAAGACGTGGCGTAAAGTGCGAAACGATGGCGCGAATTTTTGCTAAAGATAATTATCCAAAATTTTACGTCAGCGCTGAACGTGGCGCGCGCATCATTCGCGAAGTTGGATGCGCTTAAGCATATTCAACGAATACGCTCCAACTATGTCGCATTCAACTTCGCAAGCACCGCATGAATCTTCGCAGGCTCGTCGGTTTTCAGAATACGATTGGCGGCCGCCTCGCAGTCGGACATCGTAGAGGTGAGAATCCGTTGCTTGATTTTGAGCAGCTGCTTGGGATGCATCGAGAAATTGCGCAACCCGAAACCGAGTAACAGGCGCGTCA
>JBOFBL010000389.1:0-4483 GCA_051645545.1 Casimicrobium sp. | reverse complement strand
TGCAAGCGCATCCCGCATTGCGCCACCAAATAATCGCGAATCAGCAGCCAGCGGTTACGTTCTGCGTTCGGCGCGAACGCGAAGCGGCAGATCGCGGCAGTCGGCTAAAACATTGACTTTCGGTCGTTGCGATGAATCGCGCAACGCAAGCGCACCTCACATTTTTTCTCATGCAAATCCAATTTAAAGTTCTGCGCGACACGGCTCGCGCCAATCTCCCCGCCTATGCAACGCAAGGCTCTGCCGGTCTCGATCTGCGCGCTTGTATCGATGCACCGATCGAACTCTCGCCTGGGGCGACGACACTCATTCCCACCGGCATCGCGATTCACATTGCCGATCCCGGTTACGCGGCGATCATCCTGCCGCGCTCGGGTTTGGGGCACAAGCATGGTGTGGTGCTCGGCAATTTGGTCGGTTTGATTGATAGCGATTACCAGGGCGAATTGATGGTGAGCGTTTGGAATCGCAATGCGCCCAATGGCTCGAGTTTTACGATCAACCCACAAGAACGCATCGCACAACTGGTGATCGTGCCGGTGCAGCAGGTTGCGTTTAAAGAAGTCGCCGAATTCGATGCCAGCGATCGTGGCGCGGGTGGGTTTGGCAGCACGGGGACGAAATAATCTGTGCCGTTCATGGTTCGACGGGCTCACCACGAACGGAAACTACGACGACACTAACGACATATCCGCTTGTGGTGAGCTCAGTTCATCCTCAGCTTGGCGAAGGATCGAACCACGACGCTTGCAAATTCAATGAAACAACGCTTCCTCCACCCCTCCAACAAACGCCGCCGTATCGTCTGCCTCGGCATGGCAACCCTTGATCAAATTTTTCGTGTCGATACGATTCCCGAAGCGCCTGCGAAATTTCGTGCGCTCGATTTCATCGTGACCGGTGGTGGCCAAGCGGCGAATGCGGCGGTCACTGTCCGTCGACTCGGTGGCGCCGCGCAATACTGGGGTCGCGTAGGTGATGATCCCACTGGCGATCAAATCCTGCGGCAACTCTCGGATGAGCGCGTGGACATTCAGCACGTGCATCGTTTGCATGGTGCGCGCTCGAAAACGTCTGCGATCCTGATCGATTCGCGCGGCGAACGACTCGTGTGTTCCGCGCCATCGCAAGGCTACCCGCCGGATACATCCTGGTTACCTTTGGACGAAATCGAAGTGATGCACGCGGTGCTTGCGGACTCGCGCTGGAAGCCTGGTGCGATGACGCTCTTCGACGCTGCCGCCGAATACAAATTGCCGAGCGTGTTCGATGCCGATGGCGGCGAAGCCGAAGATTTGCTCGCGCTCTCGCGCGCGGCGACGCATCCAGGCTGGAGCGAACCAATGCTCAAAAGTTTGGGCTTCGGCACACCGGAGCAAGCGCTTACCAAAGCCTTCGGCGGTCGCAACAAAATCTGTGCGGTGACGCTTGGTGAACGCGGCGTACTCTGGTTCGATGGCAAGCGCATACAAACCATGCCCTCGCTCCCGGTGAAATCGGTGGACACACTTGCGGCCGGCGATACGTGGCACGGCGCCCTCGCCTATGCATTGGCCGATGGTCACAACGACGCCGACGCCATCGAATTTGCAAGCCTCGTCGCAGGGATCAAGTGCAGCACGTTCGGCGGTCGCGTTGGTATTCCAACGCGTGCGCAAGTCGACGCGTTTAAGCCTTAGGCCAAGCCCGTTTTGAGGGATGGCGCACAACTTTTTGACGATTAACTCTATCGACAAAAAAGTTGAAAAAAGTCTTGAACTTTTCGTATGACAGCCGCATCTTAGATACATGGCAAGTTCGCGAAATGGTTGATTCCCTCCTCCCTCGCGAAGACTTCCTCCCCGTAGCGGGTTTCCCCCGACCCCGACGTGGTGACGTTAGGGCGATTGGCGCAAGCCTTTCGCCCTTTTTTCTTGCCTGCGATTTCTAGTGCTTCGCCAAAAACAAACGCTCGACGCGCTTTCGGCGCACTGCGATCTTCCGCATCATTGCTTGCAGTCGCTGGCGGCCACATTTCGCGCGTTTTTGCGCGAATGTCGCATCCAGTGCGCCGCTTGTTCGTATTCCTTCACAAGTTGAATTTTTCGTCAGCGTAATCGTCTAATATGGCGTATCGCGTCGTCGGCGTGGCGACGCTTGAGCCGTAGTAAAGGAAGTTGTATGCGTTTTCTGCGTGGTCACTCTCAAAAGTTCACCTGGATCGGCGCTGGTGTCGTGCTCGGCACGGCGCTCTCGCTTGCGCTCACCGTCGATGCCAATCGCGACGCGCGATCGACGATTCCGGTCGATGAATTGCGCACGTTCTCCGAGGTGTATTCGCGCATCAAAAACGATTACGTTGTTTCGGTCGACGATAAGAAATTAATCGAACAAGCAATCGCCGGCATGGTGAGCGGCCTTGATCCGCACTCGACGTTCTTGGATGAGAACGCAATGAAAGACATGCGCACGACGACCACTGGTCGCTTCGGCGGCATCGGTATTGAAATCGGCACCGAAGACGGCTACATCAAAGTTGTCGCACCGATTGACGATACGCCCGCCGCGCGTGCAGGCATTCGCACGGGCGATCTCATCACCAAAGTCGAAGGCGAATCGACACGCGGTCTCACGACCACCAAAGCGGTGGAGAAAATGCGCGGTACGCCAGGCACCAAAGTGCGTTTGGAAATTTTCCGCAAGGATGATCGCTCGACGATCACGCACACACTCACACGCGAGCAAATCAAAGTGCAAGCGGTGCGTGCGAAAGCCGTGGAGCCCGGTCTTGCGTATGTGCGCGTGAGAACGTTTAACGAACTCACTGTTGGCGAAGTCGTGAAGGCGCTTGCCGATCAACACGCGCAATCGCCGCTTAAAGGTGTAGTGCTCGATCTGCGCAACAACCCCGGTGGATTGCTTGATGCCGCAGTGGGCCTCTCCGCCGTGTTCCTGCCGAAAGATGCACTCGTGGTGTACACCGAAGGCCGCATGGAGGGCACCAAGGTGCGCTACACGGCGAGCCGCGAACACTACGCACGTCGCGGCCCGGATGTGGTCGCCAATGCGCCTGAAGTTTTGAAGACGGTGCCTGTGGTGGTGCTCACTAACGGCGGCTCGGCGTCTGCGTCGGAAATCGTTGCTGGTGCACTGCAAGATCATAAGCGCGCCACCGTGATGGGCATGACCACCTTCGGTAAAGGCTCGGTGCAAAACATCATTCCGCTGTCGACGACCACGGGCATGAAGCTCACGACATCGAAGTACTTCACGCCAAACGGTCGCTCGATTCAGGGCACTGGTATCGAAACCGATATCTTGATCGATCAGCTCACGTGGGACGGCGTCGTTGCACCGAAAATTCAGCGCGAGAAAGATTTAGCGCGTCATTTGATTGGCAAAGACGAGAAGAAAGAAGACCCGGTCGATCCTGATGAGGATCTCACCGAAGAAGCGCAAGAAGCAAAACTCACCAAAGCGCGTGAGGACGGCAAGAAATTGAAGGGCTTCGATTGGGGTAATGAAAAAGACTTCTTGTACGCGCAGGCGATCAACAAGTTGAAAGGCTTGCCGGTCGTTCGCTCGACGGTTGAAACTGCGAAGACAGCGGCAGCAAAACCTGCTGACAAGATTACCAAGTAGAGCGAATTCCCTGCCTCCAAAAAAACGCGCCCAATGAGGCGCGTTTTTTCTTTCGAGCTTCGTCGTTTATTCCCCAATTTAATTGGGCGATCGACGTATTTATTTAACTTATCAATATACGGTTAATTATCGACTATGCCCCAATTAAATTGGGCGATCAGCACTATCGCCAGCCTAGGAAAAAGCGGCTATTTTTAGCCTGTGACCAGCAACGGATAGCCCGCTCGCTGAATCTGCTCGCCCATTGCTTTCGCTTTCGCAAGCGGCTCATCGATCGCAAGCACGTACGACAAACCGCGCGTTTGCCAGGTCGCGACACTCATGCCTTCGATCGCATGCACTGAGAGCGGCAATTCCTTCGCATCGCCCACGGGCAGCACACAAAGCGCTGCGGGTTTGCCGGTCGCGGGCAGATACGCCATTTGCAACAGCGGCTTGTCGCCGTAGCCTAAGAGCTGCGCACGTCGGAATTCGTAACCCGACGCGTTCAAGTCGGGCACCGAAACCTTCGCAGTGCTCGTCGCGAATTTGTTCGCACTTTGAAATTCGTTGAGCGCTTGCCGTGTTTGCATCGCATCGAACGCGCTCTTCTCAAGCGTTGCGCGCACGTACATCGCCTGATAGCTCGCAATCGCGGGCACCCACGGCGCAAGCGCATCCGACGCAGCCGTATTCGCCGCTGGCGCGCTCGTAACCAACAAAGGCCGTGCAAACCAGCCCGCGGCAAACGCTGCAGCGATACCGGTGCCAAACGCGAGCCCAGTGCCGAGCCAGCGACGACGCGCGGGCATTGGAACGATGTTGTCGTTCGTTTCGAGCTTGGTTGTTGCGTTCTGCGAATTTGCAATAGAAGATGTCGCCG
>JBOFBL010000388.1:0-1242 GCA_051645545.1 Casimicrobium sp. | reverse complement strand
ATGCCAAGAAAGTGCTCGGTATAACTAAGCGCCGCATATTTATTAGGCTCCGCTATCGCCGCTTCACGCTGCGCGGTCGCTGTTGTGGCGGTCAGCAGTGCACGGCCTTGTGCGTTTATCGCGATCTTCGCGGGGTCTGTGCCATTCGCGCCCATCAAAAACGTAGGGTCCGTTGCGGACACGCGGGCTGGGGCGTTGACGCCTGACCCGAATATGGTCATCAGATTAGACCAGATCGTGAAAGCTTTACCCGCGACGAGAAGAAAGTCTGGTGTCCCCACGGCTACGAGTCGCGCATATGCCCACACCAACAGGCCATGCGGCCCCGCGAGAGGTTGGCTTGCGCCGATACGGAGCCAGTGGAGTTTCATATCTCCTCATCATGGTGGGCCGTTACCCCGAAGTCAAATCATTCGCCCGCAGCTTCTTCCCTCGCGCTTTCTGCGTAAGTTCTAAGACACCTGCGGCGCGTTGGCGCTCCATCGCGGCGAGCTTGTTGGCGCGGAGCATTTCGGGGTCGCTGGTGGCTTCTTGTTTGTCCGCGAGTTCGCTGGCAATTTTGAGCGCCGACACTGCTTTGCTGGCGAACCCTTTGGCGTTGATGCCGTACGCGGCGAGCAGAGCAGTCGTGACGGCCCCTATGACCGTGCCTACTGTGCCCCAGTCAAACCCCGTAGGAGCCGCCATGCTTACGGGGTAGATAGATGCCAGTTCCCCCGTAGGAGAGATGTGCCCGACTGGCGTAACAGGCAACGCGATAGGTAGCCCCGTGTCATCGAACTGTGGTCTGACGGTCACGGGGATACAAGCCACGAGGGCCAGGAAGAGGAGAGCGGAGAGTAAGTATTTCATGTGCCCTTTATTCGCGAAATATCGCGGAGGTTTCGTCGTCGCGTGGATCTGTGCGCTGGCGTTTGCGCTCTAGTGCTTGGGGAGGAGGAGTCGGGAGAGGAGGAAGGGACGTAGAGCTGTCGCCCTCATCGCCCTCGTCGCCGTTGCTACTGTTTTTACTATATTTTCGTAGCATCTTGATCGCTTTAATGCACAAATCGCGAGTGGCTTCCAGTGCGTTCGTCGAACGGTCCAGGGTATCCGCCACGCGAGCCGACACTTCAACCATCGCCTTCTCCCTTTCCAGCGCACGCGCATTGGTTTTTGACTGCATGTCCATGAGTGTTTGGCCCATAAGATCGAGCCGCTTCGTGCTCTCTTTATCTCGCTCCTCGCATCGTTTCGCCGAAG
>JBOFBL010000387.1:0-3021 GCA_051645545.1 Casimicrobium sp. | reverse complement strand
CGATGATGAAACGGGCGAGAACAGCGAAAAGAAAAAAAAGCACGACTACAGCTTTCTTGTGATCCCGCGCCTTGGCACCATTTCGCCATGGTCGTCGAAGGCCACTGACATCGCGAAGAACTGCGCACTCGATAAAGTGGAGCGCATCGAACGTGGTATCTGGTTTACGGTGACGAGCGAAAAAGCGCTCAATGACGAAGGCAGGCGCGCGGTTGAGGCTGCGTGTCATGATCGTATGACCGAGAGTGTGCTGCACGTGCTCGATGCGTCGGAGGCGATTTTCGCGACGCATGCTGCGCAACCGCTCGCGAAAATTTCGCGCAGTGCCGAATCGTTGAAGAAAGCGAATGTTGAACTGGGTCTCGCTCTCTCAGCGGACGAAATCGATTACCTCGTTGTTGCATTCGACAAATTGCAACGCGATCCGACCGATGTCGAGCTCTTGATGTTTGCGCAGGCGAATTCGGAGCACTGTCGTCACAAAGTGTTCAACGCGTCGTGGGTGATCGATGGCGTTGCGCAAGACAAATCGCTCTTCCAAATGATTCGCAACACGCACGACTTGCATCCTCAAGGCACCGTGGTCGCGTATTCGGACAACGCCGCGATTCTTGAAGGCGGTCACGCGAAGCGTTTCTATCCAAACGCAGACGGACAATACACCACGCACGAAGGGCTTACGCATTACCTCGCGAAAGTGGAAACACACAATCACCCGACCGCCATTGCGCCATTCGCTGGCGCGGCCACGGGCGCGGGCGGCGAGATACGCGACGAGGGCGCCACCGGTCGTGGCGCTGTGCCGAAAGGCGGGCTCACAGGGTTCACGACTTCGCATTTGCGTCTACCGGGCTTGCCGCAACCTTGGGAGGTTGCGACCGCGAGCGTTGGCAAACCCGATCGTATCGTCTCAGCGCTCGACATCATGATTCAAGGGCCGATTGGCGGCGCAGCGTTCAACGACGAATTCGGTCGACCGAATCTGGGCGGCTACTTCCGCACGTTCGAACACACCGCGAACGGCACGACCTGGGGCTATCACAAGCCGATCATGATCGCGGGCGGTGTCGGCGCGATTGCTGACGAACACACGCACAAAATCGAATTTCCTGCGGGCACGCTGCTGATTCAACTCGGTGGCGAAGGCATGAGGATTGGCATGGGCGGCGGCGCTGCTTCGTCGATGACCACGGGCCAGAACACCGCTGACCTTGATTTCGATTCTGTACAACGCGGCAATCCCGAAATGGAGCGTCGTGCGCAGGAAGTGATCAATGCGTGCTGGCAACTCGGCAAAGACAATCCGATCCTCGCGATTCACGACGTCGGCGCGGGCGGGCTTTCGAATGCCTTGCCCGAGCTTGTGCACGGCGCAGGCACCAAAGACGATCCACGCGGCGCGCTGTTCGATTTGCGCACAGTGCCGACGCTCGAAGCGGGTATGAGCCCCGCAGAGATTTGGTGCAACGAATCGCAAGAGCGCTATGTGCTCGCGATTGCGCCACAAAGTCTCACGACCTTCAAATCGATTTGCGCACGCGAGCGTTCACCGTTCGCGGTGCTCGGTGTTGCCGACGGCTCGGGCAGCTTAACGGTCGCCGATAAAAAGTTCGACAACAAACCTGTCGATATGCCGCTTGATGTGCTGCTTGGTAAGCCACCGAAGATGGAGCGCGACACGAAGCGACGTGCACTTAGCTCGTCGGTTGCGAATCGTTCACCATTAACGCCGAAAGCGTTACGCGATGTCGCATTTCAAGTGCTGCAACATCCCACCGTCGCCGACAAAACCTTTCTGGTGACCATCGGCGACCGCTTCGTCGGCGGTCTCACCGCGCGTGAGCAAATGGTCGGCCCCTGGCAAGTGCCGGTTGCCGATTGTGCGGTCACGCTTCGCGATTTGGTTAGCGACGCCGGTGAAGCGATGGCGATGGGCGAACGCACGCCGCTTGCGGTCGTGAACGCGCCCGCGTCCGCGCGCATGGCGGTTGCTGAAGCGATCACCAATATCGCGGCGGCGCGCATCGACAAACTCTCCGACTTGAAACTCTCCGCCAACTGGATGGCGGCGGTGGATGTCGCTGGTGAAGACGCGGCGCTCTTCGACGCGGTCAAAGCGGTGGGCATGGAATTGTGCCCCGCGCTCGGGATCGCGATTCCGGTCGGCAAAGACTCGATGAGTATGCGCACCGCGTGGGACAAGAAGTCGATCCATGCGCCCGTCTCGCTCATCATCAGCGCTTTCGCGAATGTGGCAGACGTGAAGAAAACGCTCACGCCGCTATTGCGCACCGAAGGCGACAATGTTCTTTTATTGATCGACATTGCGAACGGAAAACAACGTCTCGGCGGTTCGATCTTCGAACAAGTGCAAGGCGAGCTTTCGAGCGACGTACCGGACTGCGATTCAGCGGATGCACTCAAAGCGTTTTTCGCGGGCGTGCAGACGCTCAACGATCAAGGTCTGCTGATCGCGTACCACGACAAGTCGGACGGTGGACTCTTCGCAACGCTCTGCGAAATGATGTTTGCCGCGCGCTCTGGATTGCAAATCTCGCTCGACAATATCGCGGGCAATGCCGAGACGATTTTGTTTAACGAAGAGCTTGGCGCAGTCGTCCAAGTGCGCCGCGCCGACCTTGCGCGCGTGCGCGAGGCGTTTAAAGGCTTGGGCGTTCATGAAGTCGGTGTGACAAGTGCGGATACACGTCTCGTCATCAAGCACGGTGGCAAGAAGATCTTCGACGATGCGCGACAAGCCTTACATGCAGCATGGTCTTCGACGACGATTGAAATCCAACGTCTGCGCGACAACCCCGATTGTGCCGATCTGGAATTCGATCGCGTGTTCGACGATGAAGATGTCGGTCTTGCGCCGCGCGTGCTGTTCGATGCAAAAGAAAACGTCGCTGCGCCATTCTTCAACAAAGGCGCGCGTCCGAAAGTCGCGATTCTTCGCGAGCAGGGGGTGAATTCGCATGTCGAAACCGCGCATGTTTTTACACTCGCGGGATTCGATGC
>JBOFBL010000386.1:0-1442 GCA_051645545.1 Casimicrobium sp. | reverse complement strand
TGCTCGCGAAAATGCAAGAAGAATTCGGTTTGCATGAACTTGCAATCGAGGACACGAATCGTGGTGCGCAGCGCCCGAAACTGGAAGAGTACGGCTCAACGCTCTTCATTGTTTTGCACACGATCGAGCATCGTGGCGAGGAATTTATCGATGGCGAGTTGCACATTTACGCTAACGAGCGCTTTGTGCTCACGGTGCGCCATCGCTCGAATATCGATTTCAAGAAAGTGCGCATCGAACTTGAACGCGAGCCAAGCTTCCTGCGTCTCGGCGCGGGTGCGGCCGTTCATGGCCTGGTTGACGAAGTCGTTGATCGTTTTTTCCCGTTACTCGAAAATCTTGAAGACCGATTGGAAGCGATTGAGGAAACGATCTTCGCCCAAAACACGGATCGCCGCGCGACAGCCGAAAAAATCTACGGGTTGAAACGCGATACCAATTGCCTGCGCCGTGCAGTGACGCCACTTGTGGAAGTGTGCGAGCGACTTATGAGCCACAAGCACAGCATATTTCGCGAAACATTGCGCCCCTATCTGCGCGACGTGCTCGATCACGTGACGCGCATCGACGAATCGCTCGATAGTTTGCGCGACATGGAAAACAGTGCGACGCACACCAATCTTTCGCTCATCACACTGCAAGAATCCGAAGTCACAAAAAAACTTGCCGGCTGGGGCGCGATTTTCATGGTGCCAACGATCGTCGGCGCGATCTATGGGATGAATTTCAAACATATGCCGGAGCTCGAGTGGTTATTCGGCTATCCGTTTGCACTGGCGTTAATGGCGGTGGGCAGCGTTGCGCTTTGGTGGTTTTTTCGGAAAATTCGTTGGCTCTGATTATCGATAGCTCTATCAATTTTCACCGAAATTTATTGGGGCTTTCTTACTATTTACATGTTTTTCGAAAAACTAAAAAAAATGTAGTTTCCCCAATAAATACGGTATTTTAAGAACAATATTGATCTGCTTTTTCGTACACTTAAAGCGCGTCGTATAGAGCCCACTTGCCCGCGCTGCAGTGATCGACCTAGCGACTTGCGGAGCCACCGACAACCGTCTTTGTCGCATCGCGTAGCGCAACGAATTGCGGTGAGTCGCGTTGCGATTTTCGATACGCCAGGCCGAGACGCACCGGCTCGCCAATCGCAATCGGCAGCGCGACCAGGTTCCATTCGCGCGACATTGCGCGAATGAGCGAGAGCGGTCCGACGGCGGCGTAGCCCAATTTCGAGGCACACCAAAGCGCTTGCACCGTTGAATCGACTTGCAGTTTCACCCGCTGCAAACGAAGTTCGTGCCGTTGCAAAAAAAGCTCGAACATATTGCGAAGGTAAGAATCGGGCGACGAGAGTACCCATTCGAGTTGGGCAATCTCTTTTGCAGTGATTTTTCTGCGTCGTGCGAACTCGTGCGTGCGAGGCACAGCAATCGCCGCCTCCT
>JBOFBL010000385.1:0-1095 GCA_051645545.1 Casimicrobium sp. | reverse complement strand
GTTCACCGAGTGCCTGCGTGTCGTCGCTTGCAACCACAGTTGCAGAAAAATGCGCATCGTGTTCGATGAGCTCGACACCGTGCGCACGCAACGCTGCGAGCGTGTCGCCGCGCGCAAGCACACTCACGCGATGCACACCCGCGCGCGAAAGCCTCGCTGCAATCCAGCCACCAATCGCGCCCGCACCAATCACGCAAATCTTCATCCGCATCGCCCTTTTTCCGCGACTCATTACATTCAAGCCATCAAACGCCGCCTTGATCGCACGTTACGAATTTTGTTACGAGTTTGATGCAACGCATCATGCGGAAGGCACACCGCCGAATGCTACCGGCGCATGCTTTTGTTTTTCGGCCCATTGCGGCTCGCTTTTCTTATCGTTGACCCTATTTCGGCAGCCGACATGATGAATTTTTGTGCACAACTGGGATAATGGTTTGTATTAGAACAATTATTTCGCCGCCCCTCCCGGGGGAACCGCGACGAATCGTCGGCTATGCGCCTTACCAAACTTTTCATGTTGACCACCGCGCTTGTGCTGACGCTAGTGCTCTTAATGTTGGTGCGCTCGCTGCTACAGGATTGGCGAACGGTTGCCTCGGCCAATGAAGGGACCCACGCGCTTGAGCTCGCGCATCTGGCGATGAAAGTGGCCGAAAAGGCGTCTGCAGAGCGCGGCCCGACGATTCCAGTGCTCAACGACAAAACGCCGCCGAATCCGGCCATTCGCGAACGATTGACCAAGGCGCGACTCGCGACCGACGAAGCATTTGCCGTCGCATTCGAGCGCATGAAATCCTCGCCGCAAAAGGACACGCAGCGCGCGGAGGAATACTTGCGCAAAGCGCGCTTAGATCTCGAATCCGCGCGCGCCGAAGTCGAGCGCGTTGCAGCACTTCCGTTCGACGAGCGAGCCGCACCGGGAAGCCGGTTGCGCCGAGTGCCTATCGATCAAATGTTCGCCGTGATCGACGTCGCGTTCGAAAGCGTGACTCAGCTCATTTCGGTGGCGCAGCGAACGCATCCGGATTTATCGCAACCGATGGAGGCGGCGCGATTGAGCGCAGTGCTGCGCGAATATGCGGGTCGCCTCGG
>JBOFBL010000384.1:0-23211 GCA_051645545.1 Casimicrobium sp. | reverse complement strand
CCCGAGGCGGTTAACGCATGTTCCATGTGCTCGAACATGCGTTCGATGTCGTCTTGCGTCGCTAACTGAAACACGGGGGCTTCGTAGCCCTGCACCTGTCCCGCCGCCATGCGAAGCTCATGCGAAAACACTTGCACAGCGCTACCAAGGTTGAGCGACGAATACGCGGGATTCGCGGGCACGTAGGCAAGCGTTTGACACAACGCAACCTCAGCATTCGTCATCCCGCTCATCTCGCAACCGAACACAATAGCGACCTTGCCTTGCGCGGTCTTCGCGATGGCGTCTACACAGGCGCTTCGCACGTCTTTCGTCTCGCCCACAAAGTCGCGACCACGCGCCGACGAACCGACCACGAACACACAATCGGCAATCGCTGCTTCGAGCGTTTCGTACACGCGCGCGCTATCCAGCACATCGGTCGCGCCGCTCGCTCGCGCGCTTGCGATCTCGCTCGGGAACACATCGGGATTGACCAATCGCAAATCGGCAAGCCCCATTGTTTTCATGGCGCGCGCGGCGGCGCCGATGTTGCCTGGATGAGAGGTGTGCGACAGGACAATAGCGATGGATTCGAGCGACATAAAACCCCCTCCCCTTCAAGGGGAGCGGCGACAGACTTGTCGCCTACGACTCCGGGGTGGGGATGGGGGTTCTATGCTATCGACGAACGATCGCAAGACGCCCAAGTAAAATAAAGCTTCGCTCTTTCACACAATCAGTCGCCCATCATGCACCCGATGCTCAACACGGCCATTAAGGCCGCACGCAAAGCCGCAGACGTCATTCAATACGGCGCGCGCAACCTCGATCGACTCACGATCGATAACAAGGGGCCCGGCGACTACGTTAGCGAAGTCGACAAAGGCGCGGAAGCCGCGATCGTTGATATCCTGCTCGAGGCGTATCCCACGCATGGCATCATGGCCGAAGAAGGCAGCGGTGCGACGCGCGGTAATTCGGGGAGCGATTTCATCTGGGTGATCGATCCGCTCGACGGCACCACAAATTTTTTGCACGGTGTGCCGCAGTATTGCGTGTCGATTGCGCTCAAAGAAAAAAACATCATCACGCAAGCCGTGATCTACGATCCGTCGCGCAACGATCTGTTCACCGCCACGCGTGGCTCTGGGGCGTATCTCAACAACCGCCGCATTCGCGTTTCCAAACAGCTCAAGCTGCGCGACTGTTTGATCGGCACCGGTTTTCCGTTTCGCGATGGCGCCGCGTTCGATGAATACCTCGTGCAACTTAAAAACATCATGCCCAAGTGCGCGGGGCTACGCCGCCCGGGCGCAGCGGCACTCGACCTCGCTTACGTTGCCGCAGGTTACTTCGACGGCTTTTGGGAAATGAAATTAAACCAATGGGACATGGCAGCCGGCGCACTCTTGATTCAAGAAGCGGGTGGCTTGGTTACAGGCATTGATGGCGAAGATACCTACATGGAGAGCGGATCGATCGTAGCGGGAACACCAAAAATATTTCCCGAGTTACTTAAGACTTTGCAGGCAAAGTCTTAAGCGAGGACGTCGGCGCTGCGCGCCTAAGACGACGCACTTCGTGCTAGGACGACGCTCCCGTTGGTCGCTATGACGCAAAGCTCCGCATACTCACTTCTTCAATCGACGTTGAATGTTTCGCTATTAATGAAATCGAGTAGCACTGTAGGAGCGGTTTACCGCGACCCGCGATTCGTAACTTCCATCGCGTCTCTAGTTCAATCATCGGGTCGCGGTAAACCGCTCCTACAGTTGCAGCTACTAGAGACGAAGAAAAGTGTTCGCAAAGCTTTGCGTCATAGCGCGAAGCGCGACGTCATAGCGCAGCGTCGTCCTAGCGAAGCGTCGTCCTGTTGCGAAGCAACCTCGCGTCCTAGCGCGAAGCGCGACGTCATAGCGCAGCGTCGTCTTAGTCGCGTAGCGACGACGTCCTGCGCGAAATGCGAAGCATGAGCGCACACACCCCGATGATGCAACAGTATCTGGCGCTCAAGGCTGAGCATCCAGATAAGTTTGTTTTCTTTCGGATGGGGGACTTCTACGAGCTCTTCTTTGACGACGCCAAACGCGCTGCGAAAATGCTCGACATCACACTCACACAGCGTGGTGAATCGTCGGGCACACCGATTCCGCTTGCGGGTGTACCGTTTCATTCGATCGATGGCTATCTTGCGAAGCTCGTGCGAGCGGGCGAGACCGTTGCGATTGCCGAACAGGTTGGCGTTCCCGGTTTAACCAAAGGCCCAGTCGAGCGAAAAATTGTTCGTATCGTCACGCCAGGCACAGTGACTGACGCAAATCTTGTCGACGCTCGGAAAGAAACCTTGCTCGCGGCGGTCATGATCGATGGCGCTCGCGCAGGCGTTGCACTTGTGAACGCATCCGCTGGCAGCGTGCTATTGCGAGATTTGCAAGCGAGTGAATTGATTGCGTATCTGCTTCGCAAAGAACCCGCAGAGTTCGTGTGCAGCGAATCGAATGAGCGCGCGATGCGCGAAATGCTTGCGCAAACGCCGCTGTCATCGTTCACGCTACGCGCACGACCTGACTATGAATTCACTGGCGTTCGCGCGAGTGAAGAGCTCACGCAAGCGCTCGGCACCGCGACCGTTTCGCATCTCGATTTAGAGCGTGTACCGCTTGCGCTGACTGCTTCGGGCGCAGCACTCGCCTTCACACGACTCGTCAACGGCGGCAATCGATTGCCGATTTCAACGGTAAACATCGAACGCGCCAGCGAAGCGCTCGAGATGGATGCATCCACGCTACGCAATCTCGAAATCACGCAAACGCTTTCGGGTGCGGATTCACCCACGCTCTTCTCTTTGCTAGATCGTTGTGAAACCGCCGCAGGTTCTCGATTGCTTCGCGCATTGTTGACTGAGCCGCCTCGTGACCCAGCGCGTGCCGCCGCACGCCACGACGCCGTCGCCTCCCTCGCTCGTGCGAGTTCGACACAGGATTCCGCGCTCGATTTCACGCAGGTGCAAGATGCACTGCGCGGACTCTCCGATATCGAACGCGTCGCCACGCGCATTGCGGTCGCAAGCGTTCGTCCGCGTGAGCTTGCTGGCCTGCGCACGACGCTCGCTGCGCTGCCAGCGCTCGCGAGAGCGTTGCAAACCGCGCCAAACGCAATGTTGCGTGCGATTGCCGACGCGATCAATATCGATAGCTCATGGCATGAATTGCTGAAACGCGCGGTCGCCGACGAGCCTGCGCTCGTCGTGCGCGACGGCGGCGTGATCGCGAACGGCTACAACGCGGATCTCGACGAACTCCGTGCGATTCAAACCGACAGCGGTACCTTCCTTGCAAAAATGGAAGCGAGCGAGCGCGAGCGCACCGGCATTCCAAACTTGCGCGTCGAATACAACAAGGTTCACGGCTTCTACATTGAAGTGACGCCGAGTTACGTCGACAAAGTGCCCGTTGAATACAAACGTCGGCAGACGCTCAAGAACGCTGAGCGCTACATCACACCCGAACTCAAAGTGTTTGAAGACAAAGCGCTCGCAGCGAACGATCGCGCGCTCGCGCTCGAAAAGCGTTTGTTCGAGGAACTTTTGCAATTGTTGATGCCCGCGCTTGATCTCTTCCGCAAAGCAGGCGCGGCGCTTGCAGAACTCGATGTGCTTGCGAACTTCGCCGAGCGCGCAGAAACGTTGAAGCTCACTCGTCCGACATTCACATCGGTGCCGTGCATCGAATTGAGTGGCGCAAGACATCCCGTGATCGAATCGCTCGTCGATCAATTCATACCAAACGATTTGCGGCTTGATGCGAAGCGTTCCTGCGTCGTGCTCACGGGGCCTAATATGGGCGGTAAGAGCACGTACATGCGACAAGCAGCGCTAGCGATCATCATGGCGTACGCGGGTGGCTTCGTTGCAGCAAATGCAGCAATGATTGGCCCAATCGATCGTGTACTGACGCGTATCGGCGCAAGCGACGATCTCGCCAGCGGGCGCTCAACCTTCATGGTGGAAATGACCGAAGCGGCTGCGATTCTGCAGCGCGCGACACCGAACTCATTCGTGATTGTTGATGAAATCGGTCGCGGCACATCCACCTTCGACGGTCTCGCGCTCGCCACTGCGATTGCGCGACGACTCATTTCGAAAACGCAAAGCCTCACGCTTTTCGCAACACACTATTTTGAACTCACCGAACTCGCCAATGATTACGCGAGCTGCGTCAATCAACACGTGAGCGTTGTCGAGCATGGCGACAAAGTCGTGTTTCTGCACGAGGTAAAAGCCGGGCCTGCAAGTCGCAGCTACGGAATCGATGTTGCGAAATTGGCAGGACTTCCAGCAGAAGTCATTCGCGACGCGCGGCGTGAGTTGGAGCGTTTAGAGAAAGAGCGAACTCACGAGAAGCCGCAAGGCGATTTGTTTGCGATGGAATCAGCGGTCATGGATGAAACGCCCAACACATCGCCCGCGTTAGACGCATTGCGAGCGCTTGACGCTGATGACTTGAGTCCACGTGAAGCGCACGCAAAGCTCGCCGAACTGATCGAGCTCGTGAAAAAATCGTAGGGAGCGATCCGTACGACGAGCTTGTTGCGGTCATCGCACCCAAATCGATACCAACCAATGCTGACAGAAGAAATGCGCTTCGCGCGCATCAATCACGAGGTGCGATAGGATCGCACCCTACGAAAAGAGCCGCATTCGCCGCTCTCATTTTTTCAATATCGTCCTAGCGACCAACGGGAGCGTCGCCCTAGCACGAAGTGCGACGTCTTAGCGAAGCGACGTCCTCGCGCGCGAAGCGCGCGTAACTAC
The DNA here is from genome assembly GCA_051645545.1 of Casimicrobium sp. Classification (GTDB taxonomy): domain Bacteria; phylum Pseudomonadota; class Gammaproteobacteria; order Burkholderiales; family Casimicrobiaceae; genus Casimicrobium. Next base: position 18,416 of record JBOFBL010000384.1, on the reverse strand, counting down.
TTCCAGCCTACGCGATTCACAATTTCCTGCGCTTGACGCTGGTTCTTACCAAGCGCAATCATGTTGACCGTGTCAGCCTTAAATTTGCCAAGCGATTCAAGCTCTGCGTTTTTGAAGTCGGCCGTTGTGGCCGTTGGCCATTCGTTATTGCCGTTCGCGAAGTAAGCCTGCGCTTGATCGCTCGCGAGGTATTCGAGGAATTTAATCGCGTTTTCTTTGTTGGGCGCATTCTTGAGCATGCCGCCGCCAGAGACGTTCATGTGAACGCCGCGACCGTTCGTATTCGGCCACACGACGCGTACTTTTTCCATCACTGCGCGATCGTCTGGCTTATCGGACTTCATCAGACGCGCAAGGTAGTAAGTATTGGTCAATGCAATCGCACATTCACCTGCGGCAACGGCGCGAACTTGGTCCGTGTCGCCGCCTTTCGGTTGACGCGCAAGGTTTGCCGTGATGCCCTTCGCCCAATCCTCCGCCTTTGCAGCGCCTGCGTGTTCAATGATCGACGACAAGAGCGAGAGCGTGTAGACGTGCGAGCCTGAGCGCGTGCAAACTTGGCCTTTCCATTTCGGATCGGCGAGGTCTTCATAGGTCGCGATATCGCCCGCTTTCACTTTCGTTTTATCGACGACCATCACGCGCGCGCGCGACGAGAAGCCGTACCAGGTGCCGCTTGCGAGGCGATACGCCGCTGGAATCCGATCGTTCAGTACTTTCGATTGCACGGGCGCGAAGATGCCTTCTTGATCGGCGATCCAGAGGCGACCTGCGTCAACGGTTAGGAACACGTCCGCTGGCGAATTCGCGCCTTCGGCCTTGATGCGTTGAAGCAGCGCGTCTTCACCGGCCTCGATGCGATTGATTTTGATACCTGTTTGCTTAGTGAAGTTCGTGTATAGCGCCTCATCGGTGCTGTAGTGACGTGCGCTGTAGAGGTTAAGCACTTTGTCTTGCGCGTTCGCAGAAGCGATCGCCGCAATCGAGAGAAGTGCGACAGAGAGTTTTCGAAGGAGTGAGGAGGAAGGAAACATCTTGGTATTCGTTCGTGCGTTCGATCGACGGCTTAGGCGTCGCGATTGCACGATGATCGGGTTGTCGATGCTTGCTAGTATACACACAAATGCGAACCATTCGCGTTTGTGTTTGATTTCTTAAAAAGGAATACCAACAATACTCCTTATAGCCCAATTTAATTGGGTCTACATTAGTTATTAGTTAATTTTCGAAAACATTATTTTTTGTCATCACTACCCAATTAGATTGGGCGTTAACCACCAACGCTAGGACGCGATCTGTTGAGCAATTCCATAGAGCGCAATCGCGCCGGCGGTCGCCACATTGAGCGATTCGATCCCACGCGCCATCGGAATCGACAAGCCATGCGTGACCGTGTCATAGAGCGCATGGGAAAGGCCAGCGCCCTCATTCGAAAGAATCAGCGCAACGTCTGCGCCGAATTTCGCATTTGCTAGCGGCTGCACACGCACGCTCGCGCGCATGCCGTCGAGTGGACGCGGCAAGGTCGCCCAACACTCACCGTTGAACGCGTTTAGCGCAGCTGCAAGATCGACCGCTTCGATCACATCAATGTGAAAATGCGCGCCCTGCGAAGCGCGCAAGGTTTTCGTACTCCACGCAAACGCGCAATCCTGCGACAGCCACACTTGCGACGCGCCAGCAGCCGCAGCCGTGCGAATCAACGTACCCACGTTACCGGGGTCTTGCAATCGATCAAGCGCAAGTACAAAACCGCTCGTCGTGAGCGCGGAGGACGACGGCACCGAAGCGATCGCGAGCACGCCACTCGGTGTGGCAAGCGACGACAACGAATCAAAAATCGCCGGCGACAACAAAATTGTCTCGTCCGCCGCATTCGCGAGTGCGCGATGCGCGGTCGCAATGCTCACCTCGTTCGCATTCGATGATTCGGCCCGCAACACAAGCTGCGCGAGTCGTCGACCGTTTTGCACATAGCTTTGCGCTAGATGTTCACCTTCAAGCAAACACATTCCGCCGGTGCGCCGCGCGCTCGCAGATTTGGTCAACGCAGAAAGCTGCTTGACGATTGGGTTATCGCGAGAGGTGACGGGTTTGATGCGCACGCTGGGGCGCTACTTCTTTGCAGACTCACTCGGCGCAGGTGTCGGCTGCGGCACACGCTCTTTAACTTGAATAAGCGTTTCGCCTTTTTTGACCATACCGAGTTCGTTGCGAGCGCGCTCTTCAATAGCCTCGCCTGCTTTTTCGAGATCCTTCACGTCCGCATCAAGCACAGCATTTTTCTGCTTCGCGTCGTCGTTTTTCGCCTTAAGTTCTTTCAGTTCTTTCTCGAGCGTGTGAGCGCGCGGGATCGAGCCTTTGTCGAACCAGAGTTTGTACTGCAACACAAGAAATAGCAGCACTAGCACGCCGAAGATGATTCGTCCTACCATGCTGCTAGCTGTTCCCGCAATCGTGCTCGACGGATTCACGCGCTTCGATGTCCGCGCTTAACGTGCAAAGCGCGCGAACACTTCGCGGCCCGCGTACATCGCGACGTCTCCCAAGTCTTCTTCGATACGAAGCAGTTGGTTGTACTTCGCCATACGATCGGAGCGCGATGCCGAACCGGTTTTGATTTGACCTGCGTTCGTGCCAACGGCGATGTCCGCAATCGTTGTGTCTTCGGTTTCGCCCGAGCGATGCGAGATCACATTCGTATACGCCGCACGCTTCGCCATTTCAATCGCGGCGAGCGTTTCCGACATCGTGCCGATTTGATTGATCTTGATGAGAATCGAATTGGCGATACCCTTTTGAATGCCTTCTTTCAAAATCTTCGTGTTGGTCACGAAAAGATCGTCGCCGACGATTTGCACTTTCTTGCCGAGCTTTTCGGTGAGCAACTTCCAGCCATCCCAATCTTGCTCGGCCATGCCGTCTTCGATCGACACGATCGGGTAGCGCGCTGCCCAATCAGCCCAGAGCTCGACGAGTTCGCTTGATGCGAGCGTTAAGCCTTCGCCTTCGAGATGGTATTTGCCGTCTTTGTAGAACTCGCTGGCTGCGCAATCAAGCGCGATCGCGACTTGTTCGCCTGGGCGATAACCTGCTTTCTCAATTGCACCCATCAAGAGCTTCAAAGCTTCCTCGTGCGACTTGAGATCGGGTGCGAAGCCGCCCTCGTCGCCCACTTGCGTTGGCCAGCCTTTGTCGTGAATGATTTTCTTCAAGTGGTGGAACACCTCGGTGCCCCAACGCAGCGCTTCGCGAAACGTCGGCGCACCCACTGGCACGACCATGAACTCTTGCAGATCAATCGAATTGTTCGCGTGCGCGCCGCCATTGATCACGTTCATGAGCGGCACTGGCAGGCTCATCGGCCCAGCGCCACCGAGATAGCGATAGAGCGGCAAACCCGCGTCTTCCGCCGCAGCTTTGGCAACCGCACACGACACCGCGAGCATCGCGTTCGCACCGAGACGCGATTTGTTTTCCGTGCCATCGAGTTCGATCAGCACGCGATCGATACGCGATTGCTCTTCGCCGTCCAGACCGAGCAGCGCTTCCGCGATTTCAGTGTTCACGTATTCGACGGCTTTCAAGACGCCTTTGCCGAGATAGCGCGATTTGTCGCCATCGCGAAGCTCAATTGCCTCGCGCGTACCCGTGGACGCGCCCGAGGGCACAGCCGCGCGACCGGTTGCGCCGCTTTCCAAAACAACGTCCGCCTCAACAGTCGGATTGCCACGCGAATCCAGAACTTCGCGGGCTATGACATCAACGATTGCACTCATTTTTTCTCTCTCAAATCAAGTCGAAACAGTCTGTGGGAGCGCGCTCGCGCGCGAACAACTTCGGCGCAATGAGCCATTCGCGCGCAAGCGCGCTCCCACAAGCTGGTTCTTCGCTACCCTGCGAATCCCTCTACAACGATCATCGAAAATTCCGCCGCACCCTCGCGCTTCGCACGCGCTGCGGTGTACTCGGCAGAGTGGTAGAACTTCTTCGCCGCGTCCATCGACTCGAATTGCAAGACGACGACCCGCGGTCGCGGCCACTCGCCTTCGAGCACTTCCATCGCACCACCGCGTACGACGAATTTGCCGCCGTGATGCGCAATTGCGGCAGGCGTCAACGCTTGATAGCCCTTGTACTTTTCAGGATCGGTAACGTTGACCGAAGCGATGACGTATGCACTCATAGCCGATGATCGCCTTTCAAATCGTGTTCGACGAAACCATTTCGTTTCACGATCGCGTCGAGTTCTTTAAGCTGCGCGAGCAGCGCTTTCATTCGCGGTAGCGGCCACGCGTTTGGGCCGTCGCTCATCGCTTTATCGGGCGACGGATGCGTTTCCATGAAGAGCCCCGCAACCCCCACCGCAGTCGCCGCGCGCGCGAGCACGGGCACGAACTCGCGTTGACCGCCGCTTGACGTGCCTTGCCCACCCGGCAATTGCACCGAATGCGTCACGTCCATCACCACGGGGCAATTCGTCTCGCGCATGATCGCGAGCGAACGCATGTCGCTCACGAGATTGTTGTAGCCAAACGAAACGCCGCGTTCGCAGACCATGATGGTGTCTTCGCCGCCGTTTGCATCTCGTGCTTTTTGCGCGACGTTTTTCATGTCACCGGGTGCGAGGAACTGGCCCTTCTTGATGTTCACCGGTTTGCCAGTTGCAGCGACCGCGTGAATGAAATCGGTTTGACGACAGAGGAATGCGGGCGTTTGCAACACGTCGACTGCCGCGCAGACCTCGTCGAGCCCTTCGACTTCATGAACATCGGTGAGCACCGGAACTTTGATCTGGCGCTTCACTTCGGACAAGATGCGCAAGCCTTCTTTCATTCCCGGCCCGCGAAACGATTTGCCGCTCGAGCGGTTCGCTTTATCGAAACTCGATTTGAAGATGAAAGGAATACCGAGCTCGCGCGTCATTTCCGCAAGCGTACCCGCTGTATCAATCTGTAGTTGTTCGCTTTCAACCACGCAGGGGCCGGCGATTAGAAAAAACGGTCGGTCAAGGCCGACTTCGAAGCCGCAGAGGTTCATAGCGTTGTGCTCCGCGAGGCGAACGCCTCGCCGTATACGTCATCCCCGCGAAGGCGGGGACCCAGACCGGGCACTCGCAACTCCGCATTGATGTTTGTGTTCCTATCGACTTTTCGGGGGCTGGGTTCCCGCCTTCGCGGGAATGACAGATATGCATTCATCGCCCACCCCGTTTCCGTTGCTCCATCGCCGCAGCAACAAACGCTTTGAACAGAGGATGCCCGCCTCGCGGCGTTGAATTGAATTCGGGGTGATATTGAACACCCAAGAACCACGGATGCACGCTTTGCGGATATTCCATCACTTCCACCAAGTTTTGCACCGATGAACGCCCCGATATCACCATGCCGTTCTTTTCGTATTGCTCAACGTAATTGCCGTTGACCTCATAGCGATGACGATGGCGTTCGTTGATTGCAGTCGAACCGTACACTTTTGCTGCAAGCGAGCCCGCGACGAGCGAAGCCTTCTGTGCACCCAAGCGCATCGTACCGCCCAAATCCGAATGTTCGTCGCGCTTTTGCACGTTACCACTCGCGTCTTTCCATTCAGTGACAAGACCGATCACCTGATGCGGCGATTGTTTATCAAACTCGCTCGAATGCGCGCCTTTGAGTCCGCACACACTACGCGCGAATTCGATGACTGCGACTTGCATACCGAGACAAATTCCCAAGTAAGGAATTTTCGATTCACGCGCGAACTTCGCAGCCGCGATCTTGCCTTCGATACCGCGCTCGCCGAACCCAGGGCCGACCAGAATCGCGTCCATGTTTTTAAGCGATCCTGCGCCTTCGTCGATGAGCTTTTCGCTTTCGACGTAATGAATATTGACTTTGCAATCGTTGTGAATGCCGCCGGCTTTGAGCGCTTCGTTGATCGATTTGTAGGCGTCGATCAACTCCACATATTTACCAACGAACGCGATATCGACGACCGACTTCGGATGCAAGGTGCGCTCGACAATGTGCGCCCACGGCGTTAAATCGGCCGGCTTTGCGACGATGTCCAAGGTGTGACACACGATCTCATCGAGCAACTGCGAATGCAGCAGTTGCGGCACTTTGAAAATCGTATCGAGATCGGGCACCGAGATGACTGCGCGCTCTTCGACGTTGGTGAAGAGCGAAATTTTTCTGCACTCGTCCTGCGGCACCATTCGATCGGAGCGACACAAAAGCACATCAGGAAAGATACCGATTTCGCGCAGCTTTTGTACGCTGTGCTGCGTGGGTTTTGTTTTGAGCTCACCGGCACTCGCAATGAACGGCACGAGTGTCAAATGAATGTAGCAACGATTGCGGCGTCCGACTTCGACGCCCATCTGACGAATGCCTTCCATGAAAGGCAAGGATTCGATGTCACCCACCGTGCCGCCGATTTCGACGATCAATACGTCCAAGCCTTCGCCTGCGGCCTTGATCTGGTTTTTGATCTCGTCGGTGATGTGCGGGATCACCTGCACCGTGCCGCCCAAGTAATCGCCGCGTCGCTCTTTGTTGATGACGTTTTGATAGATCTTGCCGCTCGTGAAGCTATTGCGAGCGGTGAGTTTTTGCGAAACGAATCGCTCGTAGTGCCCCAAATCGAGATCGGTTTCGGCACCATCGTCGGTGACGTACACCTCACCGTGCTGATACGGGCTCATCGTGCCCGGATCGACGTTGATGTACGGATCGAGTTTTACGAGGGAGACTTTTAGACCGCGCGATTCGAGGATCGCAGCGAGGGAAGCGGCGGCGATGCCCTTGCCAAGGGAGGACACCACCCCACCGGTGACGAAGACGTATTTGGTCATGACGTGCGCCGAGCGGGAAATTGAAATTCTAACGGACGCACGGCATCGTCGTGCAGCGCACGGTGCAACGCGCGTTTACACATGGGCTCCACGCGGGCACGCTCATGCAAACCCGCGTGAGCAGGCTACTCGAACGGACTGGTTACTCGCTTCGCGAATTTGGCGACGACCCAAAGCTACAAAAAACAACTTACAGCAACCTCCTAGTTTGCCAAATTAAATTGGGCGAATAAGGAATTTACGATGTTTTTCGATAACTACTTTTGTGTATGTTTACGCCAATATTAATTGGGCGAATAGTCATAAAGCTAGCCATTGGATACCGCTTCGTTGACTACTTCGCTATTTCGAACCTCGCGACATTCGTTCCAATTGCAAAAGCGACAAATTTCGCCGCACTCGTCTCATCTCTCACGATACGAATTTTGTTCACAGCGCGGCCGATGTCGTCGCTTTTGACTTTCGCCCACGTCGCGCCGCCATCGACCGTTTGATAGGCACCGTCGATCGCACCAACCCATCCGATTTGCGGCGTGACAAACGCCACACCGAATTCACGAACCGTATGTTCATCAACGAGCGGAATTTCTCTCCACGTGTTGCCGCCGTCAATGGTCTTCGCTACATAACGCTGTGATTTTGTTTTGTCGGGGTCGTAGCTTTGAATCGTCACGTAGCCGATGTCGCGCGAAGGAAACGAGGCTTTCCACGTAATCTCGAACGGACGATTGCTTTGATACACGTTCTTCCAGGTCACGCCACCATCGTTTGTTTTAAGAATCAGTGCATTCGATTTTTCGGTGTCACCCGTCGTGCCCGCGAACACAAAGCCTTCCATTTCATTGAAAAATTTCACGTCGAGAATCGGCCCGGCCTGCGAGGAAAGATCGATGAATTTCCACGTCACGCCGCCATCGAGCGAACGCAGTAAATGCGGTGGCCCACCAACGCGACCTGCCGCGTGAATCACAGTTCTTTCAGCTAGCAATCCTTGATTCACAAATTTCGTACGCACAATGTCGATCGCACACAGCCCTTTCACCTTCGCAGGCAGCTTCACCTCGGTAAGCGTTACACCGCCGTCGCGCGTTTCGTAGAGCGGCGTTTCGTCCGTCACGTTCGGGAAATACTCAGTGCCGACGTTACCAATGAAGCCGTGTTTTTCATCGAGGAACGCGAGCGTGCGAAAGAACGTGCCTTTCTTTTCGTGAACGAGATTCCACGACGTACCGCCGTCTTTGGTCGCGTAGAGTTTGCCTTCGCCATTCACGTACCAGCCGGTCTTCGCATCGATGAAATACACATCATCTTGTTTGCCGCGAAACGCGGGCGCGCTCGTTTTCTTCCATGCGCTTGATGTAATTTGAGCAACAGTGACTGGCGTCGCGAGCGTCGCCTCCTGCGCGACCGCGTGTAAGCGCTCAGTCGACGCGCAGGACGCGAGCGCGACACACAGGAACACAGAAATCACGCATGCAGTTGGAAATCGAAACATCGCTTAATTCAAAAACAAATAAACATACCGCAAGCGTAGAGCTTCGGCGCGCGCGAGGCAAACACAATGCGACAAACGACGAGCATCACGCCGCTGCGCTACTATGAGAAATTGTTTGCCCTTTACGAGATTTCGCCATGAACGCAACCGCTTCAATCCTCAATCATCAAGTCCGTCTCGCCAAGCGCCCGATCGGCACGCCGACGCGCGACGTTTGGAATTTCACCGAAGAGCCAGTCGCTGATCCTGGCGTGGGCGGCATCGTCGTTAAAACACTGTCGCTGTCGATCGATCCGGCAATGCGTGGCTGGATGAACGAAGGCAAGAGCTACATTGCACCCGTGGAAATCGGCGCAGTGATGCGCGCGGGCGGTATCGGCAAAGTCATCGCTTCGCACAACGATGCGTACAAAGTCGGCGATGTTGTGATCGGCGGACTCAACGTTCAAGAGTATTCATCGTTCGATGAGAAAAACATCAAACGCTCAGGCGTCACAAAAGTCGATTTGCGCATCGGCTCGCTCACGCAATGGCTGAATGTGCTTGGCATGCCGGGGATGACGGGTTACTTTGGCTTGATGGATGTTGGACAGCCGAATTTGACAAAGCAAGGCGAGACGGTGGTCGTCTCGGGCGCTGCGGGCGCGGTCGGGCAAACCGTGGGGCAACTTGCGAAGATCAAAGGTTGTCGCGTCGTCGGCATCGCCGGTGGCAAGGAGAAATGCGATTGGGTGGTGAAAGAGCTCGGCTTCGACGCTTGCATTGACTACAAAAATGATTCGGTAAAAGACGGGCTCAAGCAGCATTGCCCCGACGGGATCGACGTGTATTTCGATAACGTCGGCGGCGAAATTTTGGACACGGTCCTCACGCGAATCAACAAAAAAGCGCGCATCATTATTTGCGGTGCGATTTCGCAGTACAACAACACGACGGCAGTGAATGGCCCGAAGAATTATTTATCGCTGCTTGTGAATCGCGCGCGAATGGAGGGCATCGTCGTGTTCGATTACGCAGATCGTTACCACTTAGCCGTCGCTGAAATGGCGGGTTACTTAAAGCAAGGCAAGATGAAATCGAAAGAAGACATCGTCGTTGGTCTCGACAAATTTCCGGAAGCCTTGCTGATGCTTTTCGAAGGAAAAAACTTCGGAAAACTCGTGTTGCAGGTCGCGACGGAATGATCTTTACTGCTTAGTTTTTAAGCAATACATTCGTTATCAGCACTTAGCCGGATCGCCCAATTTAATTGGGCGATCGGTACTTTTTTAGAATTTATTGATAGCCAAAATAATTACTGGATAACCCTAACTATTTAGGGCGATCAGCCGCATTGTTCAGATCACTTTCACCAGAGAGCACATCGAGCGTTCTCGAATGAAATTCCATGCGATAGAGCATCACGGTGACAATCGCGGTGCCCACCATAAAAAAGATCGGTTGCACAAACCACATCAACACTGCAAGTGCAAAGTAATACGCACGAAGCCCTTGCCCGAAGTTTTCACCTGCGAGTTTCATGATGCCTGCGGCGCGCGCAGCGGCCTGTTCGTCCTCTTCGCAAGTCTCGCCTTTAGGCGACATCGAACCGATCAAGATCGTTACGAAATTGAATTGCCGCACTGACCAGGTGAATTTCACGAGCGCATAGATGAAAAGCAAGATCAGCAAAATGATTTTTGCTTCGAGCAGTTGCTGCGACGTGCGCTGCGCGAACGGCAAATTTTCGAATACGTCGACGCTCTTTTCCACTGAGCCGAAGAGCGCAACCAACCCGCCCAATACCAGCACGGTGGTCGAAGAAAAAAACGTGGCGCTGTGCAAAAGATTCGTCGTGAGCGCGGAATCGACAATGCGCGCTTCGCGGGTAAGCGTTTGCTTGAACCAGCGTTCTCGAAACGGATTCATCACCGTGAGCAAACTCGGCCGATCGTTCGAATGACGCTTCGCAAACCAGTCATAGCCAAACCAGCACGCGATGAACACTAGAAGCGCGATGAGATCGAGGTGGGAGTATTGGAGTTTCATTAGTAGCCAGGTAGTAGTGCGATCGTCCCCTCGTCCCTTGCGGGAGAGGGTGACCGTGCGACGCGGTCGGGAGAGGGGTCAGCAGCGACTTGCAATCAACCGCGATAAACAACCATCACCCTCTCCCACCCTCCGTGCACCCTCTCCTCTCGAGGGAGAGAGGAACAAACAAGAACTCATGATGAGGTTCGAACTGTAACCCGCGACCCGCACCCTGCTAAGCCGCCACGGCTGCTGCAATCGCCTCCGCGCCCGAACGCGCGAGAAGCTCGTCTTCTGCTTCTACCATCACGCGAACGACCGGCTCTGTCCCCGAAGGACGCAACAAAATACGCCCGCGACCGGAGAGCTTCGCTTCCCATTCGCCAAGCGTTGATTTCACGCCCACTTTGTCCGCCCACGGTGATTTTTTGTCGATTCGGACATTGATCAAATGTTGCGGCAGGAGTTGAACATCCGCCGACGCATCGGCAAGCGTTTTGTTCTGTTGCACGAGTGCACCGAGCACTTCAAGCGCGGCGATGGTGGCGTCGCCCGTCGAATGACGATCGAGACACAAAATGTGCCCCGAGTTTTCGCCACCAACAAGCCAGTTCTTCTCGCGAAGAATTTCGAGCACATAACGATCGCCGACCTTTGCGCGCGCGAACGGAATATTTCGTTTCGTGAACGCGCGCTCGAGACCGAAATTGGTCATCTGCGTGCCGACCACGCCGCCGCCGAGTTCGCCGCGTGCTGCGCGATGCGCCGCGATGATGTAAACCAGTTGATCGCCATCGTATTGATTACCGCTTGAATCGACGATCAATAAACGATCGGCGTCGCCATCAAGCGCAATGCCAATATCGGCTTTGGTTTGAACCACTCGCTCGGCAATGGCTTCCGGATAGAGCGCGCCGACGCCTTTGTTGATGTTCACGCCGTCGGGCGACACGCCCATCGTAACGACGTCAGCGCCCAGCTCATGCAGCACCGAGGGCGTCACCTGATACGCAGCACCGTGAGCGCAATCGACCACGATTTTCAAACCGCGCAGCGTTAAATCCGCCGGAAACGCGCGTTTGCAAAACTCGATGTAGCGACCTTGTGCATCATTAAGTCGTTTAGCTTTGCCAAGTTCGCCCGATGGCACGCAGCGAATGCCCTCATCGAATTCCGCCTCGATTTCAAGCTCCGCTTCGTCGGAGAGCTTATCGCCATGTTGGTCGAAAAATTTGATGCCGTTGTCTTGAAACGGATTGTGCGACGCCGAGATCACGAGCCCTGCCGCTTGCCGCTGTGCGCGTGTGAGATAAGCAATCGCGGGCGTCGGCAACGGCCCAGTAAGCATCACATCGACACCGGCCGCCGAAAGCCCGGCTTCGAGCGCGGCCTCCAGCATATAGCCGGAAATTCGCGTGTCTTTGCCGATCAATACCGCCGGATGCGCGTTCGACTTCCAGTGTTTTTTGAGCACGCGCCCAGTCGCATGCCCCAATCGCATGACGAAATCCGGCGTGATGGGCGCAATGCCCACTTCACCGCGCACGCCATCGGTGCCGAAATATTTTCTGTTTGCCATGTTGCTATCCTCTCTCCCCAAGTGCATCCCATTCTAGGGAATACCCATCGATTGCCAAACCTTAAGTGCGTCAACGGTCTCGCGCACGTCGTGTACGCGCACGATGCGAGCACCGCGCGCGACGCAGGCAAGCGCTGCCGCGACACTGCCTTGAACACGTTCGCTCGCAATCGTGCGTCCCGTGATTTCGCCAATCGTGCGTTTTCGCGACCAGCCCGCGAGTAGTGGGTAGCCTAGATGCGTGAGCTCATTGAATCGACGCGTGAGCTCAACGTTGTGTGCAGTCGTTTTGCCAAAACCAAAGCCTGGATCGATTGCGATGCGCTCGCGGGCAATGCCTGCGTTCTCACACGCCCGCGCACGCGAAAGCAAGAACTCGCCTACTTCCTTCGCAACGTCGTTGTAGCGAGGCTCATGCTGCATCGTTGCTGGCTCGCCCTGCATGTGCATGAGTACGACGCCCACATCGCTCGCAGCGCATACCTCAATCGCGCCCGCCGCGCGAAGCGCGTACACGTCATTCACGATGGCCGCGCCCGCATCGATTGCCGCGCGCATCACCTGTGGTTTTCGCGTATCGATCGAGACGCAATGCCCCGCCTTTGCGAGCGCGTCGACGATCGGCACCACTCGCGCAATTTCGTCTGCCACCGAGACCTCCGCCGCACCCGGACGCGTCGATTCGCCGCCTAGATCGAGAATTTGCGCGCCCTCGCTTAGCAATTGTTCGGCGTGAACAAGCGCTGCGTCGGCGCTCAAAAACTTCCCGCCGTCCGAGAAAGAGTCGGGCGTAACGTTAATGATCCCCATAACCAAAACTGGTTCATTGGCTGTCACAGCGAAGCGAAATCGGCCGCAATGCCACGTTTTCGCTTGATTTGGCGCAATATTCATTTCCGACGAAACCAGCATAAAATTACGATCTAGACCACCGCCACACATTTCCCGTGAGCACATCGCCCAACTACCAACAGCTTTTCGCCGACCGTCTCGATACGCTACGGCGCGAAGGTCGCTACCGCATTTTCGCAGAGCTGTCGCGGCCTCGCGGACAGTTTCCGCGCGTTGAATGGCATGGCGGCAACGAAGTGCGCGACGTGATCACCTGGTGTTCGAACGATTATTTAGGCATGGGTCATCATCCTACCGTGCGCGATGCAATGGTCGCGGCGATCGAAGACGGCGCAACCGGCGCAGGTGGCACGCGAAACATCGGCGGCACCAATGCGCTGCACGTTGAACTCGAACGTTTGCTCGCCGCATTGCACGACAAACCTTCGGCGCTCACTTTCACGTCAGGATACAGCGCGAATCTCGCAGCGCTCTCAGTGCTCGGTTCGCTGTTGCCAAATACGGTCATCCTCTCCGATGGCGACAACCACAATTCGATGATCGAAGGCATTCGTCGATCAGGCGCAGAGAAAATGATTTTCGCGCACAACGATCCACACGATCTTGAAGCCAAGCTCGCCGCAATCGATCCAGCGCGCCCGAAATTGGTCGTGTTCGAAAGCGTTTATTCGATGAGCGGCAATATTGCACCCATCGGGGAGTTTGCGCGCATCGCAAAAAAATACGGCGCAATGACGTATCTCGACGAGGTGCACGCAGTCGGTATGTACGGTAATCGCGGTGGCGGCGTCTCGCAAGAGCAAGGTGTTGCCGATCAGATCGACATCATTCAAGGCACGCTGGGTAAAGCCTTCGGCATGCAAGGTGGCTATGTCACCGGCTCCGCTGCGATGGTGGATTGCATTCGCAGCTTCGGTGCGTCGTTTATCTTTTCGACTTCGCTCGCGCCTGTACTCTGCGCGGGCGCGATTGCCAGCGTGTCGCACTTGATGCGCTCGCAAGAAGAGCGTCGATTGCAGCGCGAACGCGTGGCTGAAGTGAAATCTAAATTGATCGCGCGTGGCTTGCCTGTGATGGCGAACCCTTCACACATTGTGCCGGTATTCGTTGGCGATCCCGTGAAAGTAAAAACGCTCACCGATCGTCTGTTGCAACAACACGGCATTTATTTGCAACCGATCAACTACCCGACCGTTGCCCGCGGCACCGAACGTATCCGCATTGCACCCGGACCTTGCCACACGAGTGAGATGGTCGACAAATTGGTCGACGCGCTCGTCACCGAATGGATCATGCTCGGTTTACCGAAAGAGATCAGCACGAAGGTGTTCGTACACTAGATTTTTTCGACCTTCAAGTGCAAAACAAAATTAGGTAAGCGACACGCCTTGATTCGCGAAACCACAGCAACGACACGCTATAGACGCTTTGTTAGCTCGTTGTGGTCGCCGCTATCTCTGCCGCCACCCGCTGCGCTTCGATCTCAACAAACGAAATCGGCACCGTGCGTACATGTTCGCGCAAGCTTGCTTCGATGATCGGATGCAATCGCGTAGCGCGACCCGCAAGCGCAATGGGTCGCTCGCCATAGCGCGAAATCATCGCATTGGCCAAACGCGCAAGTTCGATCCCAGCGTTGCGCAGAATCTCGCGCGATAGTGGATCGGCATCGGCAGTCTCTCTCACTGCGAGCGCGAGCATGCCAATATCGCCGCGCTCTTTCGAATAGAAAAAAGCGCGCGAGCGATCCCAATCGCTGCCCCCGATGCGCTCGAACATCGCGCGCGCGAGTGGCGAGCCTTTCCACGAATCGGGTTGTTCGTCCTCGCGTCGCCAGATGCGGCGTAAGGCTTCGCGAGCGATCCAATAACCACCGCCGCCATCGTCGAGCCCGACGCCGCGACCGCCTGCACGCTGCAGCGCGTTCCCATCATCAACGAATGCAGCGATTGAGCCGGTGCCTGCATAAACGATGTAGCCCTCGCCCGGTTTGAATGCGCCGCGATAGGCAATTTCGATGTCGGAGAAGATCGCAACGTTTACGGCATCAATGCCAAACGCTTGCGAGATTAAGTGCGCGAGCTCAGGAGAATGGGTGTCGACGCCAGTGAATCCGCCGCACACGCGAAGCTCATGCGCGTGCGCACGTGTCGGCGCGAGTACCGCTGCAATCTCCGCAAACGTCGTACGCAATTTCGCAACGCCCAGTTCGTTGTGCAACAAGAGCGCGGAGAGGCCAGCCACTTTACCTTCGGCGAGCGTCGAACGTGCATCGTCAATGGCAATCCAGCGCGTGGTCGTGCCACCGGCATCGAGACCGAGTGCGATGCGTTTCATGGCGCGGCAACACTCACGTCGCGCACGTAGCGCACGCTCTCGCGGCCATAACGATCGACGAACGACGCGGCGATTGCGTTGAGCGTGCCATCCTTCGTTGTTTTTGCAACGCTTGTGCTCACGAGCAACGGGCCGTTGCTTTCGCCGACGGGTAGCAACGCAAATTGCCACGCCGATCCGTAGCGCATATTGAGCGCGATCAAGCGCGCGCCGTTGCCTCTGGAAACACCGTTTTTTGCGGAAAAAACACTGTTCAAACTCTTTATTTGAACGACCAAATAATCTGGGCGATCATTTAATTCAGTATCAATATCGAAAACAACGTT
Organism: Casimicrobium sp.; assembly: GCA_051645545.1. GTDB lineage: Bacteria > Pseudomonadota > Gammaproteobacteria > Burkholderiales > Casimicrobiaceae > Casimicrobium. The sequence goes on along the minus strand of JBOFBL010000384.1, from coordinate 2,979 downwards.
ATTTTCATTATTGCCCCAATTTAATTGGGCGTTGAACGGCAATGTTGGGTTCGAGTACGTTGCAGTCAAACTTGCATTCACATCGCGCCGATTTTGCATGAGCGGCGCTGCGCTGAAATGAATGTGACCGAGCGCAACATCGCGTTTCGCGCGCATGAGTGCGATCTGGTTTTCGATTTCTTTAGGCATCCAGCCGCGCGGCGTCTCTTCGATGCGTGAGGTGTAGAGCCCCGGGAAAATATCGCGTTTCAACGTGTTTTGCGCATGCCAATAGTCGAGTAAGACGCCAAAGGCTTGTGGCGCCTGATCGATCGGCCAATAGAGTTGTGGCGCGAGGTAATCGAGCCAACCGCGTTGCAACCAGAGCTCAACGTCAGCGTAGAGTTTGTCGTATTGCGAGAAGCCCGCAATCCCCGGCGGCCGTCGATCGGGTCGCCCAATACCAAACGGCGAAATACCAAAGCGCACCCACGGTTTCTCAGCTTTCACACCCTTGTAAACGCGTTCGACAAATCGATTCACATTGTCGCGTCGCCAATCGGCGCGTGCGAGTTTGCCGCCGCTTGCGACGTAGGCTTTCCATGACGGTTCATCGGGAAAATCGACTTCGCGTTCGGGCGTTCGATTCACTATCGGCGGCGCGCCCTGAGCATTGAGTGCATTCGACACCGCATTTTGACCCGTGCTCGGCTGTTGCGTACCTGGCGTTTCAACAACAGGGTACGGATAAAAATAATCGTCAAAGTGAACGCCATCGAGATCGTAGCGACGCAGCACATCCATGATCACGTTGTACGAATGATCCTGCGCCGCTTTATCACCGGGATCGAGCCACAGAAAACCACCGTAGCTCTTCACCGCATTCGGCAACCGATTGGCGATGTGATCTTTCGAAATTTGCGACGTGGCCTTAGTGTGTCGAGCACGATAGGGATTGAACCACGCATGCAATTCGATGCCGCGTTTTCTTGCCTCGGCAATCCAAAACGCGAGCGGGTCATAACCAGGCGCCTTCCCCTGTTCGCCGGTAAGCCATTCAGCCCAGGGCTCTAGCGTCGAAGGATAAATCGCATCTGCACTGGGGCGCACCTGCAAAAGCACTGCATTCATGTTGAGCGATTGCACGCGATTCAACATCGCAATCGCTTCGCTTTGTTGTTGCGCAGCTGATAAACCAGGCTTGGTCGGCCAGTCAATGTTGGCAACCGTTGCAACCCACACTGCACGAAGCTCGCGCGGCGATGGTGGTGGGCAATCGGGCGAGCTTGCACCGTGCGTGCAAACGCGTAATGAAATTGAGGGCGTCGGTGTCGTTTCCATGACGGAACATGAGGCGAACAGCATGATCGCGAGCAGGCTCGCGCCTATAGTCTGCATCTGACGCATCAAACTTTGACGAACCATCGCTTTTTCCACATCAACCACGCCACGAAAAACATCGCAAGGTTAAACAAAACCGCGAACACGAGCGAAGCGTTGATCGGCGAGACCGGCAAGGCTTTGATGAATGAAAAGAAAAACGTTTTAAGCGAAACGACCGCGCCGTTCGCATCCGTTACTTTGATCGCGTTGAGTATTTTTGCGATCAAACTTGAAAACGCAAAGATGAAGAGTGCGTTCATTCCGTAAATCGTCAACGGAAGCAGGTAGCGACGCGCACGCTCGGTTACGTACGTCTGCGCGCAAGCGTCGATCAACCAATAAAACGCAGCAAACACCACGAGCGACCAACCGGCCATGAATACCGCGTACGACACAGTCCACAACGGCTTGTTGATTGGCATGAGCACGACATCGAGCATCGCGCCGATCCATACTAACAACAAACCGACGAGCAACATCCACACCGTTTTGTCGGAACGCGTTGCATCCGCGAGCAACCAGCGTCCGGTCAACGCGCCGAACAAGAGCGACGCCACGGCAGGCAAAGTAGAGAAAACGCCCTCTGGATCCCAGGTCTTGGCGGACGCCCACAAATGTCCCGACAACAATGCACGATCAATGAACGCGCCAAAATCCTTGCCTGCTTCCAGACGCCCCGCGGCAACGATCCCATCGCCTCCGGCAATCGAAACGAACAACATCGGCACGCTGTACGCGACGAATAGCAAGCCTATCGCGACAAGCCACACGCGCCAGCCGAAAAACACGACGATCGGCGCAGCAATGGCTGTGCACAACGCAATGCGTTGCAAAACACCGGGAACACGTAGCGTTTCGAGATTGAAACTCGGAATGAAATTAAGCGTGAGCCCAATCAAAAAAATAATTGCCGCGCGTTTCCACAACGAAAGCACGGCGCCGCCTCGCTGTTCATTCGCAACCGGTTTCTTCGAGAGCGAAAACACCATCGACACGCCGACGATAAACAGGAAAAACGGAAAAATCCAATCGGTGAACGTCCAGCCGTGCCACTTCGCGTGAAGCAATTGCCCATACGCGTTGTTCCAGTCGCCAGGATTGTTGACAAGCACCATGCCGGCAATCGTGAAGCCGCGAAACGCATCAAGCGAGACAAGACGATCGTTACTCATTGCGCGGTATCGCATCCGCCTTCTTGCCGAACGCGGGATCAATCTTTAGAAAGAAGGCAATGAGCATCGACGGGATCGTGCACACACAGACCCAGATGAAGAAATTGGTATAGCCGATCTGCGTCTGAATCCAGCCGCTGACCATCCCCGGCAACATCATGCCCAGCGCCATGAAACCCGTGCAGAGCGCATAGTGCGCCGTTTTATGAGCGCCATCGGCAATCATGATCATGAAAAGCAAGTACGCAGCGAAGCCGAAGCCATAACCGAGCTGTTCAATCGCAACCGCCGTCGCGACTACCGCAATGTTTGTCGGTTGAACGTAAGCCAAAAAAACATACGCAATGTTCGGCACATGAATTGCGAGCAACATCGGCCAGAGCCAAAAACGAAGTCCCTTGCGCGAGATCGCGTAGCCGCCAACAATGCCGCCCACGATGAGCGC
>JBOFBL010000383.1:0-1828 GCA_051645545.1 Casimicrobium sp. | reverse complement strand
CTCCGACTCCCCAAACCATTCCCGCACTTGCCGCTAAAAACTCGAGGCAAGCTTTAACGCTCGAGCCTAACGGGTTGAAACTGGTGATGTTTGGTCCCGTTGCCACATCGATCAGGGTCATATCACTCGAGATGACCGTACCAATTGCCCCAGAAGCGACCACGCGAGCCATTAACAGGCCTGCAATCGCTCCAGGCTTACCCGCGTACACCCCGAACGCCGAAGGGGGGTCACAGTCCTCCAGGCGTTCGGACAACCCGACGAGCTGAACCTGTGACAATTCCAAGCTCTTACGCGACCCCGGTACTCGAGCCTCGCCCCTGTACAACGGCACATAAGGCGCAGTGGCATTCGGGCGGAACTCAAGGCACAGCACATCAAGATGCCCAATACCTAACGCGCTAATCAACCCGGAAAAATTCCCCTCGAGGCAATTACCGTGCGGGTCAACATCGAATCGGTCCAGTGACACGATTTTGCTGAACATCCCAATGTCAGGTTTAGCCGTACCATCTGGACCCCAGTGTTTGAAACGCCAGAACATGCACTACCTCCCAAACCTGAATGTGCTTGTGTCGATCAGCCTAGCCTCAAGATTGTTCAGGATTCCTTCAAGCCTTGAGATGTGACCGCCAAAGCTGCCCACGTGAACACCAAACACGTTCACGCTGCCATCGAATTGTTGCGTGGCAATGGATAACCCATTGGAGATTTGCGCAGACAACACGGGTGCAAGCTCTGGTGAAAAAGACACATTGTTTGCACTGCTCGAGCTACCCCCGCGCACCACGCCCAACTCATCCGCCGCTCGCTCGAGTTCAGGCGCTGCTGCACCATAAACTTGTTTCGCGGTTTCGATACCTCGTCGCAGATTATCCCGCGCGGCCGCATCATCACTTGGGTCTGGTGTTGCCAACGCTCGAGCGAATGCGCTTAGTGGCTGCGATAAAACACCTTCAATCAAAGCGCTTTGCACGAAAGCGTCAATGATCGCTTTTAACAACGTTTCCCCCGTAATTCCGCCGATGTTATCCGCAAACTTCTGAGAATCCCCACTTTTAATCGCTTCAAAAATACTACTCGAGTACGCACCACTGAGTGATTTTTTTAACTCGTTTGCCAATTCGCGAACTTTCGCAGCCAGTGGATCAAAAATACTTTCGGCAAGGTCAATTAGTGCAGGTAAAGCATTGCCAATACCGCGCACAATTTCGCCAATGAACGGCACGCCAACGGCAGCGCCAAGCACGTCACCCAACTGACCAGCAATTGCAGACGCACCACCAATGATTTTGCTTCGATCACCGCCGCTCGAGATGATGTTATTCACACCCCCCGCAACAGCGCCGATCTGCCCAATCGTTCCTGTGACTTGCTTGCCCAAATCCTCGAGCGCTTCTTTCTGTGCTACGACCGCAGCTTCTTGCGCTTTTAGCACAGCCAAGGCGTTTTTGCGTAACCGCTCAAGCGCCTCTTGTTTCTGGCGTTCAGCTTTCAACTCAATCGCATCGAAAGCGGCAAGCTCGCGTTGACGCTGCGCCTCACCCTTCAATTCAATGTCAAGCGCGGCATCTTCGATGACCTGAGCGCGTTCATTCCGGGTACGCAAAGCTTCGAGTTCAGCGGCAATAGCCTCGAGCCTCGGTGATTCCCCCGCGTTGAGGGCATCCGTGCCTTGAATGTCCAACGTCTCTAACGCATCATTCAAACGCGCAGCCGCATCGGTCAACCCGTCGCTAGCAACGGCGATAGCGTCAATCTGAGCCTCAGTGATTCCCGCTGTGACACTCAACGCGTTTAAATCCGCTTCGGCTGTGACAATTCGCGC
>JBOFBL010000382.1:0-2645 GCA_051645545.1 Casimicrobium sp. | reverse complement strand
GCAATCGCTTGCGCAACGAAGTGTGGCCCGCGCTGACCGGCGCCTTTCCGAGCGCCGAGGTAACGCTGTCGCGCGCTGCGCGCTGGCAACACGAAAGCGATGAGCTCGCAAACGCGCTGGCCGCAATCGATCTCGAGCAATGCGGCGACAACGACACATTAATCCTCTCGCGCTGGCGCGCGCTTGCAAGTGCGCGAAGACGCAATCTCTTGCGTCGCTGGCTCGCGCAGCGCGGCGCGCCAATGCAATCGGCGCAGCGCATCGCTGAATGGGAAGCGCAACTCGCAAGCGACACGCCGACGCAGCGCGTTCGCTTGGAACACGCCAGTTTCGCCGGCTCCATTCGTCGGTATCGCGATCACATTTACTTTGTCGAGGCTCGTTATGCCACACCTATCGACGCTAACCTGCGCGTACCGTGGCGCAACACTGCGACGATTGCGTTCGGCGATCGCGCACTACGATTAACTCAAGAAAATGCGAGACAATCGTCGCCGAGCACCAATCTCCTCCGACCTATTAAATTGGGCGAAACAGCTATTTTCCGACAACGTCAAGAAAGCGATTCAATCCGCTTATCGCCCAATGAAATAGGGACATCGCTTAAAAATTTGTTTCAGCAATTTGGCATTCCTCCGTGGCAGCGTGAGCGTTGGCCCATTCTCGAAATCGATAGTGTTGTCGCGGCGGTTCCTGGTCTCGCCGTGGGTCACGCGTATCGTGCAAACGATGACGAAGACGGCGTCGTGCTTTGCTGGGAACCCTGACAGGATGTTGATCGCGCATCCATAGAATCCCGTAATCGGTCAACGCTCGTTCGATCGAAGACTTTCGCGTCGCACCCTTCCTCTTTGCAAGCTCACTTGCGCCGTGGATTTGAAGAACAACATTTTGTATTTGGAGAGACTCCGATGATTCGTTCGCTTTCTCGTGTTGCTTCGGCAACGCTTTGCGCTGTCGCTGCTGCCGCGTCGTTTGCGTACCCCGATAAGCCCATCACGATCGTGGTGCCATTCACGGCTGGTGGTCCGACTGACGTGGTTGCACGCAACCTCGCGCAGGCGATGAGCACGCAGCTCAAGGGCACTGTGCTCGTTGAAAACACAGCCGGCGCCGGCGGCACCGTAGGCTCAGGTCGTGTCGCGCGTGCGCCAGGCGATGGTCACACCCTCCTCTTCCATCACATCGGCATGGCGACCGCGCCATCGCTCTATCGCAAACTCGATTTCAAACCTACAGAAGACTTGATTCCGATCGGACTCGTCGTCGATGTGCCGATGACAATCGTTGCCAAGCCTGGCATGGCACCTGCGAATTTGAAAGAGCTTCTGAGCTTCGTCAAAACAAATAAAGACAAGATCAACCTCGCCAACGCGGGCATCGGTTCATCGTCGCATCTTTGCGGTCTGCTCTTTCAAAACGCAATCAAAACCGATCTGACGACGGTGCCGTTCCAAGGTACAGGCCCGGCGCTCACCGCGCTTTTGGGCGGTCAAGTCGATCTACTTTGCGATCAAACAACGAACACAACCGGTCAAATTCGTGGCGGCAAAGTCAAAGCCTACGCAGTCACGAGCAAAAACAAATTGGCTAATTTTCCGGAATTGCCAACGGTCGAGAGCGAGTTACCCGGTTTCGAAGTCGGCGTATGGCATGCTCTTTACGCCTCTAAGGGCACCCCCCCGGCAGTCGTGAAACAGCTCGAGACTGCGCTGCAAGCCGCCATCAAGGATCCCGCGTTCATTGCCAAAATGAAAGACTTGGGCGCGGAGCTGATGCCCGTGGATAAGCAGAACTCTGCCGCAGCAAAAGCGCATTTGACAGCAGAAATCGCCAAGTGGGCGCCAGTCATCCAAGCGGCAAAAGTCTACGCCGACTAAGAGGCAAGCCACACGATGCAACGCCCAGTTTTAATGGGCGTTAGCAACAAAAAAAGCCTGCATCAACTGCAGGCTTTTTTATTTGTGCTGCCCAGATTTATTGAGCGGTCGCGGCGAAAGCTTGCGCGCGACGGACGGGCGCGTTATTCGCCCCCGGTTCCGGTTTTTTCAATTGCCTCGTCTTCGCCATCGCCCGATTTCTCAAGCAATTTGGTCAAACAGCCCGCGCACGTAAATACCGTGCGACCGGCGACCTTACGGGTCTTACCGCCACGAATAATGGCAGGTTGTTTGCACGTTCCACAAAGACGTGTCCAGCTTCCGGCTACGGAGCGCTTGCGCGGCGTGGCCGTCTGTTGGCGAAATTTTGCGATCTGGTTTGCATCGAGAAAGCTCATCGTCACCCTGATTTCCGCCAGTCTCCCCACAGCTTCGTCTCGAACCGCCGAGACGCTCCTGTGCGTACCCGAATTCCCCACACGTCAATGACGTGTTATAAAACCCAGTTACGCTGGCGCTAGTTTTTCCAACAGCCGACATTATGTCTCAAAACCGAACTTTTTTCCAGTCCCGCGACAGGATTCATGCCAGCACAAGGCGCCATCAGGGTTTCGTACTGCTTCTCATTCTGGGCATTGTGGTGCTCGCAGTCATTTACGGGCTTGTGGTCTGGAAATGGAGCTACTCGAGTGGCGAGCGCGTCGGTGCCGTACAAAAAATCTCGAAAAAAGGCTGGATCTGCAAAACCTGGGAGGGCGAGCTCAA
>JBOFBL010000381.1:0-2243 GCA_051645545.1 Casimicrobium sp. | reverse complement strand
ATGGTTCGCCAGCACAAATTCGCGCGCAAGCGCGCTCCCACAACCCTATCCTCGCGGATGATGCTCCGCGACGATCGATTTCAATCGCTCACGCGCGACGTGTGTATAGATCTGCGTGGTCGTAATGTCGGAATGTCCGAGCAGCATTTGCACAACGCGCAAATCCGCGCCGTGATTAAGCAAATGCGTTGCGAATGCATGGCGCAGGGTGTGCGGCGAGAGTGCATCGGGTGAAATGCCTGCCGTGAACGCGTGTTTTTTGATGAGATACCAAAACGCTTGTCGTGTCATTGGTTCGCCGCGGGCGGTGACGAATACGTAATCGCTTTTTTTTGGAGGCGTGAGCCAGGTTGATCTCGCGCCTGCGACGTAGGCGCGGATCGCATCGCGCGCAAGATCGCCGAGCGGCACAAGGCGTTCTTTCGAGCCTTTACCCATGATTTTTACGAGACCGTCTTCGAGGTTGAGCTGCACGATTTTTAAGCCAACTAATTCGCTCACGCGAAGGCCGCTCGCGTAAAGCGTTTCGAGCATGGCTTTGTCGCGTTGGCCGAGGTCGGTCGTTTCATCCGGCGCGGCGAGTAACGCTTCAACTTGCTTTTCGGTGAGCGTTTTTGGTAGGTAGCGTGTGCTGCGTGGCGCATCGACGAGTGAGCATGGGTTGTCACTGCGTGTGCCGATTTCTACTTGCCATTTGAAGAAACGCTTGAGTGAGGAGAGGCGACGCGCGGCGGAGGTTGCCTTCGCGCCTTCGTTGAATTGCGCTGCGAGGTAGCGTTCGATGTCGGGGGCGGTAGTTTTCGCAATATCGATGGAGGACTTGGCGCACCATGCGAGAAAGCGCTGCATGTCTTGCCGATAGCTCGAAAGCGTGGCTTGCGAGAGGCCGTCGGTGAGCCAGAGGTGGTCGCAGAAGCGGTCGATTAAGTCTGCGTTCATGGTTTCCTTCGTCAAGCTCAGGATGAACTAGGCTCACCACGAACGGAACCACGCGCCATCGCTTGGGTATGCAACTCAATCCCCAAATGCAAAATGTCGTACACGGGCACGTTCGTCGCGCGAATGATCGCGTCGCGATACGGCGGCATGTTTGCGCATTCGAATAGCCAGTATCCGATGTCTGGATGCGCACATTGTGTGGCAAGTGCGACTTCGACCCATTCAGCTTCTGCGCGTGCAACATCAAGCGGCTCGCTCTCGTCGAGAATCGCACGACAGAAGTGGCTGGTGCGCGCGGGCGAGGCGATGATTGCGTCGTGCGGAATTTTGCAGTTTGAAAAGATTGCTTCGTCGAACGATGTGCGATCAATCGTCAATATCGCGACGCGTTGTTCCATAGGTAATTTCGCTTGCAACGCGTTGAATTTGAACAAGGTCGAAGTGCATATGGCGCAATCAACATTTGCCCAATTGTGTTGGGCGAAACGCGCTAAAAAACCACAAGTTGAAATAATACTATTTGCTTTTTTAGCCCCAATAATTTCTGCGATTCGTACGAAAGCTGAAATGTTATCGAAGCGTCCAGTGACCACGTCTTTTGCATACGCACGCGGCACACGTTCGATGACCACCGGAAACGGCCACGATGCCGGATTGCCCGCGTCGCCCAACGGGCGCGCGAAGTGGGTGTCGAGCATGATGATGCCGAGCGGTGGAACAGTCTCCATAGATCGCGGATTATCGCGGCTGCGCCCAACTGTGGGAGCGCGCTTGCGCGCGAAACAATGTTTGCCAAAGCTGCGGCTTTAATTCTTGCCTCCAGGTTCGCAAACCGGGACTTCGCGCGTGATCCCCGCCTACGCGAGGACGCTCCCACAGGTTGGCCTGGCTAAATAAGCGCCTCGGTAGTTCCCACATGACAGTTGATGGGGTTTGTGCGTATGCTTAGACGCTGAGCTTTTCAAACACACAAAAAACGGAGACCCGCATGAGATTGAAACTTCTCGCTGCTGCCGCAGCCATCGTCGTCGCGAGCGCAGCGCACATTGCGCATGCGCAAACCAAATGGGATCTGGCCTCTGCGTATCCCGCGACGAATTTCCACACGGTGAATTTGAATCAATTCGCCGCTGATATCGACAAGGCCACGGGCGGCAAACTGAAAGTCACCGTGCATGCGAATGCGGCGCTCTTCAAAGCGCCCGAGATTAAACGCGCGGTGCAAACGGGTGGCGCGCAGATGGGCGAAATTCTGGTTTCGAATTTCAGCAATGAATGGCAGATTTTCGGCGCGGATGCCATTC
>JBOFBL010000380.1:0-8485 GCA_051645545.1 Casimicrobium sp. | reverse complement strand
ATCGGTCGCGGCAAGCCGCTCCTACAAACCACCGTTAGTCTTCAATCACACCATCCACATAGAACCACCGCCCACCTTCGCGCACAAACCGCGAACGCTCATGCAAGCGAATTGCCGCGCCGCCGCCTTTCGGTTTACTTCGTGCAACAAACTCAACGAAACCTTCGTCGCCGTTCGCACGCGGCGCGTCTTTGATTTCAAGCCCCAACCACTTATCCGCCGCATCGAATCGCGACAAGGTTTCGGGGCGCGTCGACGCGTGCCACGTTTCGCGAATGTAATCGACTAGACCTAACGCATACGCGCTGTAGCGAGAACGCATGAGCGCCTCGGGCGTAGGCGCTTGCAGGTGTTGCGCGCCTGTGTGATAGCGAGCGCAGCAGGAGTAGTACCGAGTACCGAGCGGCTTTCCACCACATGGACAATTGTCGATTAGCAATTTCTGTTTTGGCATTTCGAACCAAATTGTGGGAGCGCGCTTGCGCGCGAATCCTAGGTTATCTCGATAGCGACTACGTTTAGGAAGTTTTCAGCGACGAACTATTCGCGGACAAGCGCGCTCCCACAGGAGGCAAAACACGGTCGGCGTCGCTCCTACCGATTTACGCGCCGCGCAACTTCTCTTTGAGCCACGCCGAAATCTCAGGCTTATCGACGAAGGGATCGGTTGGGTTTTTGCCATCGACGATGTCGCGCATACGCACTTCGACGCTCTTCAACGCCTGCGGATGCGAGTAAATGTAGAACTCTCTTGCTTCGATCGCTTCAAACACGCGCTTGGCAACATCAGCCGCCGTCACTTTGCCGGAGCTCACGGCTTTTTCGCTCTGCATCTGCGCGACCATTTGCGAAAGCGTTGGCTTTGCATTGTCGCGCGCTTCTACGGGGCGATTGCGATGCGATTTCGCGATACCAGTCGGCACGAAGAACGGGCAGAGCAACGCAGCAGTCACTTGATCAGTCACGAGTTTTAAGTCGTGATAAAGCGATTCAGTGAGCGAAACCACTGCGTGTTTCGACACGTTGTACACACCCATCGTCGGCGCGTTGAGCAAACCTGCCATCGATGCGGTGTTGATGATGCAACCGTGATAGTTTGCATCGGCTTTCGCCGCCTCCAACATCATCGGTGTGAACGCACGAACGCCGTAGGCAACACCCATCACGTTAACGCCGATCACCCAATCCCAATCCTTGAGCGAGTTCTCCCACACGAGCCCGCCGCTACCCACGCCCGCATTGTTGAACACCCAATGCGGTGCGCCGAACGTTTCTTTGGTCGCGGTCGAAAGCGCATCGATTTGATCAGCTTTTGACACGTCGACACGTTGCGCGAGCACTTTCGCTCCGAGCGAGCGAATTTCATCGGCCGCTTTGTCGAGCGCGCCTTGCTCCACATCCGCCATCACGATGTTTTCGCCACGCGCCGCGCCGAGCCGCGCGAATTCAAGGCCGAAACCGGAGGCTGCACCGGTAATTACTAAGGTTCGTTGCATATGTAACTTTTCAGAGCTCCACGCAACTTCTAATTTGACGGACCAATCACCGCAAAGGGTAACAACAAAATCATCGCGGGCTTCGGCCAACGGCGCGCCGCCCATCTTCCGATGACCGGCCCAGCCAACACGGCACAAATACCAAGCGGTTTCCCGATCACTCCGAAATCAGCAAACGAGCCAATAAAAGCAACGACGAGAATGCCAATCCAAAACCCGCCAAACAGACCAACATAACCGGCGTACCGTCGCTGCTCAGCGCTGATCGGGCGATGCCACCACTGGGAGATTTTCGTTCCAATAGACATAGTGGTCTCGCCGAAAATGAATAGCTCGCGGTATCGCCGATCACGTCGCCCGACGCGCCGGATCGCGAAACACCGCGCAGAGCTTGTTGCCCAGCGGATCGCGAACATAGGCGACATAGAAATCCGGCGAATAATGCTCACGATAACCGGGCGCGCCCTCATCACTGCCGCCATTGGCGAGCGCTGCCGCATGAAACGCGTTGACCGCGTCTGCGCTCGCCGTTTCGAAACTAAGCATCGCACCATTACCGAAGCTCGCCGCGTCGCCATTGAACGGTTTCAACACCCACAAGCTCGGGCGCTTCGTTCCCCTGACAGAGTAAGCAATCGAATCGTCGTCTGTGTAAAAGCATTCGATTCCAAGCGGTGCAAACACCGCATCGAAAAATTTCTTCGACGCCTTGATGTCATTCGAACCGAGCGTTGCGTAGGAATACACGGTGTTCAACCTCCCAAAATTGCAGAAACGCCACCATCAACAGCAATCCACTGCCCGGTGATGTGCTTTCCCGCATCGCTCGCGAAGAGCAAGGTGATGCCTTTCAAATCTTCATCGTCACCGAGACGATTCAACGGCGCGGCGCTCGCCATTTTTTCTTCACCGACTGCGGAGATCAAACCCGCCGTCATCTTGCTCGGGAAGAATCCAGGGCAAATCGCGTTCGCACGGATGCCGTGCGCGCCCCACTCGCTTGCCATTGCGCGCGTGAGGTTGATGACGGCTGCTTTCGACGTGTTGTAAGCCGCAGTTTTCATATACGGCGGATTCGCGGCGATGCCTGCGATCGAGGCGACGTTAATGATCGCGCCCGATTTGCGCGGAATGAAGCAGGCTTTGCCAATCGCTTGCGTGAGCACGAAAATGCCGCGCACGTTCAAGTTCATGATCTTGTCGTACGCCTCGACCGGATGATCTTCAAGCGGCGCGCCCCAGCTCGCGCCCGCGTTGTTCACGAGAATGTCGATCGGCCCGCCCTCAAGCGCGGCCTTCGCAAGCCCTTGTGCGCCTTCAGTCGTGCCGCAATCGGCAGCGATCGCGCTTGCTTTGATGCCTGCAGCTGTGAGTTCTTTCACAGCTTCGTCGAGTTCGTTTTGTTTGCGCGCAGAGAGCACGACGCTCGCACCCGCTTCACCCAGCGCATGCGCCATCTGCAAACCCAGTCCGCGTGAGCCGCCAGTGATCAACGCGCGCTTTCCTGTGAGATCAAACAACTGCTTAATGGCTCGTGCAGACATGCTTCCAACTCCTTCTTTTATCGCCCAATTTATATGGGCGATGATTCAAATTTAGTAATTCTTCGAAAAGTAACAAAATCGATTGTATCGCCCAATTTAGTTGGGCGATCGTGAGCGAAGCCAGATCAAGAAAAATCCAGCGATGATTGATACTGCTCCAACGATCACACAGGTGATCGCAAATGATTCCACGCTCTTAAAAATCGCGAGCCCAAAGATTGCCAACAAACCGCCGCCGTAGATCAACACCCAGGCAAGCGTCTCCATCGTTTTCGGTTTCATCGTGACGAATGAGAGATCTATACAAAATCAAAGCGCTTCAACGGAAACGTTAGCACAGGTCATGTCGCGCGATTTCACTACCGCGAGCCATGCTTCAATCTTCGGCACTTCGTAGGCGAAGAAGTAGTTGCACGCGGCGAGTTTGCCTTGTGCAAACGAATCGCGCTTCTCGCGAAGCGCAAGCAACACATCCAACCAAACCCAAGCCATCACCATATGGCCAAACGCCTGCATGTAAGGCACCGCATTCGCGAGTGCTTCGTTCGGATTACCCGTTGACCATGCAGACTTCGTCGCCGCGCCCACTTGTTGCAAAGCGCGTGCGAGCGCCTGGGCATGCTCAGCGAGCGCGGGCACATGAAACGCGCGTTGAATCGTCTCGTTAATCGTCGTCGCCAGCAGCGTCAAACCTTTACCGCCCTCCATCACGACTTTGCGACCGAGCAAATCCATCGCCTGAATGCCGTGCGTGCCTTCGTGAATCATGTTCAGCCGATTGTCGCGCCAGTATTGCTCTACCGGGAAATCGCGCGTGTAGCCGTAGCCGCCGTGAATCTGAATTGCGAGCGAATTCGCTTCCAAACAATTCTCACTCGGCCAGCTCTTTGCAATGGGGGTCAACACTTCAAGCAAAAGCTTTGCGTCCGCCGCGCTCGCGGGTTCGCCGGTGTACGTTTCATCGACGAGCTTCGCGCAGTAAAGCAAGAGCGCCGTTGCACCTTCGCAATACGATTTTTGCGCGAGGAGCATGCGTTTGATGTCGGCGTGTTCAATTAAGGCAACAGGTGGCTTCGATGCGTCTTTACCGTCCCCCGTGATCGGTCGTCCCTGCTTTCGATCTTTCGCATACTGCAACGACGCTTCATAACCCGCCATGCCAAGCATCGTCGCCGCAAGGCCAATGCCAATCCGCGCCTCGTTCATCATGTGAAACATGCAGCGCAAACCATCGCCCGGTTTACCGACGAGATAACCGACGGCACCCGCTTTGCCGAGCGGTTTGAACTTGCCTTCGCCGAAGTTGAGCAAGGTATTCGGCGTGCCGCGCCAACCGAGTTTGTGGTTTAGGCCTGCGAGGACGACGTCGTTCCTTTCGCCAATCTGCTCCCCTCGCCCCTCGTGGGAGAGGGGTGGGGGAGAGGGGGCTTCTTGCTCTGGAGCTCCGGCGCCGGCTGCCCCCTCTGTGGGCTTGCGCCCATCTCTCCCTTCGGTCGAGACCGCAACTGCGTTGCGTCCTGCGCCTTCGGCTGGTCCCGCCCTTCGGGCACCCTCCCCCACGAGGGGGGAGGGGACTAAGAATTTCGGCACGATGAACAAAGAAATCCCTCGCGTCCCCGGAATCAATTTCCCATCCGCATCCGGAATCTTCGCCAGCACCAGATGCACGATGTTCTCCGTGACATCATGCTCGCCGCCCGAGATCCACATCTTGTTGCCGAACAAACGGTAACGCGACCCGAGTGGATCATTTTCCTCATCGAGTACCGCACGCGTCGCAACATCGGAAAGCGACGACCCCGCCTGCGGCTCGGAAAGACACATCGTGCCTGCCCAGCGACCCGCGAATTCGTTTTTCGCGAACACGTCCTTCTGCACCTGCGTGCCATGCGCCATGATCGCGTTTGCATTTCCAGTCGTCAGCAACGCCCAGGAAATGCTGATCGAGGCACGGCTAAAAAACATGTTCGCCGCCGCTTCGACGACGTAGGGCAATTGCATGCCGCCCAACTCGTAATCCTGCGCCGCCGCCAACATGCCCGATTCCGCATACGCGCGCCACGCCTCATGCGTCGCGCGCGGAAGGATTACGCGCAGCGTGCCGTCAGCGTTTGTTTCAGTATGCGGCTCTTCGTTATCGACCGTGCGATTGAACGGCGCGTATTTCTCATTCGCAATCGTCTCAGCAGTGTCGAGCACCGCGGAAAACGTTTCATTCGAGTGATCGGCGAATCGCGAACGCGAAGTCAACGATTCAATCTTGAGCCAGTCGCGGAGGAGGAAGTCAACGGTTGTTCGCATGCGTTTGGGATCACTCGTTGTTGAGAGGACGTGGTTCGACTAGCTCACCACGAACGGAAGAAACACTCTCGGCAATGGAAGCATTTTCCCCGTCTTCCGCGGAGTCCGACTTCTCCCCCGTTCGTGGTGAGCTCGTCGAACCATGAACGGAAGTAGAAGCGTAACTTTTCGCAAGCAATTTCAGTCTCTCCCAATCGCGAGCAATCAGTGCTTCCTTCTTCGCACGCGACCACTTCTTGGTCTGAAATTCGAATGCGAGGGCTTCTTCACGAGTAGGCGACGTATCGATGTACATTAGCTCTACAGGCAGCCGCTTGGACACCCAACTTTTAGCCTTCGAATCTTGATGCGCTGCCATGCGCACATCCGCGTTGTCAGTATGCCCCGTGTAATACGAGCCGTCGGCGCATTTGAGAATGTAAACGTAGAAGGCCAAGTTGGTTCTTCAATTGCGTTCATGGTTCGACAAGCTCACCACGAACGGGGAGAGGCTACTGCGCGCGCCTGAGAGCCTTAACTCGTTTGTCAATTTTTCCGAGGAGCGCCTTCCCGTCCGCTGCAACCTTCTTTTGCCGCAAATAACGACTCGCCCAGTCTTCGATGACACCATGTTCAAGTTTTGCCATGCCATGGAGCGCATCATTGCGACGTTTCGTCCACTCCATGAGTTCATCGTCTACGATACCTTTTAGTGTGGCATCTGTTTCTTTTGCAAGTCGCGCCTTAAGCTTACCAAGAGTAAGGAAGCCTTCGGGCTTCTTCGAGGTAAAGCCCAAGCGACTTTCCAGTCTATCCGCGATCAAACTTTCGATGATCGTAATCGCTTCGAGAAAATATCCCTCTGCAATGGCTTCGTTCACGCGCGAGTAAGCGGACTTGTAAAGTTGATACCTCGCCTTTGCAACCTCCGATGTATCTGCAACTGCGCGTAGTTTTTTGGGTTCGCCGTTAGCCTTCATGGTCCGTACCTAAACCACCTCAAACACCCCAGCCGCCCCCATCCCGCCACCAATACACATCGTCGCGCAAACGAGTTTCGCGCCGCGACGTTTGCCTTCGATCAACGCGTGACCAACGAGGCGCTGACCACTCATGCCATACGGATGACCGACCGCAATCGCACCACCGTTGACATTCAGTTTCTCCATCGGAATGCCCAGCGTGTCAGCGCAGTAAAGCACTTGCACAGCGAACGCTTCATTCAATTCCCACAAATCGATGTCGGAGACTTTGAGGCCCAGGCGTGCGAGCACTTTCGGCACTGCGAAGACCGGGCCGATGCCCATTTCATCGGGCTCGCAACCGGCGACGGCAAAGCCGCGGAAGATGCCGAGCGGTTTGAGGCCGCGCTTTTCTGCGACTTTCGAATTCATCACGACGCACGCGCCCGCCCCATCGCTGAATTGCGAGGCGTTGCCTGCGGAGATCACGCCACCGGGGACTGCCGTGCGCAAATCTTTGATCGATTCGTACGTCGTGCCGTCGCGCAAACCTTCGTCGTGCTCGACGGTGATTTGCTTGGTCATCATGCCGAGCTTCGGATCGGCCACACCTGCGGTCACGGTGATCGGCGCGATCTCGTCGGTAAACTTGCCCGCGGCTTTCGCAGCGCAAGCTTTTTGTTGGCTCTCGGCACCGAAGCGATCCATGCGCTCGCGCGAGATGTTGTAGCGCTTGGCGACGTTTTCCGCCGTTTGCATCATGTTCCAATAAATCGTCGGCTTGTTTTTATCGAGCCACGATTCTTTAAACATGTGCATGTTCATTTCTTGCTGCACGCAGGAGATCGATTCGAGGCCGCCCGCGACGTAGACATCGCCCTCGCCCGCGATCACGCGTTGCGCGGCCATTGCGATCGTTTGCAAGCCGGACGAGCAGAAACGGTTCACCGTAACGCCGCTCACCGTCACCGGCAGTCCCGCGCGCAGGGCGGATTGGCGCGCGATGTTCCAACCGTTCGCGCCTTCGGGGTTTGCGCAGCCCATGATCACGTCTTCAACTTCTGCGCCTTCGATGCCTGCGCGCTTCAACGCGTGTTCGATCACGTGGCCGCCAAGGGTGGCGCCATGGGTCATGTTCATCGCACCCTTCCAGCTTTTGCAGAGGGGGGTGCGGGCGGTGCTTACGATTACTGCGTCGGTCATTTTGTGTCTCCAATCTTTTCGTGTCCCCTCTCCCTTGAGGGGAGAGGGTGCCCCGAAGGGGCGGGAGAGGGTGATGCTTGACTACTCTCCAAAATCTGTTTGAGGAAGCAACCGCCCCCTCTCCCGCCGCTTTGCGGCACCCTCCCCCACGCTGGGGGGAGGGGAACACATGGCTACGTGAACGATTTGCCTTCCGCAATCAACTTCTTAATCAAAGGCGCGGGCTCCCAGAACTTCGCATCATCCAGCGGGTTCTGCGCAAACCTCTTCATCATCTGCGCGACGGTGAAGAGGCCCAACTCGTTCGCGTAATTCATCGGGCCGCCGCGATGCGGTGGGAAGCCGTAGCCGTAGATGTAGACGATGTCGATGTCGCTCGCTTTGTTGGCGATGCCTTCTTCGAGAATGTGCGCAGCTTCATTCACGAGCGAGAGCACGAGGCGATGCACAATTTCATCATCCGAAATCTTGCGTGGTGTGATGCCGAGGCTTTCGCGATGTTTTGCGATCATCGCCTCAACATCCGCGTTCGGAATCGCATCGCGTTTTCCAGGCACGTAGTCGTACCAGCCTTTGCCGACCTTTTGACCGAAGCGACCTTGCTCGCAGAGCAAGTCGGCCGTCTTCGAATAGCGCATGTTCGGCTTCTCGGTGTAACGACGTTTGCGAATGGCCCAACCGATGTCGTTGCCCGCGAGATCGCCCATGCGGAACGGGCCCATCGCGAAGCCGAATTTCTCGACCGCACGATCGACTTGCTGCGGTGTGCAACCTTCGTCGAGCAGGAAACCGCCTTGACGGCCGTATTGCTCGATCATGCGATTGCCGATGAAGCCGTCGCAGACGCCAGAGATGACGGCAGTCTTCTTGATCTTCTTCGAAATCGCCATCACGGTGGCGAGCACGTCTTTCGCGGTTTTCTCACCGCGCACGACTTCGAGCAACTTCATCACGTTTGCGGGCGAGAAGAAGTGCATGCCGACGACGTCTTCGGGGCGCT
>JBOFBL010000379.1:0-5842 GCA_051645545.1 Casimicrobium sp. | reverse complement strand
CGCTGTCGTTGACTAGCAACAAATCCCGAATTCAGGCAAACTTACGCCTATCTCAACTCGATCTGTCGTGATCTTCGTGATCGACGGTCTGCCAAGCGTGCCAAACAGCACCTCTTTTTTTGCAAAATCGCGGCCTTGTCAGCATGCGAACATTTGCAAACTTGTTTCCCTCAACGCAACTCGCACGTATCCCGTGATCGAGTCCGCTTTCTAGCCCCCCGCATCCACGCGATCGCGTCACGGCGCATAAGAAAAATCTCTCAGAGGAGCCTCGCATGGATTTGCGAAAACTCAAAACATTGATTGAACTCGTTCAAGAATCCGGCATTGCGGAACTTGAAGTCACCGAAGGCGAAGAGCGTGTGCGAATCACGCGAACCGTCGCGATGCCAATGCAGACGATGCAATACGCAGCGCCGATGGCTGCGCCCGTCGCCATGCCGCCGCCTGCCGCCGCCGTGGCGAGCGCTGCCGTCGCCGCCCCCGCCGTTGCGCCCGCCACGCCCGAAGCACCCGCCGGTCATCAAGTAAAGTCGCCCATGGTCGGCACCTTCTATCGTTCTGCGTCGCCGGGTTCGAAACCATTTGTCGACATCGGCTCCACCGTGTCCGTTGGCGACACCATTTGCATCATCGAGGCGATGAAGCTGATGAACGAAATCGAAGCCGACAAAGCGGGCGTGGTCAAAGCGATCCTCGCCGACAACGGTCAAGCCGTCGAATACGGCCAACCTCTTGTGTTGATCGAGTAAGCACACATGGCTTTGTCGCTCTCGCGTGCGCCCGCGCCCGTCCTCTTCGAAAAAGTATTGATCGCCAATCGCGGCGAAATTGCGCTGCGCATTCAGCGCGCTTGTCGCGAAATGGGCATCAAAACGGTGGTCGTTTATTCCGAGGCCGATGCCGACGCGAAATACGTTCGGCTCGCCGACGAATCGATTTGCATCGGCCCGCCGCCTTCAGCGCAAAGTTATTTGAATGTGCCTGCGATCATCGCAGCGGCCGAAGTCACCGACGCGCAAGCGATTCATCCGGGCTACGGATTCCTATCGGAAAACGCGGATTTCAGCGAAAAAGTCGAGCGCTCCGGGTTTGTGTTCATCGGCCCGCGCGCAGAAACGATTCGTCTGATGGGCGACAAAGTTTCTGCAAAGCTTGCGATGAAAAAAGCGGGCGTACCTGTGGTGCCGGGTATCGACGGCGCATTGCCTGACGATCCGAAAGAAATCGTCAAGATCGCGCGGCAAATCGGCTATCCGGTCATCATCAAGGCGGCGGGTGGCGGCGGTGGGCGCGGCATGCGCGTAGTGCATGCGGAGGGCACACTGGTCAATGCAGTGACGCTCACCAAAGGCGAAGCACTCGCAGCGTTCGGCAACGGCACGGTCTACATGGAGAAATTCCTGGAGAACCCGCGCCATATTGAAATACAAGTGCTTGCCGATCAACACAGAAATGCTGTGTACCTGGGCGAGCGCGATTGTTCGATGCAGCGTCGTCATCAAAAAATTATTGAAGAAGGACCTGCGCCCGGCATTGCCGAAAAGCTCATCGCGAAAATCGGTGAGCGCTGTGCAGAAGCTTGCCGAAAAATCGGCTATCGCGGCGCGGGTACGTTCGAATTTCTCTATGAAAAAGGCGAGTTCTATTTCATCGAAATGAACACGCGTGTGCAAGTCGAACATCCGGTGACCGAGCTCATCACCGGCGTCGACATTGTGCAAGAGCAAATCAAGATTGCCGCAGGATTCAAGATGGAGCTTCGCCAGAAGGACATCGTGAAGAAGGGGCACGCCATTGAATGCCGCATTAATGCGGAAGATCCAACGAGTTTCGTGCCGTCGCCAGGGCGCATTACCTCGTGGCACTCGCCTGGCGGTCCCGGTGTGCGCGTCGATTCGCATGTGTACAGCGGCTATTTCGTACCGCCGAATTACGATTCGATGGTCGCGAAACTGCTCACCTATGGCACCACGCGCGAGCAAGCGATCGCGCGCATGCGCATCGCGCTTTCCGAATTGATCGTCGAAGGCATCAAAACCAATGCGCCGCTGCATCGCGAATTGATGGACGATGCCGAATTCATGAAGGGCGGATTCTCGATTCACTATCTTGAGAAGCGCATGGCCAAATTGGCCGAACGCAATCGCTCGTAGCTTCACGTGGCGAATTCGTGGATTGAAATTTCCGGCGCGGTCAAAGGCGATATCGCTGATGCGATCGCCGATCAATTGATGGATGCGGGTGCGCTTGCAGTGGACGTTGCCGATTTACACGCTGAAAGCGACGCCGAACAACCCATCTTCGGTGAACCCGGCATGGCGCTCGATCAACGCTGGGCAGATAGCCGCATCGCCGCGCTCTTCGATCGCGATGTGTCGACCGATGATCTTGATACCCTGTGGCTCGCGCTTCGCGAGCAGCATGCTGGCTCGCTTGGCTCACACGAATTTCGCGTGGTGCCGGAAACCGATTGGGTACGTGCGACGCAAGCGCAATTCGATCCGATTGAAATCACGTCGAATTTGTGGATCGTGCCGACGTGGTGCGAGCCTCCGAACAAAACAGCAATCAATCTGCGTATCGATCCAGGTCTTGCATTTGGCACGGGCACTCATCCAACGACGCGGCTTTGCCTTGAATGGCTCACGCGACAGACGCTTGCGGGAAACCATCTGCTCGACTACGGCTGCGGCTCCGGCATTCTCGCGATGGCAGCAAAAGCGCTCGGCGCGACGGATGTTTTCGGTGTCGATATCGATCCGCAGGCAATAGACACCGCAAAACTCAATTCGCAAGCCAATGGCTATGACGTGACGTACACCACGTCATCGGAGGCGATCGCCGGTAGCTACGACATCGTCGTGGCCAACATCCTCGCAGGGCCGCTCACAGTGCTCGCACCCGCTATCGCGTCGCACGTACGCACAGGCGGCAAGCTCGCGCTCGCGGGCATTTTGGAGCCGCAAGTTGAGCGTATCAAGGCAGCGTACGCACCGTGGCTCACGCTCGCAGTCGAGCGCACGCGCGAGGGCTGGGTGTTGATGACTGGCGTGCGCGCCTGATCGCCAATGGTTTACGCTTCGGTTTGTAGTTCACTCGTTAGCGCCGCGTTTTGACCTCTGCCGTTACTCAATGTCCTCACTGTCGCGCGAAATTCCGCGTGCGGCAAGAGCATGTGCGCGCGCATGCGGGGCTCGTGCGCTGCGGCGCATGTCGTGGTGTGTTCGATGCGCGGCTCAACATCATCGAAGGTCAACTCGATCCGCTGCCGGACGATGCGGACACATTCGGCTCGCCGCAAACGATCATGGCCGGCATGCCGGCGACCCCTACGACAGCGGCCGCGCCGCAAGGGTTGAGCGACGATGAAATTCGAGCAGCAGCTCGGGCTGCGATCGCCCAATCTAATAGGGCGACAGAGGCCATAAACCATCTTCACGAAAATAACAGTAATTCGCCTTATCGCCCAAATAAACCGGGTTATTACGACGATAGTTCGATAGCAAATACGGCGACTGAAAAAACCGATGCGCAAGGCAACGACTACGACTGGCGCGCGCCTGCGACACCGCTCACGCGCGGGCAGCAATGGGGCTACGCCGCGCTCGCCGCAACGCTCGCGCTCGCGTTCATCGCCAACGCATCGTACTGGTTTCGCGATGAGCTCGCGAGCCGCTTTCCATCGCTCGCGCCGAGTTTGACGGCCGCCTGTGCGCAGCTCGGTTGTCGCGTGTTGCCGCCAAAGAAAACCGATGCGCTGGGTTTTGTGGGCTCCGAGCTTGCGGCGGATCCTGCGCACAAAGGACTGCATGTGTTCTCTGCAACCTTGCGCAATACGAGCACGCACGCGGTCGCATTCCCAAGTTTGATTCTCACGCTCGAAGGCGTCGGCGGCGAAGCGATTGCACGTCGTGTGTTCTCCCCCGAGCAATACGCCCCCGCTAACGCAAGTCTTGCCAAGGGACTCGAAGGCGGCGGCGACATGGAAATCAAGTTGTATCTCGATGTAAATCCAATGGTGCCGGTTGGCTTCAAAGCCGATCATGCATATTTCTAGCTGCAAGCACTCATGAAATCTTCTCCGGTGTCGCACGAGAAAAACGCGTCGGACACGGGCGAACGTGCGCATTCGAAGTTCTTGTTCTACGTAGCGCTTTTTTGCGTTTTCGTGATTGTCTACGCGAGCCTGCAACCGTTCACCGGTTGGCGGCAATCGACTGAAAACGCAATTGGCTTTTTCACGCAGCTCACACGCCACGTCACTCGCGCCGATCTCACCTTCAACGCGCTCGCTTACGTGCCGCTCGGCTTCGCGTTGTACGCCATGTTTCCGCCGACGTGGACTACACGCGGTCGATGGCTGGGCATGCTCGTGTTCACGTTCGCGCTCTCGATCACCGTGGAGCTACTGCAAACCTGGTTGCCAACGCGCGTGTCAAGCATTTACGACACGATTGCCAATGCACTTGGCGCGTGCATTGGTGCAGCGATCGCAACGCCACTGCTTAAACAGCACAATTTACTCGCCGTGCTGCAACGTTGGCGCGACGCATGGTTTGTCGGCGGGGCGACGGGCGATCTGAAAATTCTTTTGCTCGGCATTTGGCTATTGGTGCAAATCAATCCGGGTATTCCGCTCTTCGCAGCCACGTTTCATCCAGGCTTTACTACCGCCTTCGATCCGGTAGTCGTGGCGGTTGAGCTCGCACAAACGGCTACGGCACTGGTAGGCATCGGTTTGTTTACCGATCTCACCATGCGCAAGCGAGCGCTGGGTGGCATTGCACTCGTCATTGTCGTAGCAACAGCAGTTGGCATGAAAACGCTTGCTGCCCAATGGCTACTCACACCGATTGGATGGGAAGCCTGGTTGCGGCCAGGGCACGCACTCGGTGTTGCCGCCGGCGCAGTCGTGTTACTCGTGCTCTTTTGGTTGCCGCGCGTTGCTAAATCGATCGTTGCCGGCATCGCACTGTTGTCGAGTGTGTTCATCCCCTTCCTGCTGCCCGATCTGGTGACTGCGCGCGCACCGATTAAGCTCTTCGAATGGCATTACGGTCAATTGCTCAATCTCAATGGGCTCACGCGAACCATTGTTGTGCTCTGGCCTTTGGTCGCGACCCTCGTGCTCTTGCTTCGCTTCGGTGTTTCCGCAAAAAACGGGAAATAGGAAACCAAAGCCTGCTAACAAATAAAATGGATTGATGTTCAATCTGCAAACCGAGCTGATCGCGGGCGCTGCCGGTCAACTCGAAATCGCTTTCACTTCGCCGCAAACGCCGCGCGCACTTGCGCTCATCTGTCATCCTCACCCGCAGCATGGCGGCACGATGGACAACAAAGTCGTGCAAACGCTCGCTAAAGCGTTTCAGGAATTGAATTTCTCTGTGATGCGTTTCAACTTTCGCGGCGTTGGAAAAAGCGAGGGCACCTTTGATAACGGCATCGGCGAAACCGACGACGCGGCGGCGGCGCTCACGTACGCGCGTGCGCAGGTGGGTGAACATTTGCCGCTTGTGGCCGCAGGTTTTTCGTTTGGCACGTTCGTGCAATCTCGCCTGATGACGCAATCGAATCCGGTGCAACTCGTGTTCGTCGGTCCCGCCATCAACGAGCGCTTTCAGTTACCCGAAGTACCGAAGGAAACGCTTGTGATCCACGGCGAAGAGGACGACGTTGTGCCGTTCGAAAACGTAATGAACTGGGCGCGGCCACAAGGCTTGCCAATTACTGTATTTCCCGGTGCCGGGCATTTTTTTCACGGTCGACTCACCGAACTTAAAACGTGCGTGAAGCGCGGCTGCGCGCACATCGGGGCATCTGCATGAGTGCGATCCTT
>JBOFBL010000378.1:0-2056 GCA_051645545.1 Casimicrobium sp. | reverse complement strand
AGTGACGTGCAACGCCACCGCAAACACTACTCAAGAACAGCGATGCCGTTCGGCGTATTCAGTGTCGCAATCAAATGCGGCGACGTGCTTTGCCCGACGAGCACTTTTGAGTCGACGAATTGCATCGCCTGCAGTGCCTGCGTTACTTCTTCATGCGAGGGATCGCCGAGTACGAGCGAAGAGAGCGAGACACCCACGTCCGGTAAACGATCGCATGGATGTACAGGCACATCCCATTGAATAAAGTAAGGCAATACACCGCCGCGTTGCCGTGCGCCATCGCGCGTGAACGCGAAGCGCCAGCGAAAATCGCCGCGTTCGGCAGGGCGCACGACGTTTGCAGCGTTTGCGGGAATCGTTGCAAGTTGATCAATCGCATCGGTTGCCGCCTGCGATCGCGCAACGCGTGCGACCCAACCAATTAGGCGCGGTTCGTTGCGCATGAGTGCTTTCACTTCCTCAGTATCGAGTCCGAACCAGCGCGGAAACGCGGGTGTTGCGCCCTCGGGATCGATTGCGATGATCTCCAAGTAGTGCGGTGCGGCTAGACCGAGCAGCGTGTTGTGTGTTCCGACGTTTGCATGTTTGCCGCCTCCGGTTGCTTCAACGCCAAGCACTTCGCGACACCAGGCGCGACCTTCGTCAAGTGTGTTGCAGGCGACTACGATGTGATCAAGTTCTGTTCTGAAATTCATTAATGCGTCTTAAAAAAGTTCGTCGCTGTCGAGCCAAATCGTTACGGGCCCGTCATTGACGAGGCTCGCTTTCATATCGGCGCCAAACACACCCGTTGGCACTGGTTTCCCGAGTTTCGCCGCGAGCTTCGCAACGAAACGATCGAACGCGGGCGACGCCTGTTCGGGGCGCGCGGCATTCGTGTAACTCGGGCGATTGCCGTTCTTCGCATCAGCGTAGAGCGTGAATTGCGAAACGGCGAGTACGTCGCCGCCGACATCGACGACACTCTTATTCATCTTGCCTTCGTCGTCGGAAAAGATGCGCAGCTTTAGGAGTTTTTCGACCATGCGATCTTCAATCGCTTCGTTGTCGCCGTGTGTGACGCCGATCAACACGAGTAGACCAGCGCCAATCTCGCCCGTCACGCGATCGTCAACGCGAACGCTCGCTTCAGAAACACGTTGGATGAGTAGGCGCATGGTTTGAATGTTGGAAAAGTAATGTGATTGGTGCTATTGGCTATGCATTTAACAACCCTATTGTGTTGGGCTATGCAGACAATTTAACTAGTTTTCGAAAAGTTTAATTTTAGCCTTCATCGCACAATTAAATTCAGCGATGAACAATGGTGTCAGGATTCAATGCTAGCCATGTTTCACAACAATAGTTTTCATCACGCTGAATCCATACAGCGCTTCGAAACCTTTCTCGCGACCATAGCCTGAGGACTTCACACCACCGAATGGCAATTCAACGCCGCCGCCTGCGCCGTAGTTGTTGATGAACACTTGACCGCTTTTCACTGCTTTGGCCATGCGCAACGCGCGACTGCCATTCTCCGTCCAGATGCCCGCGACGAGCCCGTACTGTGTTGCGTTCGCAATGCGAATCGCATCAGCCTCGTCGTCGAACGGCATCGCGGCGAGCACGGGGCCAAATACTTCGTCTTGCGCGAGATGCGCGTTCGGTGAGACGTCTGCGATCAAGGTTGGCTTCGCGTAGAAACCCGTCGTCGGCGCGTCGCTCGCAATCGTGCCTTCGCCGACGACGCGCAGCCCCGCTTTCGTCGCGTCCGCAAGAAAGCCCTTCACACGTTCGAGTTGTGTCGCACGAATGAGTGGGCCCACGTCGAGATCGCTCGCGGCAGGCCCGACGCGCAGCGTACGCATACGCGCGCCAACGAGTTCGATCACACGCTCATACGCACTCTTCTGCACAAGCAAGCGCGAGCCCGCACTACACGTCTGCCCCGCGTTTTGCACAATCGCATTGATGATCGTCGGCACCGCTTCGTCCAAGTTCGCGTCGCCGAAAACAATCTGCGGCGATTTGCCGCCGAGTTCGAGCGTGACCGGTACGTGTCGCTTCGCCGCACTTT
>JBOFBL010000377.1:0-1237 GCA_051645545.1 Casimicrobium sp. | reverse complement strand
CCAGGCATCACCCCGTATGCCGGTGGCACGCAATGGCTGCAAGCTCATCGTCAGACCGAGCCGCGCTTTCGCCCCGCGCAAGATGCGACGGGTCTCCAGCGATTCGGCGCGCTTTCGATTGCGTGGGTGTTGCAGGTGTTGGCGCCGCTCGTAGTCATCATTCTCGGGTTCAATATGTTCGCTGCGGAACGTGAGAACGGAACGCTGCGTCAAACCTTGAGTCTCGGCGTAACGATGCGGCAATTGTTTTTCGGCAAAGCCGTGGCACTCGCGATCGCGACGCTCGCGCTTCTCTCACCTGCGTTGTTTGCATTGGTCTTCGCGGTCGCATCGGATGCGACCCTCTTCGAAGGTTCTGCACGAGCATTCGGCCTGCTGCTTTCTTATTCGATTTATCTCGGCGGCGTGATGGCGATCGTGCTTGGTGTATCGGCATTCGCGAATTCCTCGCGCGCCTCAATTGCCTGGCTACTGGGCTTGTGGATCATTGGCGCGACGCTGCTACCGCGAGCGGTCGCCGACGTTGCTCGCGAACTGCATCCAAGCCCATCGCGTGCGAGCTTCGCAACTTCGATTGACGGTGATCTCAACGCAGCGTACACGGCAACATGGAAGCGCGAGTTCGGCACCGATAAACGATGGGGGCCGGATCTGCCGCTCTCGCGTTGGGGGCAGGCGCTGCGTTTGGACGACCAAGCGGGGTATGCCGTGACCGATAAACACTTTGGCGCGCTGTGGGATTCCTACGCGGCGCAGCAGCGCACGCAAGAGCTTTCAGGACTCGTCGCGCCTTTGCTCGCGCTACGCTCGGTGTCGATGAGTTTTGCGGGCACCGACTTCGCAGCCCATCGCCACTTCGCTCGGGCCGCTGAAGATCATCGCCGCCTCATGCAAGACATGATTAGCGAAGACTTGGTGAAGCACGCTGATGTTCGCGGCGGCGGTCACTTCGACTATCAAGCCGGACACGAACTCTGGCATCGCATTCCAGCGTTCACCTACACGCCGCCGGATGCGGCGATGAGCTGGGTGAACAGCGCTCGCGCGCTCATTGTGCTCGCCTTGCATACGCTTGCTACGCTCGCGTTCGCAGGCTGGGCGATTCGCCGCAGAGGAAAGAACATCGCATGAGCGCATCCTTGGCGCTTCTTTGGCGCGTCATGAAACACGAAGCTCGCGTGCTTTCCGCAGACCGAAGTCTATGGATAGTCGGAACATTACTCACGCTACTCGCCGC
>JBOFBL010000376.1:0-1917 GCA_051645545.1 Casimicrobium sp. | reverse complement strand
TTGGCTGCCTGTTCTCATGAGGCTGATTGCCACCCGTGCTCGCCAACGCGCTCGCAGACATTGACGTCGTTTGCGCAGCATTCGTGTAGACGTTCAATCCACCCGAGGCCAATCGCGCCGCTTGCGGGCTCGATACGGGTGTTCCGCCAGCGACAGCAAGGACATCATGACGATGCGCGGGCAATTGTTGCGCGGTGAGCGTCACGCGCTCTGCGCCGCCAATCCCACCGATCACTCGATTGGAGAGCCCTGGTCCTGCTCCCTGATGAATCGGCGTGCGTCCGCGCAGATCGGGTAGCGCAAACGTGGTTTGCCCGTCGCCGCCATAAGTGGTGCTAATGAGTGAGAACAACGCCTCGTAGTTGCTGATAGGTACCAATGAACCATCGCAGAAAAGCCAGCCCTGCGGTGCGTAGGTAAACCCAACCAATCTAATTTCGCCGATGAAAGCTTCGGACATTGTTAGGGCCTCGATGGGAAAATGCCGGACAGCGCGATGCAGCAATTAAGTACCGTGTATGGCTGCATATTGCTGTGCGGTTGTGACCCGCCGGCGATGGACACGGTATTGGCATCGAGTGCGACAGCCGTCACGCCACCCGTTCGATAAGGCGCGGTTGCGCTTGACGCAAACACCGCACCGCTTGGTGCGGCGGCATTCGCGGTCGATGTTGTCGCTGCAGGCTCGTGTGTGTGCGATGGCAGGTGAGCCAACGTAAGCGTTTCGGCTTCGGTGCCGACCGTCAGCCCTTGTTGGCGGTCGCCGATT
Organism: Casimicrobium sp.; assembly: GCA_051645545.1. Classification (GTDB taxonomy): domain Bacteria; phylum Pseudomonadota; class Gammaproteobacteria; order Burkholderiales; family Casimicrobiaceae; genus Casimicrobium. The sequence continues at coordinate 1,148 of JBOFBL010000376.1, read as the reverse complement.
CCCATCGCGGCACGCCCCTGCAAATTGGGGAGCGCGAAGTTCGTCGTTCCATTGCCGCCATAGGTGACGCCGAGTAACGAAAACAGCGCTTGGTTCTGCGCGATCGACAGTAATTGGCCGTTGCACTGCGCCCAGTTTCTAGGCGCGAAGTCGAAACCGAATATTCGGACTTCGCCAATGAATGGTTCTGACACTGCCCCCCCTATCCTAGCCATAGTCTCATACGAATTGTCTGACGAATCGCGCGCGACCGCAAGCACTGTACGAAATCTGCGGCGCGCGCTATGCTCCCGCTACATCCTGTCGCACCAAGTCGAAAGTCGCATCAATGAACACCGAATCTAGTCGCCGAGGTTTTTTGCGTAGCGTCGCGCTTGGCGCTACCGTCGCCTCGATCGAAATGCCAGCGTTGGCCGCGCACACATCCAATCGTCTCGACATGCTCAATGCGAGCGACTTCCGTGATGCGATTAACAGCGATTTTTCAGTGGCAACCGCCTGCGGCGAACGCAGCGAGGTCACCCTCATCGCCGTGCATGTGCAACCCTCAGCACTGCAACGCCGCGCGCACCAATCGGCCGTCGACATCGCGCGCGCAAGCGGACGCTCGTTCGATCTCGTGTTTCGTGCGCGCAATGCGGCGAGCTTGGGCGCGTGTAGCGAAACCTGCACCGTCTCACACGCAACGCTCGGCGCTGGCAATCTCTTCCTGACCGCGAGCGCCGATGGATCGACGCTGCACGCCGTATTCAATCGCCTCGCGTAATCTCTCGCGATCAGCTCAACAAGGTTTTCGAGACCATCGCATCTCACGATAAATCTCGCCGTCATCAATCGCGACAAAACCCAATCGCTCGTAGAGCCGCCTCGCCGGATTGTTGGGCTCTACCGCCAAGCCAACATCGTGATCGCGCGCTGCAGCATCGAGTAACACGCGCTGCGTGAGCGCCGTTCCGATGCCACGTCCGCGAAAACTTTGTAGCACCGAAATTTCCATCAAGCGATCCAATCGTTCGCTGGCATGCTGCGAACGATAGAGTCGCCCCATCGATTCGCCCGTTTCGCACCACTCGATCACCCAAAAATCCGCGTTCAAATAGTGCGTGCGATAGTGACGATCTTGCAACGCAAATTGCTGCGCAACAAAC